>NZ_LMQJ01000045.1:0-387070 GCF_001424605.1 Bradyrhizobium sp. Leaf396
CGACGACGACGGTGGAATGGCCGAGGGCGAAATAGAGGCCGACGCTGCGCGGCGTCTCACCCGCCTGCATCAGCTTGCGCACGACGTTGTCGATGGCGGCGATGTGATCGGCATCGACGGCGTGGCGAAGGCCGAACACCCAGGCCAGCAGCGCGGTCGCCATGATGGTCGGCCGGTCGCCGAACGCCGCGAGGGCCCAGGCCCATGCAGCGACGTTGGCGGCGATAAGCCCGCCAAGCAGCATCACCGGTCCGGGCTCAATCGCCCCCGAAGTCCGTCCCGTCGCTCGATCCATCCGCCCCGCTCCGCAGTATGACGTTTATCAAGAGGTCTCATACTGGCGAGAGCAAGAGATGGACCACTTTCGAGCTCACGGCTGAAGAGCCGACAGAACGAAAGTCAAATGGCTGCTTCACATGAAGAATCTGTGCTCAGCCGGTCGCGACGCTGGGGCGGAATGCGGCGCTTCCGTTGACAAGCGACTATCCACCTCGACGACCAAGTTGACGGTCGGCACTAGATTGCCAGCCGGAACGGCCGTTTCAATGGAACCCAGCGAACACACTTTCCGAGCAGGAGCTGCAGGACGGCTCCGTCCTGTTTGCAAAAGAGCCAGCTCGGTAGGTCGGAGCACCCGCGTTGCTGCTCCGACCTATTCGGCCGCCGCGGTTGCGGGTTGCGGCTGTCCGTCGTTCGGTCCGGTTCGCGCCTTCTGCTCGTCCAGCCAGAGGCTATGGTGCTCGCGAGCCCAGTTGACGTCGACCTCGCCCGAGCCCATGGCTTCAAAAGCACCTTCCATCCCGATGGTGCCGATATAGATATGCGCGATCATCGCGGCGACGAACAGGACCGCCACGATGGAGTGGACGATCTGGGCCATCTGCATGCCCTCGATCCCGGTGCCGTAGAACGGAAACATGAGCGCGTAGCCGCTTGCCGCGACGAGACCGCCGCCGATCACGACGATCCAGTAGATCATCTTCTGTCCGGCGTTGAAGCGGTAGGCCGGCGGATGGTCGTGCCCGATCAGGCCGCCGCCGCGCTTGGCCCACTCGACATCCACCTTGCTTGGGATATTACCGCCGATCCACATCAGGAAGATCAGGACGACGCCGAGGGTGAAGGGGAAGCTCAGATAATTGTGAGCGAACTTCGCCCATTGCGACCATTCCGAAAAGGCCTCGAAGCCGATCAGCGGTAGCAGCAACGGCCGGCCGAACGTGATGTTCAGCCCGGAAATGGCCAGCACGATGAAGCAGCTTGCCGTCAGCCAGTGCACGAACCGCTCAAACGCGTTGAAGCGCACGATGGTGCGACCTGACCGTCCGGCTTCGAGACGCACCATCCCGACGGTCAGATAGAAGATCACGATGGCGGCGATCATGCCGAGGATGGCAATGCCGCCGATCCATCGCAGCGTCACATCGCGGAATTCCCGCCATTCGCGTCCCTGCGGCTGCTCGAGAACACCGGAGCGCTGATCGGGAATGCTGACGCGTCCCTGGATCCGGTTAAGCTCCTGCAGAAGCTGCTGCTCCTTGACCGCGCTTGCGGTCGGGTTGACTTGCTGCGCACCCGCGGGCGCCGCCGTCACCAAGAGAAGCAGCGCCCAGGCTCCCACCGCCAGACGAATGAACCTTCCAAACGACGCCATCACGTCCTCCCCGGTATTGCGCGCCCGTCGGTTGCCACGTCAGGACTCGATCGTCTCGCGGTAGGCGGTCTTCCAGCCCCAAGCGCCCGAGCCGTAGCCGCGCTTCATGACGCGCTCCTTGTAGATCTGGGCGATGATCTCGCCGTCGCCCGCAAGCAAGGATTTGGTCGAACACATTTCAGCACACAGCGGCAGCTTGCCCTCGGCGAGCCGGTTCGCGCCGTATTTCTCGTATTCGGCCTTGCTGCCGTCGGCCTCCGGACCGCCAGCGCAATAGGTGCATTTGTCCATCTTGCCGCGCGATCCGAAGTTCCCAACCTTCGGATATTGCGGAGCACCGAACGGACAGGCATAGAAGCAATAGCCGCAGCCGATGCAAAGATCCTTTGAGTGCAGCACCACGGCATCCGCGGTGGTGTAGAAGCAGTTGACAGGGCACACCGCGGCGCAAGGCGCATCGGTGCAATGCATGCAGGCCATCGAGATCGAGCGCTCGCCCGGCTTGCCGTCGTTGATGGTGACGACGCGGCGCCGGTTGATGCCCCAGGGGACCTCATGCTCGTTCTTGCAGGCGGTGACGCAGGCGTTGCACTCGATGCAGCGATCAGCGTCGCAGAGAAATTTCATCCGAGCCATGTGCGTGCTCCTCTCAGGCTGCGACGATCTGACAAAGCGTGACCTTCGGCTCCTGCATGCCCGTCGCAGGATCGTAGCCGTAGCTCGTGATCGTGTTGGCGCTCTCGCCCAGCACGATCGGATCGGTGCCGGCGGGATAGTTCTTGCGCAGGTCGTTGCCGCCGAACCAGCCGCCGAAATGGAACGGCATCCAGGCGACGCCTTTGCCGACGCGTTCTGTCACCAGCGCCTTCATCCTGGCACGGGAACTGTTCTCGGCGCCGCTCACCCAGACCCAGCCGCCATCCTTGATGCCGCGATCGGCGGCATCGGCCGGGCTGATCTCGATGAACATGTCCTGCTGCAACTCGGCGAGCCACGGGTTCGTGCGCGTCTCCTCGCCGCCCCCCTCATACTCCACCAGGCGTCCCGAGGAGAGGATGAGCGGAAACTGCTTGGCGATGCCCTTCTCGATCGCCGCCTTCTGGACGGAGAAGCCGATGTTGGGCAGGCGGAACTGCTTGGCATCGGGCAGAGTCGGATACTTTTCCACCAGATCGACGCGCGGCGTATAGATCGGTTCGCGGTGCACCGGAATCGGATCGGGCAGACCGAACGCATTCATGCGGGCCTTGCCATTGCCGAAGGGCACGCAGCCGTGCTTCAGCGCAACCCGCTGGATCCCGCCTGAGAGATCGATCGCCCAGGACACCGCATCGGGATTGGCAGGATTGACCCTCTGGATGGTCGCCATCTCAGCCTCGGTGAGGTCCTTGTCCCAGCCGAGCTTCTTCAGGCTCGCTAGCGTGAACTCGGGGTAACCGTCTTCGATTTCCGAGCCCTTGGAAAACGACTTGTCGGCAAGCAGGCTGACTTTCCGCGTCGTGCCGTCCGGCAGCTTCTCCTCGCGTTCGATGCCGAACCGGGGACGGAACGCGCCGCCGCCATCCATCACATGCAGGTTGTTATTGTAGAGCAGCGGCGATCCCGGATGCTTCACCTCGGGCGAACCCCAACACGGCCACGGCAGGCCGTAATAGTCGCCGCCGACTTCCGGATCGTCCTTGGGCGCGCGCATGGTCACCAGATCGAACTTGTGCTGGTTCTTCATGTGCGCCTTGATGCGTTCCGGCGACTGGCCGCAATAGCCGGTCGACCAGCTTCCGCGGTTGATCTCGCGCAGCACGTCCTCGGCAACCGGAAGATTGTTCTCGACCTCGATGTTCTTGAACATCTTGTCGGCGAAGCCGAACTTCTTTGCCATGAGATAGATGATCTCGAGGTCGTCCTTCGATTCGAAGATCGGCTTGACGATCTGCTCGCCCCACTGCATCGAGCGATTGGAAGCGACGCGCGATCCCGTGCATTCGAACTGCGTGGCCACAGGCAGGATATACACGCCGTCCTTGCGTCCCGCCTCGACCGCCAGAGACGCCCAGGTGGTCGGGTGCGGATCGGCGATCACCAACAGCTCCAGCGCCTTCAGGCCCTTCAGCGACTCCGGAATGCGGGTGATGCTGTTGCTGGCGTGGCCCTGCACGAATACGGCCTTGACGTTGTCCTTCTGTGCGACATCTGCCTTCGGCAACAGCGCGGCATCGAACCACCGCGTCAGCGGGATGCCTGGCGTCTCCATCAGCTTCTTCTCGTCGAAGCGGGAGACGAGATAGTCGTAATCGACCTCCCAGACTCGAGACCAGTGCTTCCAGGCGCCTTCCGCAAGGCCGTAATAGAACGGCAACGTCACGATATCGAGGCCGACATCGGTTGCGCCCTGCACGTTGTCATGGCCGCGCAGGATGTTTGCGCCGGCGCCCGCCTTGCCGATGTTCCCCGTCATCAGCAGCGAGATGCAGCTTGCCCGCACGTTGGCGGTGCCCACCGTGTGCTGGGTCTGTCCCATGCACCAGATGATGGTCGCCGGCTTTTGCGTGGCGAACATCTTGGCGACGCGTTCGAGCTGGGCTGCGGGCACGCCGGTGACGCGTTCCACCTCCTGGGGATTCCACTTCTCGACTTCCTTGCGCAGATCGTCGAAGCCGTAGACGCGCTGGGCGATGAACTCCTTGTCCTCCCAGCCGTTCTTCAGGATGTGCCACATCATGCCGTAGAGCACCGGAATGTCCGTGCCGGGGCGAATACGGACATACTCGGTGGCGTGCGCCGCGGTGCGGGTCAGGCGCGGATCGAAGACGATGAAGTTCGCCTTGTTGAGCTCTTTGGATTCGAGCAGGTGCTGCATACTGACGGGATGCGCTTCCGCCGCGTTGCTGCCGATGAACAGCATCGTCTTGGAGTTGCGCATATCGTTGATGCTGTTCGTCATGGCACCGTAGCCCCACGTGTTGGCGACGCCGGTGACGGTGGTGGAGTGGCAGATTCGCGCCTGATGATCCGTGTTGTTGGTGCCCCAGAACGCACCGAGCTTGCGGAACAGATAGGCGCCCTCGTTGGTCATCTTGGCGGAGCCGAGCCAATAGACGGAATCGCTGCCCGACTTCTCTCGGACCTGGAGCAGCTTGTCGCCGATCTCGTTCACCGCCATGTCCCAGGACACGCGCGTCCACTGCCCGTTCACGAGCTTCATCGGATAGCGCAGGCGGCGATCGCTGTGCACGAGCTCGCGCACCGATGCGCCTTTGGCGCAGTGCGAGCCGCGGTTGATCGGCGAATCCCAGCTTGGCTCCTGCCCGATCCAGACCCCGTTGAGCACTTCCGCCGTGACGGTGCAGCCTACCGCACAGTGCGTGCAGATGCTCTTCTTGACGACAGCGCCAGCGGCAAGCGGGCCGGCAGCAGCCGCTTCAGCCTTCCGCACGCTGCCGACCGGCATGGCACCCAGCGCGGCGAGAGCACCGCCAGCCAGACCGGACCTGCGCAGGAATGTGCGGCGATCCAGTCCGCCGGCCTGGCCTGCGAGGGACTCGGCAACGGAGCCTCGGCGATCGGAACGCTGGTTTGTTCGCTTGATAAGCACGGCAGCCTCCCTCTCACGCCGGGTAACGATTGACGCGGTAGAACGTCTTCACGTGATCGGATTCCTTGTAGCGCGCCTTGCGCTTCTCATCGTTGTTCTCGCTATCCGCCTGGGCGGTCCCGACCAACGGGGTCGCAAGCGTCGCGCCGGCGCCGACCGTGCCGATCCCGACCTGGCGCAGGAAGTCGCGACGTCCGACCTTTGCTTTCGTCTCGTCACTCATGGCATCTCTCCCGGACCGACGCGCGTCGATCAATTGGCGAATGTGAATGCTTCCGTCTCGATCTCGATGAAGGTGCGACCGAGCGCGCCGACCGCACCGTAGAAGCGCGCATTCCCGGCGCTCTCCATGTCTGCGAATAGCCGTCCCATCCAGGGCGATACGTGTTTGTCGAAGAAGGCACGCTGCGCCTCGGGCGAAGCACCGAAGCGGCCGTCAGCAAGGCCCGACATGATCTCGCACAGGATCGCGACGTGATCCTCGGGCTCGGAATTGTTGGCAATCCGCTCGATGCCGAGCCTCGTCAGGTCTCCGCGCAGGCGGGATAATGGCCGTTCGTTCAGAAAGCCGGTGAGATAGTAGGAGGCATAGGGCAGCAATTCGCCGCGGCCGAGACCGACGAACAGGTCGAAATATTCCCGCTCCACCTTCGCGGCAACGGCGCTCGAGGCGGCGTCGGCCAGCGCTGCATGCGCACGGCCGAGCGGCGTCGCATCGCTGGTCAATGCCGCAAGCTGCTCCAGCAATCGCTTCGACGGCGGCGCTGAGAGCAACGTTGCCAGAAGCGAGTATTCCTGCGCGCGCGCAGCATCGACCGGATCGACGGGCTGCGCTGCGCCGGCTTGTTCGTTGTAGAGATCCGGCCGAAGATCGTTCCGGGAAACACCAGTGGCGGTTTCGACCGCAATCACCCGCTGTGCGGGCACGCGGGTCCAATTCGAGACAGAGGGCTGGCTGATGCCGATTTTGCGTGCAAGCTGAGCAATGCCGCCTGCGGCATCGATCGCGCGATCAAGCCCCTCATCCCGCACGTGGACCTCCCATCCGAGTCCCGTCTGCTTGATTATTGCCTTTTCTTATAAGGCACTCATGAAAGCGTAGTCCTGGCTCCGCGGACCGTCAACCGTCTGCCATAGCTTGAGCCTATAGCCTTTGGTCGCGCTGCTTAGCGCGGCAGTGCACCACCGTGCGTGCGGAGTCTGATGGGCTCGGCCGTCTCGTCCGAATGACCAACCGCCGGCGGTTGCACCGCAATAGAGATCTGCGGTTGCTCCGGCGGGGCCGAGGGCTCAACGCTATTGGAAATCATTGTCACATCGGCGCCATGCAAATCCGCTGAAACCGGCATTTCGATGGACGCATCGGGAAGAGATTGGACCGCTTCGCGCACTCCACCAACAATGCGATCGACCAGCGCGGCCAGCTCCTCCGACGAGCAATCCAGCGGGCCAAAGCCCGGCATCGCAGTGGGGTCGTTGAAGTCCCATGCATTCTCCGCAAGGCCGACGAAGTCGCGAATGGCAGGATCGGTCGCCCACGCGCGGCGAAGGGCCGCACGACTCAACTCCTGTGGAACCCTCTTGGCCAGAAACGCCGTGACGTCGGTCGCAGCATTGATGTCGTCGATCGAAGGCAGCGTCGAGAGATCGAACTCGGTCTCGCCGTCCTCGGCCTCGGACGGCGGCATGGATTGCGCTGCAGCAGGCTTCGTCGGCTCCGCCCGCGATTCGCGTTTGCGGCGGGACCAACGTGCAAGGAAGTCCTCCTCACTCATTCCTGTCGCCTTCTTGATCGCGCCGTGCCAACGCCTCCGGGTCGGCGCGGCGCCGCTTGCGCTTGACGAATTCCCGCTCCACATGGCGCTCGGCGACGAATCTTTCAATTGCTTCGCGCAGCGCCTCGGGCATCGGCACCGCCTCGACGAGATTGTCGGCGGCTTCGGTGAACCCCTCGCCCTCTGCGGGGTCGGCGGTCACCGCCGTCACGGCATAGGGCCAGGCGCCTTCCGCAGGCGACAGTACAGTCCAGATGCTCGGACTGCCGGAGACGAGATTGTCGCGATAGCGTGCCGTCTCGGACGGATAGAGATCGACGGTCGCACTGCCGGCATAAAACAGGGTCGAACCGTCCTGCTCGCGGAGCACGGTCCAGGGTTCTGTCGCCGGCTCGTCCGGAAGGACCGCGATGCCGCGCCAGACGAAATCGACCCAGGGCGAGGTAGATCTGCGCCGCTCGACCACGACACCGACGGCAATCGAGAGAGACGGCGACGCCGCGGAGCTCATGTCGCCATCTCCAGACGCTTCACCGGCAATCCTATCAACAGATTCTGCGGTTTCATCCGAAGCTTCTGATCGGGCGTCATCGACAGGATCAGGTAGACCGGTTCACCCCGGAGGTCGTCAAGCGCGCAGCTCGAATCGAGGAAGGTCAGCCGGAACAGCGCGAGCACACGATCAGTGTCGCGCTCGCCTGGTTCTTCGCCGTGCCACAGACGATCGCCAAGCCTGGTGGCATCCGCATCGAGCCCGACATACCAGGTGAACTTTGCCTCATGCAGCGCGCGCAGCGGCTCGATCACGACCTCGATGCCGAGCAGATGGGAGACCCAGCGCGTCATCGCCTGCGCCAGCGCCGCCGGTCCGCGGCCGCCGGCCGTCAGGTCGAGGGCCAGATCGAACTGGTCGCTGCGCTGCCAATAGGCCTCGGCATTCTCCTCGCTGAGCACGTCGACCACAACATCGGTGGTGGCGCCCAGCATCGACATCAGGGAGAGCACCGGGGTCGGGCTCCGGCCACCGACGATCTCCTCGTCGCCGAGCAACAAGGCGTGCTCGTGCGGCAGGATTCGCTGGGTCCGGAAGAACAATTCGGCCGCACGCAGCACGAACGGGTCATCGCAGCCATCGAGAGCGTTCCGCAGGATGACATGCGAGAGCTGGTTGACGAACAGCGGCGGCAGATCGTTCGTCCCTGATCGCACCGAGGCAAGATACGCGGCCTCGAGCGTCGGATGCCGCAGCAAAAGATCGCGAAACGCGAGTACGAACTGCCAGTTCTCCCGGGCATCCGCATCGACAATCCCGGCGATCTCGTCCTTACCGACCGCTTGTCGCGGGTGGGCGAGCAATTCGCGGTGCAGCCGGCGTTCGACCGGGCACGCGTCGTCCGGCGGCATCAGCTCGGGACGCGCAAAATAGGCCTTGAGGAATTCGTCGGTGACACGGAGCCCACCGCCCTCGTCGCGGTCGAGCAGATGATGGCCGCAGGCAATCCAGAAATCGTTCATCTGAGGATCGGCCCCCGCCCCAGTTCCGCGAGTTTGAGCTCGTGGTCAGGCTGGACATCGTCGTCCAACTCCATGAACGAGAACGCCTTGCTATGCCCCTGCCCTTCGCGCAGCTGCAGGCGACGGAATGACTCGCGGACCTCGCCGTCGCTCGATGTGCGGTGCACTGCAACAAGAGAGCTGATCGGATGGCTACACAGCGATTGTGCGAAAGCGACCTCCTCTTCGGCGGCCGTCTTCGCCGCCGACATGTCAGGCGCACCGAAGCGCTCGACCAGTTGCCGCGCAAGGAGATCGACCAGGCTGCGGTAGTCGTCTTCGGTCGCCGGAACGATCTGCGCCAGCGTCGACCAGCCCCAGGACTGCACCCCGAGGAAGCCGCCGCGAAACGCCGCGCGCGCCTTGCCTTCCAGCTTCGACCCGTCACAATCCCAAAAGCGGAAAGCACCGGAGACGGCCCATTCGCCCGGTTCTGCCGCCACTTCGAATACGAAGGTGTCGGAGGGATCGAGTGCGATCGTACGCAGGAGCTTCATGAGCGCGGTCCTCCGAGCGCCGCATCGAGCCAGGATGGCATCGCAAGCGCCTGCACGAGATCGCTCCGCTCGGTCTCGTCCGTACCGAGGCGGCGCGTGAGCAGATCGCCGCAATCATCAATGCGCTGAACTGTCTGCCTTTCACGCGGCATCCGAGCGAGATAGTCGCGCGCGACGCTGTCAAAGCCATCGACGCGCCAGCCGTCGAGCGCTAGCATCAAGTGGCGGGCAAAGCTCTCCGTGATCTGCGCCGCGCCAGCCTCGCCAAAGCCTTCCTGATCGAGTGCCGAGGCCAGCGGGTGAACGCCGGGTTCATCTTCGTTCATCGCAACAGTCCGGATCATGGCTGCGAATA
This sequence comes from Bradyrhizobium sp. Leaf396, assembly GCF_001424605.1. Classification (NCBI taxonomy): domain Bacteria; kingdom Pseudomonadati; phylum Pseudomonadota; class Alphaproteobacteria; order Hyphomicrobiales; family Nitrobacteraceae; genus Bradyrhizobium; species Bradyrhizobium sp. Leaf396. Next base: position 9,428 of record NZ_LMQJ01000045.1, read on the forward strand.
CCAGCCAGCGCGGCGGCGCATCCTCGTCAGCGGCAAAAGGCCACCCCATCCGTCCGCCGCCGACCAGTCCCCCGTCGATCCTGACCGCATCCGGCCAGTCGATCGTGATCGGCTTGCTCGGCGGCGCATAGGCGCGAAGCGCATCGGTCAGTGCGACCATGCCGGCGTAGAACGCGCGCCGCGCGCTGCGCAACGGCTCGAATGGCTCCAGCACCACGGCGAACTCTGCGAGGTCGAAACGACCTACATAGACGAGTGTTCCGGCGCCGCTCTCCGGCGCAATGCGGCATGCATGGGCGAAAGCGTCGCCACTCTCGCGCAGCCGCACCAATGTGAACGGCGGCGGCAGATGGACCGGTTCCGCCAGGGAAACATGACTCACTGGGGTCGACGGCAGGCCGTCCTCCGCTTTCCTTTTCTTCCCGATGGATAATGTCTATACGAGACGAAGGGTCGGCGCGAGTCCGTCGTCGGCATCCGAATGGCGGAGGGATTAACCTGGAGCAACCAGCGAAGACCGTCCTGATCTGCTCGTGCGAAGACACGATGCGTCTCGACGTGGCCGCAATGCGGCGCGGATGCCCCGGCAGCGAGGTCAAGAGCTTTCGCCATCTCTGTGGTGCCGAACTCGATCATTTCCGCAAGATTGCCGCGACAGACGGCGCGTTGACCGTCGCCTGCACGCAGCAGGCGGCGCAGTTTTCGGAAGAGGCCGGCGAACGGGCCGATGCGATCAGCTTCGTCAACATCCGCGAAACGGCCGGATGGTCGAAAGACGGCGCACGAGCAGGTGCGAAGATGGCCGCCCTGCTCGCATCCGCCTCCATCCCGTCCCCGGACTATCCGCTCGTCACCCTGTCGAGCGAGGGCGTGATCCTGATCTACGGGCGCGATGAGACCGCGATCGAGGCCGGCCGCCTGCTTGCCGACCATCTCGACGTCACGGTGATGCTGAAGCAGTTCGACGACACCGTGCGGCCGACTGCAACGGCCTTCCCCGTCGTCAAGGGCAGGATCCGCTCCGCGAAGGGACATTTCGGCGCCTTCGAGCTTGCGATCGACGACTATGCGCGTCCCCGGCCCTCCTCGCGCGAGCGCTTCGTGCTGGATCCGCCGCGAAGCGGAGTCACTTCGCGCTGCGACATCGTGCTCGACCTGTCCGGGGATATGCCGCTGTTTCCCGCTCACGACCTGCGCGACGGCTATCTGCGCGCCGACCCGGGGGATCCCGCCGCGATGCTGCGCGCCGTGCTGACCGCGCGCGATCTCGTCGGCAGCTTCGACAAGCCGAAATATGTTGACGTTGCACCGACGCTCTGCGCCCATTCGCGCTCGAAACGCACCGGCTGCCATCGCTGCCTCGATCTCTGCCCGACCGGGGCGATCACGCCCGTCGGCGATCATGTCGCAATCGATCCGAATATCTGCGCGGGCTGCGGCCAATGCGCGGCGGCCTGCCCGACCGGCGCGCTGTCCTACGCGCTGCCACCCGCCGATACGCAGCTTCAGAGACTTCGCGCCATGCTGCTCGCCTACCGCGAGGCCGGTGGCGCGGATGCAGTGCTGCTGTTTCACGACGGCCCGCACGGCACGCCTCTGATCGATGCCCTCGCACGGCATGGCGACGGCCTCCCGGCCAACGTGCTTCCCTTTGCCGTCAACGAGCTTACGCAGGTGGGACTGGAAGCGATTGTCGGTGCCTTCGCCTATGGCGTATCCGCTGTGCGCTTCCTGCTCCGTGCCAAGCCGCGCCACGACATCACCGGACTGTCACAGACGGTCGCAACGGCCGATGCGATCCTCGGCGGCCTCGGCTTTGAGGGCCGGCGCCTCGCCACCATCGAAACGGATGATCCCGATGTGCTCGGCGAGCATTTGGCTGATATCGAGATGCTCGCCGCCGTCGCGCTGCCGGCGGTTTTCAAGACTGTCGGCAAGCGGCGTGACCTCTTGCGATTTGGCCTGAGCGAACTGCATCGGCTGGCGCCGAAGCCGGTGGACGTGATTCCCCTTCCCCGGGGGGCGCCGGTCGGCGCAGTCACCATCGATGCCAACGGTTGCACACTGTGCCTGTCCTGCGTCTCCGCCTGCCCGACCGGCGCGCTACGCGAGGATCCCGAGCGGCCCGTGCTGAAGTTCATCGAGGATGCGTGCGTGCAATGCGGCCTGTGCCAGAGCACCTGTCCGGAGAAAGTCGTTGCCCTCAAGCCGCAGATTGACTTCCGCGCGTCCCGCGCGCCCGCCGTGATCCTTAAGGAGGAAGAACCGGCGCTCTGCGTCCGCTGCGGCACGCCATTCGGAGTGAAGAGCACAATCGAGCGGATCGCGGCCAAGCTCGAAGGCCGGCACTGGATGTATCCGGCTGGCGACAAGCGGCTCGAGGCGCTCAGGATGTGCGCCGACTGCCGCGTCATCGTCATGAGCGAACAGCAATTCGATCCGTTCAAGGGAGTTCCGGAACGAACGCCGCCGCGCACGACGGATGACTATCTACGTCAACGCAACGGCAAGGACTAGACAAGACGAACAGACATCGTCGCCGGGAGGCATCACCATGTCTCGTGTCAGCACAGCTCTGTCGAAGTCCGTGGTCTTCAGCGCTGTCGCCGGCTGAGTGGCCGAAGCTGCCGCTCCACCGCTGACAAAGGCACAGAAGTTGGCGGGTAACGGCGATCGTCGCTCGCAGAGCCGAGGCCACGGGCAAGAAGATGGCACGGCTGTCGACCTCTGCGTTGCCGAAGCCGCTCACCCAACCATCGATGTCATCCAAATCTTGAAGCAGCATCCGGAGATGCGGAGTCTTCATATAAAGAATTTGAACTCATATGAGGGCCGCTATCGCGACGTCGCGCGGCCCAGGAAGTCTGTGAGGGCGCGTCGGTCCTCGGGCGAGCCGATACGCTGTTCCGGCATCTTGGTGCCCGGCGTATAGGCGTTCGGTCCGATTTCGAACAGCCTTGCGACTGTCTCCGGCGTCCAGACGATGTCCATGGTCTTCAGCGCGTCGGAGAAGCGATAGCCTGGGAGTGAACCGATCCTGCGGCCATACAGTCCCGAAAGGGTCGGACCCGCCCGCTGCACCTCCTTGTCCGACAGCGTGTGACAGGCAACACACGCCCGAAAAACATCCGCACCGTGGTCGCCCGCGTAAGCGGCAAGCGGATCGGATCCCACCGGAGTCGAACCGACGGGAGTACCGGTCCGCGCATCCCAACGCCTGATCCTGCCGTCCGCACCTCCCGTGAGCAGCGTCTCGCTATCCGGGAGAAACGCAACGGACCACACCGGCAACCCGGGCCCAACCGGCGTGCGGAGCAGGTTGCGCGACTTGCGATCGACGATCGCCACCGTGCCATTGACACCGGCCGCTGCGATCAGCATGCCGTCCGCCGACACCGTCAAGGCCACCACCGGCGCGGGACCGGCCGCGACCTCGCCGCCGACCTTGCCATCCTTCGTCAGCATGCGCAGCTTGCCGTCGACCGCACCTGTGACGATCTCACCATCCGGCGCCACGGCAACGGCGTTCAGCGGCGCCGACAGCGTCACGGTGTCGGGCTGGCCGTCCGGCAAACGCCAGATGCGCAGAGCAAGATCGTAGCCGACGCTGACCAGTCTGCCGTCCGGCAGGAAAGCGACGCCGTTCACGTTCTGCGTATGCCCTTCGAGCACGCGCGACGTGCCGTCCGCCAGCGACCAGAGCCGCACCGTTCGGTCCCATGACCCCGATGCGAGAAGCGCCCCATCGGGCGACACGGCAAGCGCCATAATCGGAGCGAGATGTCCCTCCAGCACCCGGTCCGGCTCCGGCCGGCCCGGAGTCCATACCGCAATTCGCGCATCGGCCCCGGCCGTGATCATGCGACCGTCCTTCAGAAAGGCGACCGCGTTGATGCCGTCCGCATGGTACCGCAGCACTTGCCGTGCGGTCTCCGTCTCGAGCGACCAGCGAATGGCCGCCGTGTCGAAACTGCCGGAGAGAAGGCTGTTGCCATCCGGAGAAACGGCTAGAGCGCGTATGGGGCCGCCATGCCCGACCAGGTCGGCTTGCACGGATGATGCAGCAAAGATGATCAACAGCGCTACGGCCACCCTTGTACACAACGGTGATCTGTTCATTTCACACCCGGCCATGCCTGACGATCGCATCATCAAGATTGCCAGAACAGACGGCAGAACTGAATATACGAGGCCGCGTCTACTTGGCCGGTGCCGTCGTCGTTTTGGACGACCCCTGAGGAGCTGCCTGCATTCCGGGCGGACTCTGGCCCTGGGGACTTCCGGCCGGCGCACCACCCGCGCCGGTATTGATAGGCCCGGTCCAGCCTTGCGGCTGTGCCTGGCCCTTCTCTTCAGGAGGGGGTTGCGTCGCCGACGAGTTGGTTTGAGCCGGCTGGGCCGAGGCGCTTTCAATCGAGAAGGCGCTTTCAATCGAACAGAGTGCTGCGAAGCACAAGATCGCTTTCGGAAATTTCACGCAGGGTCCTCCGATGCGCTCACTAGGCCTGCAAGAAACTTTCAGACCGTCCTTCCGTTCCGAACCGTGCAGCGCAACAGCCCGATGGGTCCCGATGCCCGCGAGCGATCGACGAGCTTGCTCGCGACAAGCTGTGTCGTATACATGGCTTGATGGTCCAATCGAGGGAGGCTGAGGATGAAGGCTTTCGTACTTGGCTGCGTTGCTGCCCTGGTGATCGCCGTTGCAGGAATGGTGATCCTGAACCGCGTTCAGGAGCCGGTCGCCCAAGCGTTCACGACGAGCGCGGTACGGCTCTGACAAGAGCCCACCCGCGGCTCGGTCCGCTCGCCTTGACGACTGGAGCCAGGCGAGCGAGCTCATCCTCGACGAGACGCTGAAGCTTTTCAGCGCCCGAACCGTCCGACTTAGCTTTTCCAGCGCTAGCGCCTCAGAATTGCATACCGCGCGTCAGGGCACCGTGGACAATGAGATTCGTTCCGATGATGAAGCTGCGGCGCGACTTGCGACAAGTACCACGCGTTCGCCATCTCCTGCGGAGCGATGCCATGCGTCTCCGGGATTTAGGAGTTTGGTAACGATACGAGCATGGTTGAACGCATTAATGCAAATCGCACGCTTCCGGTGCCTGACCCGTAACAACCTTGCTATATGCCAGCTGCGGCTTATCGCCGCTCGCGAATGACCCGGATTTCCCTGATTGCTCATGAACAAGCCTGGCAACACGTTCGACATCGTCATCGAGCAGTCTTTCGACTTTCTATCTCCGGAATATGCAGAGCTGTTTGATCGCTCGGCTGCTACGGCCTTCCAGCACCCGATCTGGCTGCATTGCCTCTACACCAGGCTCGCGCCGGAAGCGGGTGCAACGCCTCTGGTCGTCGTGGTCCGCCACCGCGCGACGGGGGCCCTTGCGATGGTGCTGCCCCTGCTCAGAATCCGGCGCGGTCCAATACGAACGGTCGAGTTCGCCGACCTCCGCGTTTCCGACTATCTGGTACCGGTCTGCAGCCCGGACGTGTTTTCACAACTGCTCGACGATGCAACCGCAAGCTCGCAAATCCGGCGGCTTGTGCGCCCCTTCGATCTGCTCCGACTGACCAAGTTGCCTGACGGACGGCTTCCGATCGAAAAACTCCTCGCTGCGTCCCGCCGTGTGTCGATGGACACGAATTCCTACGCGACGATTCTCATGGCACCGTTCGAGCAATGGCGGGCCAGTGCGATGGACCGCTCCTACCAGAAGGAGCTCGCAAAGAAGTATCGTCAGCTCCAGAAGAAGGGCTCGCTGAGCTTCTCATGCTGCGGCGACAGCGCCTCCGTCCTCGAGGCACTGGACGTGATGCGCAAGTTTCGCGGCCCGCGCTTTCACGCACAGGGCGACGGGGACCTGCTCCAGCGCCCTGAATACTACGGCTTCTATTCCGACGTAGCGCTTCGCGGCCTTGGCTCCTTCGTCCGCCTCTACGCCATGAAGATGGACGGCGAAGTGATTGCCGCCGTGCTCGGGCTGTGTCATCGGGGCAGCTTCCTCATCATCATGAGCGCATTCGACATTGCTGGGTACAAGAGCCAGTCTCTCGGCGCGCTGATGTTCGAGCAGGTGGCGCGTGATTGTATCGAGCGCGGAGATCGGATGCTCGATTTCACCATCGGCGACGAGCCATACAAGAAATTGTTCGGCGGGCAGCCTTCGCCGGTGTGGGCTGTCACGAAAGCCGGCAGTCCCGTGGGCGCGGTCGCCCTCTTCGCCCTGAAGCAGGCTCCCTGGCTCAAGTTGGCGGTCAAGCGGCTTTCGGACCTGAGGCTCCAGCCCGCTCGTACCCCAGCTCCTACGCGTTGATCGACGGCACACGACCAAGTGCAAAGCTCAGGCGCGCAATGCGCCGCGGATACGCCCAATCCAACCGGGGTGCATTTGATCGACGCGGTGTGTCAGACTTCGCCGCAGGAAGTGCAACCGTCGCCGCACGTCCCAGCCGACACCATTGCGGGATGTCAGGGCTTGACGGAAGCGCGCCATCTTCAGCGACTGCTGGTCCGCTGCAATCTTCTCGCGATCGGAATAGAACTGCGAGATCTTCTCACGGCCCATGCCCGCGCTCATGAGCCATTGCGGCGCGTATTCGGTGCAGAGCCGGTCGACATCCACCAGCAGGCGGGCGACGCCCGTGCCGGCGGCGGGACAGTTGGTCTGGAACGCATCGCCGATGAGCACGACGCCGGGCAGCAGATGCCCTTCTACGACGGTCAGGTCCATCACCCAATTCTGGACCCTGTCGGTCACGCGGAAATCGCCGAGGTAGGAGCGCAATCCCGGCAGCAGGCGCAAGATTGTCGCTTCCGGTTCCCGGCGCAGTTCGCGCATGATTGGGTGGGTCGGATCGCGGAACATGAAGAGATTGGCCCGCATGCCGTCACGGACGGGAAACAAGCTCAGATAGTCGATGCCGTCCGCCGTACGTTCGCCATAGCAGGTGAGCGCTTCGAAATCGAACGGGATGCCGTCCCGGCGAGCGATCGTGAAGCCGAACGACACCGAGTGGCGCTCGGCCAGCACACGGCGCCTGATGCCGAGCTTGTAACCCAGGACTCCCGCCATGCCGGTGGCCAGAACGACGAGGCGCGCAGTCAAGCGCCGGCCGGAGGCCAGTTCGACATGCTGAACATCGTCGCCGTTGCTGATCGCTATGACCTCGTCGACGATCAGATTGGAGCAATCGGGGATCTGGCTACGCGCCGTGGCCACGAGGCTGGCATAGGAAAATCCATACGCCTGACCGACACTGACATCGACCACCTTGCCTTCGCGGATATTCAGCACCCGGTCATATCGGCAAGCGACATGCTCGAGCGCATCGATAAAGCCGAGCTTGCGAATCAAATCCAGTTGATGGCCGCCGATCTTCTCGACCCGGAACTCGTCCGGATAGACCGCGCGCTTGTCGACGAGAGCGACGCGATGCCCTGCCCGCGCCAACACGGCCGCCGCAAGCGATCCCGCAAGGCCGCCGCCGACGATCACGATCTCCGCGTTCTCGCCGCCATCGGCTGGCTCGGTTACGGGTCTATCCGTCGTCATGGCTGAGGCTCCCAAGGTTAACGGCCATTCCAGTGCAATTCTCTCGCCCGATGCCGCATCGCAGGGCCAAGTCCGGTCAATTCCGGAGATCGAGGTTAATGACTGGAAGTGCCAAATCTCGCGGCCGCCGTGCCGGCACGCGCCTTGCTCGGAATGCCCTGCAAGTCTCGCCTTCTGACAGCTTGGCGACATCCCAGCGGCCAACCCGTCCTTGACCGGCTGATCTCGCCTTGTTCGCTCGCGGATGGCGACGCCAAGCCGTCAATCGATTGAGCTGGACCTTGCACGATCTGGGACAATGAGGACGGCGATGTTCCAGACTGAAGCAGCCGGCGCCACCGCGACATCGTCGCCGCGGGCGAGTTCCTGCAAGTCGTCCATTAACACTCGCGGTTCTTCGACATGCTAGATTGTCGGCACTATCGGAACATGTCTCTCCGAGGGAGCGCTGCCCCTTAACCTTCCATGATCGAATCCATCCTCCAGTTCATGCGGCGCGACGTCACGCGCGGTGTTGTCGGAACCATCCTCCTCAAGGTTGGCAGCGGCGTGCTCGCGTTTGCATTATTCTCGCTCGCGGCACGAACGATGTCGCCCGATGGGTTCGGTATCTTCGCGACCTGGCTTTCGGTCGCCCAGATCGCAGCCGTCATGGGACTGGTCGGCCAGGAATCGCTGCTGGTCAGATTCCTGAACGAGTATCAGGTCGGCGGCCGGCCAGATCTTACCAAAGGCGTCCTGCTGTCGAGCTTCAAGATCACTTCAGCCGCAATGCTGATCGTGATCACCGGGATCGCCGTCGTCGCGGGCGCGCGAGGCGATGGGTGGCTGCTGATCATTGCAGTGTCGGCCTACACGGCCGTCAATGCCGGCGTAATGCTCGGGAGCCAGATCGCACGCTCGCTCGTCAGCATCCTCATGGGGGAAGGCAATCGCGAGTTCTTCTGGCGAGCCATCGTGGTGCTGTTTCTACTGGTCATGCTGCTCGGCCATCGGCAACTCGATCCCACTGAATTGTTCGCGGTGATGACAGTGGCCATGTCGGTAGGCCTGCTTGCGCAGATCGTTTCGATCGCGCGAGTGTTGCCGGACTTGCGCAACACGCCGGCGCGATCCGAAACGCCCCGCTGGCGATCGAGCGCCCTTCACTTCTGGCTGGCATCGATCCTCGAAGCGGCGAACCAGTATTTCGACGTCATTCTGGTCTACTGGATGCTGGATCCGGCGACGGCCGGTGTCTACTTTGCGGCCTCGCGACTGGCCAACATCTTCGCCATGCTGTCCGCAGCGCTTTACACGTTCGGCGCGCGTCGACTTCCTTCACTGTATTTCAGCAAGAACCATCGGGAGTTCGAGCGAACCTTGCGATTGATGGCGGAAGTGACAGCGCTTTGCGTTGTCGCCGGCCTCGCCATCATCTGGATTGGCGGCCCCTATCTCCTCAACCTGTTCGGACCGCACTTCACCGCACAGCATGCGGTCTTGATCGTGCTCGCGATCGGAACCGCCATCCAGGCAGCAGGCGGCCCCGCCGCTGCGATCCTGCAACTGACCGGCCATGAACGAATCTATGTTCCGGTCGTCGCCGTCAACGTCGCGTTGCGGCTCGCAGGATTCCTCGTCCTCATCCCCTGGCTCGGCGTGCTTGGCGCAGCGATTTCGGCGACCGTGTCGCTCTCGCTTGCAACCATTGCCCTGAACGTCCTCTGCCGCCGCCGGTCCGGAGTGGATCCTTCAATTCTCGTGCTCCTGCGCTTCTCTGGATGGAGGCGCGGCAACTATGCTGTCCGCGGCGCGGAGACGCGTGATTAGCTGCCATTGCGCGGCCGCTCGGTCCCCAATCACGCTTCGGCAGCGCGCAAGACAGGTTGGTTAACGTGCTCGCCGCATATGGGCCTGCAACCAGCGGAGTTGCGGCGCGAACGATGTTGTGACCACAGCCTGGCATTAACTCCGTTTGCCGCTAGTCGGTGTCCATGCGGCGCCTGCATGGTAGGTACGGAGTTAAGAAGGTGAAGATTTCGTTTCTTTGGCGGGTCAGGATCCGTGCTCCACTATCAACCGAAAAGGGAACCGGGCGAAGCGAGCGCAACGGCACTCGCCCGGAATGACGGAGACGGGCCGAAGTTGCACGTGCTTCTCGCGCAGACCCAGGCAGAGAACGCCGGTGCGCAGGAGATATCCCGGCTTCTCGGCGCCGGCCTGACCGCTCGCGGCTATCGGGTCACCAATCTGTTCTTCTTTCGCAAATCAGATTCGTTCGATGAGCCGCCCGATACACTGTATTGCGCGCCGCGCCGGCCGGGCAATCCGGTGGCATTGCTGCGGATGCTGTGGACGCTCAGGCACCATCTCAGGACCACCCGGCCCGACGCCGTCCTGACGTTCCAGCATTTCGGCAACGTCATCGGCGGCAGTGTGACGCGCCTCGTCAGCCGCGCGCCTGTCGTCGCAAATCAGGTCTCGTCCGCGCTGTCGATGAGCTGGCCCGTCCGTACCGCCGATATCGTGATGGGCAGCCTCGGCTTCTTTGACCGCATCACGCTCAATTCGAAGGACATGGAACGCGAGTACTCGCGCTATCCCGCGGCCTACCGGTCACGCATGGTGCATGTGCCGCATGGCTTCGACGACAAGGCCCTCACGCTGTCGAAGGAGGTTGCTCGACAAGAGTTCAACCTGCCGCAGGATTGCATCTTGCTGGGCTGCGCAGCACGGCTGCATCCGCACAAGCGGCTCGATATGGCGATACGTCTGCTGCCTGAGCAACCGTCCTGGCACCTTGCGCTCGCCGGCCAGGGCGCCGACGAGGCGCGGCTGAGGCAGCTTGCGCGTGACATGAAAGTATCAGACCGACTGCATCTGCTCGGGGAAATCCCTCCCGGCCGGATGGCGGACTTCCTCGCCTGTCTGGACGTCTTCGTATTTCCGACGCAGGCAGAAACCTTCGGTCTGGCCGCGGTCGAGGCTGCGAATGCCGGTGTTCCCTCCGTCGTGACTGATCTCCCCGTCCTGCGCGAAGTGTTGTGTTACGAAGGACGACCGACTGCGCTCTTCGTCGATGCCTCCGACCATGCACAGCTCTCCGCGGCCGTCTCCAGGCTGCTGACGGACAAGCAACTGAGCGTCGAGCTGCGACAAAACGCCAAAGGCCTGCGATTGCGCTATTCGGTAGATGCTATGGTGGAGGAATACGTTCGCATTCTCGAGCAGGTCACTTGACCTGAATAGGGTTGTAAGAGATTGGCTCGACATGATCATCGAGTTTCGCTGTGAGCGCGAGTACGCGCGGCAATGGATGGACCGCGAGATGCTGTCCGTCGATGGCCGAGACGTTCCGGTTCAGATCGTATGGATGCCAACGGCGGAGGCGCGGCCCGCAGGTCTCGATGCCCTGTTCGAGCTCGAACGCATGGTGTTGCGCAAGGGCAAGCGCAGCGGCGCCGACAGACTGAAGGTCATTCCGGAACGGGCATCGGCTGACGGCGACGCGGCGGACGTGATCGTCGATTTTACGAGCGCCGCGCGGGATCCCAACTGCTCTGCCCGACTGTATCTTCGTCCGCTCTTCAATGAAGCCGCAGGCGAAAACGCCGCGCTGGCCGCCATTCTCGCCGGCGACCTGCCCGTGATCGACATCATCAACGAGATCGACGGTTCAGTTCTCGACCGCGGCCATCCATCGGCGGAGATTGCCGCGGGCCTCAGCGGCGCGCTTGAAACGGTCATGGCGCGAACCCTGACCATGGTGGCGGCGATCCTGTCGGGAAGGCCGCGCATTGTCCCGCAGTTGGCCCGGCCGGCCGGAAATGGCCCACGCCGCGGACCCGCCGGCTTTGTTGCTCGCGGCCTTGCCGTATCGATCGCAAAAGAGATTTATCGTCTCTGCTGCTATGCTCCGCATTGGCATATCGGCTGGCGCTTCAATGATGGCGCGGGCGTCTGGCAGACCGGAGATCTGTCGGGCCCAAGCTGGACGGTTCTGGGAGATCCTGGAAACCACTTCTACGCAGATCCCTTTCCCATCACGTGGCAGGGACGAACTTTCGTCTTCTTTGAGGATCTCGATCACCGCGTCGGAAAGGGCATCATTTCGGCGATCGAGTTCAACGACGCGGGCCCGGTGGGAGAAGTCGTGCCTGTGCTGGAGGAGCCCTGGCACCTCTCCTATCCCTTTCTGATCGAGAGCGACGGCGCCCTGTGGATGATCCCGGAGAGCTCGCTTAACGGCGACGTCACGCTCTACAAGTGCGTTCGTTTTCCGGACAAGTGGGAGCGGCACGCGACGCTGCTGTCCGGACTTGAACTGGCGGACGCGACCATCACGCAGCATGACGGCCTGCATTATCTGTTTGGCGCTTGGCGCGACGGAACCGGCGGTTATTCGGATTCGCTCGCGATCTATTGCGCCGATCGTCTCTTGGGACCCTGGTCGCCCCACGCCAGCAATCCGGTCCTCATCGACCGCGCAAGCACGCGGCCGGCGGGGAATTTCGTCACCCTCAATGGCAAATTGTGGCGACCGGTCCAGGACTGTTCCGATGGCTACGGCGCAGCCCTTGCGCTAGCGGAGGTCGTCGAACTGTCGCCGACGACATTCAGGCAGATCGTCCGCCACTCGCTGAGGCCAGGACCGCTTTGGCCGGGCAGGAAGCTGCACACGCTGAACCGCTGCGGCCGGCTCGAGGTGATCGACGGATCGCGCGTTCAACCCAAAACTCGCGCATTCGCAAGTCAATTTCCGTCGATGGTCTCGTCTGCACGAACCAGCCCGAGTTCGACTGTTTGATCCGCATTTCGCTCGCCCATCGGCTCACGGCTATCGGAGCTCTCGCGTGTCCCGTCACTTGGCCGCGTCGATCCAGATACCCGGAGGTGAATGCTCGCGGATGTGGCTGACCAGGAAGTCCGAGAAGACCCTGATCTTCGCGGGCAGCCTGACGCGGTTTTGATAGGCGATGTTCATGGTGAGCAGAGGCAGCTCCCAGCCCATCAGGACCGGCACCAGCCGGCCCGCCGCGATGTCGCCCTGCACGATGTAGAGCGGCTGGATCAGGATGCCGAGCCCTGCACGCGCCGCACCACAGATGATCTGGCCGTCATTGCTGTCGAGTGTCGGCGCGATGCGAATGGTCTGCGTGGTGCTGCCCTGGCTGAGCCGCAGCGAATACGGATCGTTGGCAAGGTTGTAGATCAGCATGTTGTGGCGGGCGAGATCAGCAGGATGCTCCGGCCGGCCATGCTTCTCCAGGTAAGAGGGAGCTGCCGCAAGCACACGATGCATCTGGCCGATGCGGCGGACGATGATGTTGGAATCCGGCTCGTGCTCGCGCGTGCGGATCGCAACGTCAATGCCGGCTTCGATGAAGTCGGGATAGCGGTTTGCACTGATGATCTGCACGCTGAGATTGGGGTAGAGCGCGCGGAAGGCGGGCAGCATCGGCGCCAGATAGATCATCGCGAAGGAGAGCGAGCTCGTTACGCGCAGCATGCCCTTGGGTGACAGCGCGCGGTCGGAGACGGCGTCCTCGGCCTCGGCCAATTCGTTCAAGAGCGTGCTGCAGCGCTGCAGTAGCTCCTGTCCGGCTTCAGTCAGCCATTGCCGGCGGGTGTTGCGTTCGATCAGCCGGACCGCAAGCCGCTCCTCCAGCGCGCTGAGGTGACGACTGACAGCCGCGTTCGACATCCGCAGAGCTTCGGCGGCTTTGGAGAGACTGCCGAGTTCAGCGGTTTTGGAGAAGACCTCGAGCTGGAGCAGTCGGTCCATTTTTACGGAATGAGGAAAAGAGACTTACAAAGTTTGACCTTTATTTCCGATTTCTGCAAGGCAAAATGGCGCCAACAAAACACCGTCGCAGGCGAGGAAACAGGGAAATGTCGGGCCCGATCAGGCACATCGTGATGTGGCGGCTGCGCGGGGAGACCCCAGAGGAGCGCTCCGCCGCACGGCTCAAGGTCAAGACCCTGTTCGAGGGCCTGATGGGTCGGATCGACGGCCTCACCCACGTCGAGGTCGGCATGGACGTCAGCGCGGTCGATTACGCATGCGACGTGGTCCTGCTCTCCGAATTCAAGGACCAAGCCGCCCTTACCGCCTACGCCAACCACCCGGAACATCTGCGCGTGCGCGAGGCGCTGGGCGACTTGCGCATCGGGCGCTACCAGGTCGATTATCCCATCGAAGAGACCGGCGCATGATCGGTTCGTTCACCTTTGAAAACTTGCCCTCCCGCGTCGTGTTCGGCAGCGGAACGCTTGCGCAAGCCGCGGCCGAAATCGAGCGGCTCGGCGGCAAGCGCGCGCTGATCCTGACGACCCCGCAGCAGGAGAATCAAGGCAGGAACCTGGGCACGGCTCTCGGCCCGCTCTATGCCGACATCTTTCCCGGCGCCACCATGCACACGCCGGTGGAGGTCACGGAACGCGCGCTCGCCGTGATGAAAGCCTGTGCGGCCGACTGCGTCGTCGCGCTCGGCGGCGGCTCGACCACCGGCCTCGGCAAGGCGCTGGCCCTGCGCACCGGCGTCAACCAGCTCTGCATTCCCACCACCTATGCCGGCTCCGAGATGACGCCGATCGTCGGCCAGACCGAGAACGGCCTCAAGACCACGGTGCGCGATGCGGCGATCCTGCCGGAGACCGTGATCTACGATGTCGATCTCACCCTGACGCTGCCGGCGAGCCTCGCCGCCACATCCGGCATCAATGCGATCGCGCATGCTGTCGAGGCGCTCTACGCACGCGATACCAATCCAGTGACGTCGCTGATGGCGGAAGAAGGCATCCGTGCGCTGGCGCGCGCCCTGCCCGCGATCGCCACGAACAGCAACGATCGCGAGGCACGCACCGAAGCACTCTACGGCGCCTGGCTGTGCGGCGTCTGCCTCGGCACAGTCGGCATGGCGCTGCATCACAAGCTCTGCCACACGCTCGGCGGCACTTTCGACCTGCCGCACGCCGAAACACACACCATCGTGCTGCCGCATTCCCTCGCCTACAACGCACCGGCCGTGCCCGATACGATGACGCGCATCTCGCGCGCAATCGGCGCCACTGACGCATCCCAAGGACTCTTCGAACTGGCGAGGCGGCTGGGTGCCACGCTCGCGTTGCGCGATATCGGCATGCCCGAGAGCGGAATCGATAAGGCTGCCGATCTTGCGGTCACCAATGCGTACTGGAATCCGCGCCCGCTTGAACGGAACGCCATCCGCGACCTGATCGCACGGGCCTGGGCCGGCGAGCCGCCGGGCGCCATTAAAGCTGCGGCTTGAAGCGATGCGACGCACGCTGATCAGATCAGCCACCGTCATCAGCATGGATGACGCGATCGGCGACCTCCGCACCGGCGACGTGCTGGTCGAAGGCGACCGCATCGTTGACGTGCTGCCGTCCATCGACCTCGGCAGCGGCGAGGCGGAGATCTTTGATGGGACCGGCCGCATCGTCGTCCCCGGTCTCATCAACGCGCACATGCACACCTGGCAGACAGGCTTGCGCGGCTTTGCCGCGAACTGGACGCTGCTGGAATATTTCCGCCGCATGCATGCCGGGCTCGCGACCGTATTCCAGCCCGACGACATCTACATCGCCACACTCGTCGGGGCGCTGAATCAGATCAACCATGGCGCCACCACACTGGTCGACTGGTGCCACAACAACCCGACGCCCGATCATACCGACGCTGCCGTCCGCGGCCTGCTCGAGAGCGGCATCCGCGCAGCCTTCTTCCACGGCTCGCCCAAGCCCGAACCGAAGCCAGGCGAGCCGCATTTCTCGGAGGTGCCGCATCCACGCCGCGAGGTCGAGCGGCTGCTCGCAGGCGCCCTCGCCGACCGTGACGGTCTCGTCACGCTGGGACTTGCTATCCTGGGACCGCACTATTCGACCCTCGACGTCGCCATGCACGATCTCCGCCTTGCGCGTGAGCTCAACCTGATCGCATCGATGCATCAGGGCGGCGGCCCGGCCAAGACGCCCGGCGGCTGGGAGAAGCTGATCGAGGCCGGGTTCGTCGGTCCGGGCGTGAACATCGTCCATGGCAACGATCTGGCCGATGAACTCCTGGACCGGATGGTTGATCTCGGCGTGTCCTTCTCGGTGACACCTGAGAACGAGATGATCCAGGGCCACGGCTTCCCGATCACCGGACGCCTCCTGAAACGCGGCGTGCGGCCGACGATCGGCATTGATCTGGAATCCGTGCTGGCCGGCGATCTTCTCTCGGCCGCCCGCGTCGCGCTCTCCATGCAGCGCGCACTCGACAATGCGGAGTCGAGAAAGACGAGCGGCACGATACCGGTGACGACCACAATTCCGGTCCGCGAGGCACTGCGCTGGGTCACGACAGAAGGTGCCCGCATGCTCGGCCGCGAGCACCAGATCGGATCGCTGACGCCGGGCAAGCTCGCCGACCTCGTCATCATCGACGCCTCCCATCTCAACCTCGTCCCGGTGCATGATCCCGTCGCGACCGTCGTGATGCAGACGAGCCTTGCCAACATCGAGGCCGTCATGATCGGCGGCAGCTGGAAGAAGCGAAATGGCCGATTGCTGGTTGACGGGCTGGAGTCGAAGAAACAGCGGCTTGCGCAATCCGGCGAGCGGCTGGTGCAAGACATCAAACGACAGGGACGCGCTGCCTGACGGCGCAAATGGACAACAACAATGACCGACGCTTTGGGGAACGTTGCCTTCATCGGAATCGGCAAGATGGGCCTGCCCATGTCGGTCCTCGTCGCCAAGGCCGGTTTTGCCGTCACTGCGTTCGACCAGAGCGCGGTGCGGATCAACGAGGCACGCGCGCAAGGCATCGCGGTCGCCGCATCGCCGGCGGAGGCCGTGCGCGGCAAGGCGGCTGTCGTGACGTCCTTGCCAGATGACGCTGCCCTGCGTGGGGCGCTGCTCGGCCCCACCGGCCTCATCGCCGCGATGACGCCCGGTGCTGTTCTCATCGAGACCAGCACGGTGAGTGTCGAAGCCTCCGCCGAGATCGCAGCTGCCGCGCAAAGCCGCGGCATTGCCTATCTTCGCTCCCCCGTGTCCGGCAATGCCAGCATCGTGCATACGGGCGCGCTGACTTGCTTCGTATCAGGGCCGAAAGAGGCGTTCGAGGGCGCAAAGCCGCTGTTCGCCGCCTTCACCCGGGCCCAGACCTATCTCGGCCCGGCCGAGGAAGCGCGCTACGCGAAGCTCTCGGTCAATCTGATGATCGCCGTATCCGCCGCGATGATGGCGGAGAGCCTGGCGCTGGCGCGCAAGGGCGGCATTGCCTGGCAGGACATCCTGAAGGTTCTCGACGACAGCGCCGTGGCTTCGCCGATGGTGAAGTACAAGACCGCGCCGCTGCGGACCCGTGATTTCGAGTCCACCTTCTCCTGCAGGCAGATGGCCAAGGATCTCGACCTCATCCTCGGCGCCGGGCACGCCGTCGGCGTGCCACTTCAGCTGGCCGCGCAGGTGCGCGAGACCTATGGCGCGCTTGTCGCGCAGGGCGATGGCGAGACCGACTTCATTGCGACCGTCAAGCATCTCGAGCGGCTGTCCGGCCTCGACGAACCGAAGCTGTGATCCACGGAGACACTTATGCGCAACTTCAACGAGAACACGATCACGGACGCAGTGCTGGAGCGGATCGCCGGGGCAACCGACCCCCGCGTCAAGCAGGTGAGCGAAGCGCTGGTGCGTCACCTTCACGCTTTCGTTCGCGAGGTGCGGCCAACCCAGAAGGAGTGGGAATTCGGCATCGACTTCCTGACCCGCACTGGACACATGTGTAACGACAAGCGCCAGGAGTTCATCCTGCTGTCGGATACGCTCGGCGTCTCGATGCTGGTCGATGCCATCAACCACCCAGTGCCGGAGGGCGCGACCGAGACCACGGTGCTTGGCCCGTTCTTCGTTCAGGCAGCCCCGGAAAAGGATAGCGGCGCCGATATCTCCGGCCCGATGGAAGGCGATCCAATGCTCGTCACCGGCTCGGTCTCGACCGTGGACGGCAAGCCGCTCGCGGGCGCCGTGGTCGACGTCTGGCACTCCGACGATGACGGCTATTACGACGTGCAGCAACTCGACAAGATCGGCGATCTCGCGATGCGCGCCCGCTTCCACACCGACGCCAACGGCCGCTTCCATTTCTGGTCGATCAAGCCGGCGGCCTATCCTATTCCGCATGATGGCCCGGTCGGCGAGATGCTGGAGGGACAGGGCCGCCATCCCTGGCGTCCAGCCCATGTGCACTTCATGATCTCGGCGCCTGGTTTCGAGCAGCTCGTGACACACGTGTTCGTTGCGGGCGACCAGTATCTCGACAGCGACGTGGTGTTCGGCGTCAAGGACAGCCTGATCCGTGAATTCGTTCGCCATCCCGCCGGTCGTGCGCCGGATGGTCGCATGGTGGAGCGCGAGTATTTTCATCTCAACTACGATTTCGGCCTGAAGACGCTCGCGAGCAACGCGAGAGCCGCTTAAGCTGAACGACGGACCAACAAGAGTCCGCCAACAGGGAGCAGACGGGAGCTGAGGATGGGACCGCCGGTCAGCACGGGCATATTGGCCGAGCGCCTCACCGGCATGATCGGCTGGCGCGCGAGCGTCGCGCGCGGCGTGCTCGATCAACATGGCCAGAGCGAATCGCATTATCGGAGCCTGCCGCCCGACATCGTCGTCTTTCCTGAAACCACGCAGGAGGTCGCCGAGATCGTCAAGCTCTGCGCCGGTGCGGGCATGCCGATCGTTCCGTTCGGTGCTGGTACCTCGCTCGAAGGCAATGCGGCCGCGGTCGCCGGCGGCGTCTGCTTCGACTTCGCACGGATGAACAAGGTGCTGGCGGTCCACGACAGCGACATGGACGTCGTGGTGCAGCCGGGCATCACGCGCAAGCGGCTCAACGCGGAACTGCGCAATACAGGCCTGTTCTTTCCGATCGACCCTGGCGCCGACGCCTCGATCGGCGGCATGACGTCGACGCGCGCCTCCGGCACCATGGCGGTGCGCTACGGCACCATGAAGGACAACGTCATGGCACTGGAGGTGGTGCTTGCCGACGGGCGCGTGATCCGCACCGCGAAGCGAGCGCGCAAGTCGGCGGCCGGCTATGACCTGACGCGCATGTTCGTCGGCGCGGAGGGCACGCTGGGCGTCATCACCGAGATCACCTTGAAAGTCCATCCCGTGCCGCATGCGATCTCGGCGGCGGTCTGCAGTTTCGACACCCTGCACGACGCCGTGGACACCGCGATCTCGGTGATCCAGTCCGCGATCCCGGTGGCGCGCATCGAGCTGCTCGACGACGTCATGATGCGCGGCATCAACGCCTACGCCAAGCTCGGCTATCGCGAGAGCCCCACCCTGTTCTTCGAATTCCACGGCTCCGAGAGTTCTGTCGCCGAGCAGGCCGAGGCCGCGCAGGCGATCGCCGCCGACCATGGCGGCCACGGCTTCGCCTGGGCCAAGGCGCCGGAAGACCGCAGCCGGCTCTGGCACGCCCGCGACAACACACTTTATGCCGGCCTCGGCCTGCGCCCCGGCGCACGCGCGGTGATCACCGATGTCTGCGTGCCGATCTCGCGCCTCGCGGAATGCCTGACCGAGACGCGGCGCGATGCGGACGCGCACGGCTTTACCGCGCCGATCGTCGGCCATGTCGGCGACGGCAATTTCCACATGCTGATCCTGATCGATCCGGCCAAGCCGGAGGAGGTCGAAGGCGCAAAGTCGCTGCAGGCCCGGATGGTCGCCCGCGCCATCGCCATGGACGGCACCTGCACCGGCGAACATGGCATCGGTCTCGGCAAAATCGGTTATCTCGTCGACGAGCTCGGCGAGGCTGTCGACGTGATGCGGTCGATCAAGACCGCGCTCGATCCGAATGGTCTGATGAACCCCGGAAAGATCTTTGCAGGCGGAGCCAAGGCATGAGTGAAAAGTCATGAGCGACGCGCTCCGGATCGAAGTCACCTCACCCACGCCGCTGCTGGAGCTGCGCGGCATCAGCAAGGAATTTCCCGGCGTCAAGGCGCTCGACGACGTGTCCTTTGCCGTCTACCCTGGCGAAGTGCACATGCTGCTCGGCGAGAACGGCGCCGGCAAGTCGAGCCTGATGAAGGTGCTGTGCGGCGCCTACCGCGCCGACGCAGGCGAGTTCTACTACAAGGGCGAGACGGTCGCGATCGAGTCCGCTGCCGATGCGCAGAAACTCGGCATTGCCGTAATTTTCCAGGAATTCTCGCTGGTCCCCCATCTCGACATCGCCCAGAACATTTTCCTCGGGCGTGAGCCGAAGGGCCGTATTCCCGGCACCATCGATCGACGCAAGATACTGGCCGACGCCAAACGCGTACTCGACACCATCGGCTTCGACATCGATCCCTCCACCACCGTCGACAAGCTCGGCGTGGCGCAGCAACAGATGGTCGAGATCGCGAAGGCGATCAGCCAGAACGCACGTATCCTCGTGATGGACGAACCCACGGCGGCGCTGTCCGACCGCGAGACCGAGCTCTTGTTCGCCTTGATCGGGCGGCTCAAGGCCGACGGCGTGTCGATCGTCTACATCTCGCATCGCATGGCCGAGGTGTTCGCGCTCGGCGATCGCATTACTGTCCTGCGCGACGGCCGCCGCATCGACGGCGTCAAACCTGCCGACGTGACGCCTGAGCAGTTGGTGCGCATGATGGTCGGCCGCAACGTCGACATGACCTATCCGCGCAATTTCGCCGACAAGCCGGGTGAGGTGCTGCTGGAAGTCAAGGGCCTCAGCGCTTCGACCGGCATTTCCGACATCAACATCGAGGTGCGCCGGGGCGAGATCGTCGGGCTATGCGGCCTGGTCGGCTCCGGCCGCAGCGAGGTCGCCCGCGCCATCTTCGGCGCCGATCCCGTGACGTCGGGCGAGATCATCTTCGACGGCAAGGTCATTTCCGGCGAGCCCGACCTCGCCGCCCGCCGCGGCATCGCCCTGATCCCGGAGAGCCGCAAGAGCGAAGGCCTCGCGCTGCTGCGCTCGGTCAGCGACAACCTCGTGGTGTCCGCGCTCAAGAAGCTGTTTCCGAGCGGCCTGTTCGATCAACGTAGCGCGCAGCGTACCGCCGACGGCCTGATCCGCCAGTTGCGCATCGCAACCCCGAGCGCTCGCCAGACCGTCGGCCTGCTCTCGGGCGGCAACCAGCAGAAGGTCGTGATCGGCAAATGGCTGGCGGCCGGCTCGAAGCTGTTCATCTTCGACGAGCCGACGCGAGGCATCGACATCGGCGCGAAGTCCGAGATCTTCGCGCTGATCGACCGCCTCGTTGCGGAAGGCGCGGCGGCCCTGATGATCTCGTCCGAGCAGGTCGAGATCTGCCATGTCTGCGACCGCGCCTATGTGATGCGCGAGGGGCGCATCGCCGGGCATCTGACACGCAACGAACTGACCGAGGAGAACATCGTGCGATTGGGGATGCATCATGCGTGAGGCCGCTGTCGTCGCTCAGCCCAATCCGCTGCAACGCATTCCCGGCGTTGCCATGGTGCTGGCGCTTCTGATCGCCCTGTTCAGCGTGATCGCGCCCGGCTTCCTGTCGGTCGCCAACCTCTCCAACGTGCTGGTGCAGTCGACCATCCTGACCATGCTCGCACTGCCGATGACCTTGATCATCATGACTGAAGGCCTCGACCTGTCGATGGGCGCGGTGCTGACGCTGACCTCGCTCTGCGTCGCGATCGTATCGCTTGCAACGAAATCGATGCTGCTGGGCCTTGGCGCCGGCCTGCTTGTCGGCACGGTCTTCGGCGTTGCCAACGGCTGGCTGGTTGCGATCGTGGGCATCCCGCCCTTCGTGGCAACGCTCGGCACGCTCGGAATGGCGCAGGGCCTGTCGCTGATCGTCAGCGACGGCCAGAGCGTGGTCGGCATTCCCCACAGCGTGCGCGATATCTACTCGGCGACCTTTCTGGGCATCCCCGTTCCGATAGTGATGGCGCTGGTGACCTACGCCGCCTTCCACGCCCTGCTCTATCACACCCGCTTCGGCACCTACATCTTCGCGCTCGGCGGCAATCGCGAGGCGCTGCGCTATGCGGGTCTTTCGCCGAACCGCCTCCTGATCGCGGTCTATGCAATCGGCGGCGCCATGGCAGGCATTGCCGGCCTGTTGATGACCGCGCGGATGAATTCCGGCCACCCCACCGCCGGCCTCGGGCTCGAATTCGATGCCATCGCGGCCGTCGCCGTCGGCGGCACCTCGTTCGAGCGCGGCAATGGCTGGCTGCTCGGCACGCTGCTCGGCGTGCTCTCCGTCGGCGTGCTGCGCAACGGGCTGAACCTGATCTCGCTGCCGTCCTCGGTGCAGGTCGCAAGCGTCGGCGTTCTCGTCATCCTCGCCCTGTTCCTCGATGGCCTCAGGAGCCGCGCATGACCGACATCACTAAGGGCGCCATCGCGCCGCCCCGCTCCTTCCTGTCACAGGACGCGATCCAGCTGTTCTATCGCCTGCTCGCGGCGCTCCTGATCTGCGCGGTGCTCGCCGTGCTGAGCGACTCCTTCCTGAGCCTCGGCAACATCCTCAATGTGCTCAGGCAGGCGAGCCTCACCTTCTTCATCGCCTCCGGCCTCACGCTGGTCGTTCTGACGGCGGGCCTCGATCTCTCCGTTGGCGCCAATGTCGCGCTGTCGGCCTGCCTCGCCGGGACCGTGATCCATACGACGGGCTCGCCGGTGCTCGGCATCCTCACCGGGCTCGCCTCCGGCGGCATCGTCGGCCTGGTCAACGGGATCATGGTCACCGCGCTGCGCATCCCCTCCTTCATCGCGACCTACGGCATGCTCTGGGTGCTGAACGGCCTCACCTATTGGTACATGGCCGGCGAGACGCTGCACGGTTTCCCCGCCGGCTTCCGCCAGATCGGCAGCGGCTATCTGTTCGGCCTGCCGATCCCGGTCTATCTGCTGCTGGTCTTCCTCGGCATCGGAACGTTCTTCGCGCAGCGCACGGTCTGGGGCCAGGAGATCTATGCGATCGGCGCCAATCCGGTCGCGGCGCGCCTGTCGGGCATTCCGGTCGCGCGCCGCCTGCTGCTGGTCTACGCGGTCTCCGGCACCATGGCGGGATTAGCCTCGATCATCTTCCTGTCCCGGCTCAATTCGGCGGAGGCCGACATTGGCGAAAGCCTGACGCTGCCCGCGATCGCGGCCGTGCTGATCGGCGGCACCTCGCTGTTCGGCGGTGTCGGCACCGTGTTCGGCACCTTCATCGGCGCGCTGATCCTCACCCTGGTTCTGAACGGCATGAACCTGCTCGCGGTCAGCGCCAACTGGCAGCCGCTCGTCACAGGCGTCATCGTCATTCTCGCGGTCTGGCTCGACATGAAGACCCGCCGCCGCGCGCAATGAGCACTTGGAAGTCCAACAAGCAAAATGAGGGATGGAGGCAACATGAAAACGAAACTGGGACATCTGGCGCTGCCGTTGCTGATGGCGACTGCGTTCACAACAGGAGCGCGTGCCGACGGCGAGACCATCGCCGTCTTCACCAAGAACCAGACCAACCCGTTCTTCCAGACGGTGCGGGTCGGCGCCGACAACATGGCGAAGACGATGAACGCGAAGACGCTGCAATACATCCCGACCAAGCCGGACTCGATCCCGGAGCAGCTCAGCCAGATCGAGGACGTCGTGGTGAAGAAGCCGAGCGCGATCGTCTTCACGCCGGTCGACTACAAGGCGATGGTGCCGGGCGTGGAGAAGATCAACGAGGCCAAGATCCCGGTCGTCAACATCACCGACCGCTCCGCCGGCGGCAAGTTCCTCTCCTTCATCGGCGCCGACGATTACAGCCTCGGGCTCGAGACCGCGCGCTTCCTGCTCAAGACCCTCGGCGGCAAGGGCAACATCGTCATCATCGAAGGCGTCAAGGGTTCACTGACCAATGTCGACCGCGTCCGCGGCTTCAATGACGCATTGAAGGAGGCTCCGGGCGCCAAGCTCCTGGCCTCGCAGCCCGGGAACTATCAACGGCTCCAGGCGCTCCAGGTGATGGAGAACCTGATGCAGTCGAACCCGCAGATCGACGGCGTGCTCGCCGCCAACGACGCCATGGCGGTCGGCGCGATCGAGGCGCTCGATGGTGCCAACCGGAAAGCGCAGGTGATCGGCATCAACGGCACCAAGGAGGCGATCGACGCGATCAAGGCGGGCAAGCTGCTGGCGAGCGGCGACTACAACGGTTTCGCGCAAGGTTGCCTCGGCACCATGATGGCGATCCGCGCCTTGCGCAGCCAGCCTGTCATCGCCGAGATCGTGCTGAAGCCGACCGTCATCACCAAGGACAATTACAAGCCCTTCGACGTGCCGCTGGAACAGCGGACCTGCCCGACCTTCGAGGATGCCGGCAAGCTCAGCGCGAAGTAGACTGACCGGTCACCACGAACCCGGACGGCCGCTGCTGCGGCCGTCCCAAGACTGAATCAAGACACGGAGACACCATGCTGTTCGCCATTCACGCCCTCGACCGCGCCGGGGCGCTGCCGACACGGCTTGCCAATTACGACGCCCACAAGACGTTCCTGAGCGACACCTCGCGCTTCGGCGTCCAGATCGTGATGTCAGGACCGCTCGTCTCCGACGATGGCCAGACGATGATCGGCAGCCTGTTCCTGATCGAGGCACCCGGCCGCAAGGAGGTCGAAGCCTTCAACAGCGCCGATCCCTTTGCCTCGGCGGGGATCTGGGAAAAGGTGACGATCACGGGCTTCCTGCGCCGCCAGGGCTGAGGCCGGCCACGTCAAAATGCGAAAACAACCCCATGCACAGTAGAACGGGGTTGTTTCTGCTCGCGAATTGCCATCACGCCGAGCGGCCTCACATCCGAGGCCAATGCGGCCCCGGATCGGCGGTCAGTTTTGACACGTCGGGCAAAACAGGAGCATGATGCAATCATTCCGCAATTGTCGTTTCACGTCCTGCAGACCTGCCACAGGCGCTGCAACAATTGCTACGCCGCCGTCGGCGCGCCCTCTTCCAGATGACACGCCACCCACTGCTCGGCTCCCGCCACGCGCAGCGTCGGCTCCTCGGTCCGGCAGCGGTCGAAGACGAACGGGCAGCGGGTGTGGAAGCGGCATCCGCTGGGCGGATTGATCGGGCTCGGCACATCGCCCTTGAGAATGATGGGATTGCGCTGGGCCCCGGGCTCGGGCAGCGGCACCGCCGAAAGCAGCGCCTTGGTGTAGGGATGTCTTGGCGCGGCGAATATGTCGCGGCGCGGTGCCACTTCCACGATCTTGCCGAGATACATCACCGCAACGCGGTGGGTCATGTGCTCGACGATGGCAAGATCGTGGCTGATAAACAATAGCGCCAACCCGAACTCGCTTTGCAGATCCTGCAGCAGATTGACGATCTGCGCCTTGACCGAGACGTCGAGGGCGGAGACGGCCTCGTCGCAGACGATCAATTCGGGCTCGGCCGCGAGCGCCCGCGCGATGCCGATGCGCTGGCGCTGGCCGCCGGAGAACTCGTGCGGCCGGCGGTTCAGCGCCTCGCGCGGCAGGCGCACGGTGTCCATGAGCGCGGTGACCCGCACCTCGAGGTCTTCGGCGGACTTGGCGAGACCGAAATTGCGGATCGGCTCAGCCAGAATGTCGCGCACGCGCATGCGCGGATTGAGGCTCGAGAACGGATCCTGGAACACCACCTGCACGCGGCGGCGCATCTGGCGCATCGTGCCTGGTGCGGCATCGTCGATACGCTTGCCGTCCAGGATGACCTGGCCCGAGGTGATGTCGAAAAGCCTCAGGATGGCACGGCCGACCGTCGATTTGCCGCAGCCGGACTCGCCGACCAGCGACAGCGTCTCGCCGCGGGCGATCTCGAGGGACACGCCGTCCACCGCGTAGACGAACTCGGACTTCCGGCTGAACAGGCCGGTCTTGACCGGAAAATGCTTCTTGAGGTCGTTGACCTGGAGTAGCGGAGGACTCATGCCGCAACGGCTCCCTTGGCCGCGTAGTGGCATGCGGCAATATGGCGAGGGCCCTTCTCTTCAAGTCCCGGCGCATATTGCCGGCAGAGATCGGTCGCAAGCGCACAGCGGCCCGCAAAGACACAGCCAACAATGGGCTTGCGGAGATCAGGCACCTGTCCTGGAATTTCGGCAAGCCGCCTCGCGGTGCCCACCAATGACGAGCCGAGCCGCGGTACCGCGCCAAGCAAACCTTGTGTGTAGGGATGTCGCGGCGAACGGAACAGTTCCGCGACGGGCGCCTCCTCGACCTTGCGGCCGGCATACATCACCATGACCCGTTCGGCGATTTCCGCGACGACGCCGAGATCGTGGGTGATCAGGATGATGGCCGCGCCAACCCGGCGCTTCAGGTCCAGCATCAGCTTCAGGATCTGGGCCTGGATCGTCACGTCGAGCGCAGTTGTCGGCTCGTCCGCAATCAGGAGCTTCGGGTTGCAGGCCAGCGCAACCGCGATCATCACGCGCTGGCGCATGCCGCCGGAAAGCTGGTGCGGATATTCCCGCACGCGGCGCTTCGGCTCGGGAATGCCGACCAGTGTCAGCATCTCGATCGCATGCGCCTCCGCTGCCTGCTTGTCGAGGCCCTGATGGATCATCAGGGTCTCCCGGATCTGACGGCCGACGGTCAGGACCGGATTGAGGCTCGTCATCGGCTCCTGAAAGATCATCGAGATGTCGTTGCCGCGGATGGCACGCATCTCGCGATCGGACAGCTGGAGCAGGTCCCTGCCCGCAAAGCGGATGGTGCCGGCAATCCTGCCCGGCGGCTCCGGGATCAGCCGCATCAAGGACATCGAGGTCACCGACTTGCCGCAGCCGGACTCGCCGACGATGGCGAGCGTCTCGCCCTCGTTGACATGGAAGGACACCCCGTCCACCGCGCGATTGATGCCGCCCGGGGTACGGAAATGGGTCTGGAGGTTCTCGACTTCGAGCAAAGCCATGGGCGGTCAGCCTCGATCCATCAGAGGCAACATCACAGACTCTTGGCCATGCGCGGGTCGAGCGCATCGCGAAGGCCGTCGCCGAGCAGGTTCACGGCGAGCACCGTGACCGACAGGAACGCCGCGGGAAAGAACACGATATACGGCTTCACCTGCCACAGCGCGCGCCCCTCAGCCATGATGTTGCCCCAGGACGGGATGGTGGGCGGCGTGCCGGCGCCGATGAAGGACAGGATCGCCTCGGTGATCATGGCGCTGGCGCAGATATAAGTCGCCTGCACCAGCATCGGCGCCACCGTATTGGGCAGGATATGGCGCAGGATGATCATCGGCGTGCGCGTGCCGCAGGCCACGGCCGCATCCACATAGGGCTGCTCGCGCAGCGACAGCACCACGCTACGGACGAGGCGCGAAACGCGCGGGATTTCGGCGACGGTGATCGCCAGGATGACGTTGCCGACGCTGCCGCGGGTCAGCGCCATCAGCGCGATGGCCAGCAGGATGGGCGGTATCGACATCAGGCCGTCCATGAAACGCATCAGGATGCCGTCGGCCCAGCGGATGAAGCCGGAGATCATGCCGATGGCGAGGCCAACTGCGGACGCGAAGATCGCGACCGACAGCCCGACCGTGAGCGAGACCCGGGCGCCGTAGAGAACGCGCGAATAGATGTCGCGGCCGAGCACGTCGGTGCCGAACCAGAAATCGGCCGACGGCGCCCTTGTGCGCTTGGCGGGTGCAAGCGCCGTCGGGTCGACCGTGCCGAGATAGGGTGCAAAGACCGCGATCAGGACCAGCGTCAGCAGCAGCGCGCCGCCGATCGCGACCGTCGGATGGCCGCGCAAGAGGCCGACGAAGCCACGCCGGATCGCGACCGGCCGCAGGATGTCAGGCAGCTGCGGCGCGAGAACGAGACCGGCCGGTAGCGATTGCGGATTGACTGTCGTATCGGTCAATAGCGGATCCTCGGGTCAACGAGCGTGTAGACGACGTCGATCATCAGATTGACGAGGACGTAGACGAAGCTGAACAGCAGCACGATGCCCTGAATCACCGGATAGTCGCGGCGCAGGATCGCGTCGATCGTGAGGCGCCCGAGGCCGGGGATCGCGAACACGCTCTCGGTCACGACCGCGCCGCCGATCAGGAGCGCGATGCCGATCCCGATCACGGTGACGATCGGCACCGCCGCATTCTTGAGCGCGTGAATGAACAAAATGCCGCCCTGGCCGAGGCCCTTGGCCTTGGCGGTGCGGATGTAGTCCTGCTGCAAGACCTCGAGCATGGCGGCGCGGGTGATGCGCGCGACCAGCGCGATGTAGACGCAGCCGAGCGCGATCGCCGGCAGGATCAGGTTCTCCAGCCACGGCCAGAAACCTTGCGTCAGCGGCGTGTAACCCTGCACCGGCAGCCATTCCAGCTCGAGTGCGAAGATGTAAGCGAGCATGTAGCCGACCACGAACACGGGCAGCGAGAAGCCGAACACCGCAAAGCCCATGATGACGCGGTCGATCAGGCTGCCGGCCTTCCATGCCGCCACGACCCCGAGCGGCACCGCCACCACGATGGTGAGCATCAGCGTGACGATCATCAGCGACAGCGTCGGTCCGAGACGCTGGCCGATCATCGCCGAAACCGGCAGGTTGGTGAAGATGGAGGTGCCGAGATCGCCGTGCAGGATGCGCCAGACCCAGCCTCCGAACTGGACCAGGAAGGGCCGGTCGAGGCCGAGGCTCTGCCGGATGCGCTCCACATCCTCCGGGCTCGCCTGGTCGCCCGCGATCACCACGGCCGGATCTCCCGGCGCGATGTAGAGCAGGCTGAACACGAACAGCGCAACGATCGCCATCACCGGCAGGGTCGCGACGATGCGGCGGAGGATGTAGGAGAGCATCTGGCTTCAGCGCACGGTCATGCGGACTTCGACACGCCCCAGAAGAACGGCAGCGGCCCCTTGGCGATGCCGGAGACGTTCTTGCGCCACGCGGTGTAGCTCAGGAAGAAGCCCGTCGGCGCGTAGACGACGTCATCGAGCGCCGCCTTGTTGAGACGACCGATGGCAGCCTTCTCCTCGTCGAGGTTCTTGGCCTCGAACCATGATGCGACCTCCTTCTCGGTGCCGGGGCTGTTCGGCCATCCGAACCAGGCCTTGTCGCCGTTGGCGCGAATGGCGGTGTACGGCGCCGGATTGATGCAGTCGGCGCCCGCATGCCAGGTGTGGAACATGTTCCAGCCGCCCTGACCTGGCGGCGTCTTCTGCGCGCGGCGGGAGCCGACCGTGCCCCAATCGGTGGCGACGAAGTCGACGTTCATGCCGATCTTCTTGAGGAGGTCGGCGGTCACGTCGCCCTGCGCCTTGGTGATCGGCTGGTCCTGCGCCACGAGGCACGTCACCGGCTGCCCGGAATAGCCGCTCTCGGCGAGCAGCTTCTTGGCGGCATCGAAGTCGCGCTTGCCCTTCAGTATCTCGCCACCCGCTTCGCTGTACAGCGGCGTACCCGGCGTGAAAAAGCCGGGCAGCGGCTTCCAGAGCGCAGTGTCGTCGCCGACGATGGCACGCATGTAGTCTTCCTGGCTGAGCGCCATCAGAACCGCACGCCGCGCCCGCACGTCGTTGAAGGGTGCGAACAGATGGTTCATGCGGAACGAGCCGATATTGCCGAGAGGATCGCCGATATCGACGCTGATGTTCTTGTTCTTCTTCAGGACCGGCACAAGATCGGCGATCGGGCTTTCCCACCAATCGACTTCGCCGTTCTGCAAGGCGGCGGCCGCCGTGGCCGGGTCCGGCATCACGATCCATTCCACGCGATCGACCAGGATCTGCTTGCCGCCCGCGAGCCAGGATGCCTTCTCCTGCCGCGGCACATAGTCGGTGAACTTCTCGAACACCGCCTTCGCGCCCGGCACCCACTCGCCCTTGGCGAACTTCATCGGCCCGGAGCCGACATATTCGGTGATCTGCTTGAATGGATCGGTCTGCGCGATGCGCTCGGGCATGATGAACGAGCACGGCGAGTTGTTCTTCGCCAGCGCGTAAAGCATCTTCGGGAAGGGCTGCTTCAGGACCCATTTGAAAGTGCGGTCGTCGACGGCGGTGAGTTCCTGCTGCAGAGCCTTGATCATCAGCCCCATCGGATCGCGGGCCGCCCAGCGACTGAGGCTCGCGACAACATCCTTGCTCAGCACCGGCTCGCCGTCATGAAACTTGAGCCCGGGACGCAGCTTGAAGGTCCACGTCGTGCCGTCGTCCGTCACCTCCTCGGATTCCACCATCTGGCGCTGCGGCTGGAGCGAGGAATCGATGCCGTAGAGCGTGTCCCAGACCATCGCGGCCGCATTGCGCACAACATATTGCGTGCCCCAGATCGGGTCGAAATTGGCAAGATTGGCCTGCGGGACGAAGCGCAAGGTCCGGGCGGATGCGCCTTGCGCGATCGCCGGTGCCGAGAGGCCGGTCAATGCGAGACCGCCTGCGCCGGCCAGCCCCTTCAATACGGTCCTGCGATCCATGAAGTCCTCCCAGTCGTGACGTGATGCCGGCCAACTTTTGGCCAAGAGCGGGTGAAGCCAGAGCCCATTGGCTTGCAAATGGTATGCCACTAACCGACCTTCGCTCGGGGGATCTCACCCCACCCCGCTGTGGCCTTTCAGGAGACCCCGACCGACATCTTCACGTGCGACCGCGGATGACGGCAGGTCTCCCGGCTCGCGGATCATCACCGCTTCGTCGCCGTCCCGGAACGAGGACCCACCGGCTTGTGACGAAGGATTCTCCGCTCACAGTTGCGGGGCGGCCGCGGCATTGGGGACAAGGCACCGCATTCCCTTTTCATTCCCTCTCGGGAAAACCGTCGCGAGCATCTAGGATGACCATCAAGACAGAGGCAATGTATCGCATGCGACGCTATTGCCACGGCGACCAACTTCTTTGGAGATGAGCATGGAAGGCGAGACCTTCCTCTGGCTGATACGGCATGCGGTCGTCGAGGGCCTGGCCGGGACGATCCATGCTGCCGATGCGCGGGCCGATCTCGGCGACCACGCAAAGTTGGCGGCGCTGCGACACCGCTTGCCGCGGGACGGCACCAGCTATGCCAGCCCGTCGCGACGCACGGTCGAGACGGCGCGCGCACTGGGACTCGAACCGGCGCTGGTCAGCGAGTTCCGCGAGCAGGATTTCGGCGACTGGACCGGCCATCGGCATGACGAACTCGCGGCGAGCGGTGGCGAGACTTACGCGCGGTTCTGGCGCGACCCGGCGCGCGGGCGGCCGCCCAACGGCGAGAGCTTTGCGGATCAAGTCGCGCGCGTCCGGTCAGGCCTGGCAAGGATTGACGCAGGCTCCGCAACGCTGGTCGTGCATTCCGGCACGATCCGCGCGGTGCTGTGCATCGCGCTCGATCTCACACCGGACGCCGCGCTGCGCTTCGTGATCGATCCGTTGTCGCTCACCCGGATCGACCGGCTCGCACGCGGCTGGCGCGTCGTCTGCGTCAATCAGCAGGTCAGCTAGGCCTGTCAGGCACGTTGGCCTGCGCGAACGTCGCCATATCGTTGTGAAGTGCGCAGGCCGAGCGGACCAGCGGCAACGCGATGGCCGCACCCGATCCCTCGCCCAGCCTGAGATCGAGGCTGATCAGCGGCTGCACGTTCAGGGCGCGCAGCACCAGCCGATGTCCCTGCTCCGCCGATTGGTGCGACGGCAACAGGAACGGCTGGCATGACGGATTGAGGCGCGCCGCCGCCAGCGCTGCGACGGATACGATGAAGCCGTCGATCAATACAGGAATGCGGGCTTG
Organism: Bradyrhizobium sp. Leaf396; assembly: GCF_001424605.1. Lineage (NCBI taxonomy): Bacteria > Pseudomonadati > Pseudomonadota > Alphaproteobacteria > Hyphomicrobiales > Nitrobacteraceae > Bradyrhizobium > Bradyrhizobium sp. Leaf396. The sequence continues at coordinate 40,735 of NZ_LMQJ01000045.1, forward strand.
CGCAGCCGCAATGGTCGCGCCTGCGATCGCTGCGATCTCCAGGCCGCCGACGGCGCACAGGATCTCCTCGGCCGAGCCTCCCGCGAGCCCGTGGCGTGCAATTGCTGCATCGATCACCCGCGCCTTGCGCGCGCGACCGGCCGCATCGACGCCGGTCCCGCTGCCCGCGATCTCCTCGGCGCTCACCGCAAGCAGGCTCGCCGCAATCGCCGCAGAGGTCGTGGTGTTGCCGATGCCCATCTCGCCGAAGATCAGGAGATCAGGCTGACCGGCCTCCGCCCGCACCACGGCGCGCCGGCCGGCTTCGAATGCGAATGCCAACTCCGCAGACGTGAGCGCAGCTTCGACGCTGAAATCGCGCGTGCCATGGCGCGGCTTGTCAACGACGATCCCCGCCGTCGGCTCGGTCGCCAGCGTGCCGGCGTCGACCACCTCCAGACGCGAGCCAAGCTCGCGCGCCAGCACCGAGATCGCAGCACCGCCGGAGGCGAAATTCGCCATCATCGCGATGGTCACTTCTTGCGGATAGGCCGACACGCCCTGCGCGACGATGCCGTGATCCCCGGCGAAGATGATGATCGGCGCCCGCGAAGCGCGGGGCTGCTCTGTCGCCTGCAGACCCGCAAGCTCGATTGCGAGCTGCTCCAGCCGGCCGAGCGCCCCGGTCGGCTTTGTGAGTTGCGCCTGCCGCACGATCGCCGCCTCGCGATGACGGACGGAAATCTCGGGGCACTCTCGGTAGACCCATTCGGGGAGCATGCTGCCTCGCTCAATGCCGGCGCTTGAGAATGTAGCTGTCCATGATCCAGCCATGCCGCTCGCGCGCCTCCTGCCGCAGCGCGACGATGCGCGGACCGGCCTCGGCGAGCGCACCGGAGAGAATGGTCTGATCTTGCATGCCGAGATAGGCGCCCCACCAGATGTGAAGATCCGCCGGATCGAGCGACTGGAACGCCGTGCCGCCGTCGAGCATCACCACCACGGTATCGACTCCGTGCGGCCAGCCCTCGTCACGCAAGCGCCGCCCCGTCGTGACCAGGAACGGCTCGCCGATCTCGTTGAGCGGCAGCGCATGGGCGGCGCACAGCGCCTGGATCGAGGTGATGCCGGGCACGACTTCGATCTTCGGCAACGGATCGAGCCGCCGTGCAATGCGCAGCGAGGAATCGTAGAGCGACGGATCGCCCCAGATCAGCAGCGCGATCTTGCCATCACCTTCGAGATGATCCGCGATCGTCTTCGACCAGGTCGCGGCGACCGCATCGTGCCAATCGTCCACGCCCTTGCGGTAATCAGCTTCTCCGGCGTCGCGCACGGGAAGATCGAACTCGACGATCTGCGTTCTGCCGCTGGTGAGCACGTCCGCGCAGATCGTTCGCCTGAGATCCGCGAGATCGGATTTCGCCGTGCCCTTGCGCGGGATGAGGACGAGATCGGCCGCGTTGATGGCGGCGACTGCAGCGCGCGTGAGCTGCGCGGGATCGCCGCAGCCGATGCCTATCAGGGAGAGCGTGAGCATCGCGAGCGCGACGGACGGCCGCAACGGCCGTCCAATCGCTTGTCTCTCAGGCCGCGTTGTGCAGGCGCGGGGTGACGAGGCCAGGCGCGGTGACGCCGCGCAGCGACTTCGCCAGCGCCAGCACGGCAAGATCGGCCAGCGGCTCGATCACGATGACCAGCGCGTAGGAGGCGGCAAACGTTGCGATGTTGGCGAGGTTGGTCATCGCAAAGCCAGAGCCATAGAGCGCCCAGAATGCGACCCAGGCGATCACGCCGGCCTGATAGGTCGTCGAAAGCGCCAGCGCCTGACCGTACTTCAAATCGACATAGGCGGTGTTGCGGGCAATGATCCGCGTGGCGATCGCCTGGATCGCGAACAGCGGCACCAGCAGGGTGGTGACGTTCATGCCGTATTGCGGCAGGTCGGCCGGCTCGAACAGCATGCCCTGAAGCAGCAGACCGAACGCAAGACCGAAAGCAGCAGGCGCGGCACCGAACAGCAGGAACAGCGTAGAGCCGAGGATGAAGTGCACCTCTGACACGCCGACCGGGAAGTGCGGCAGGATCTCGAAGAAGACGAACACGAGCGCCGTGGTGGCCAGCGTACGTGCCGCGAACGAGCCGATTCCCTGCTCGCGCACGGTCTCGACCGCGAGCTTCAACGCAACGCCGCCTGCGGCGATGCCGGTTGCGTAACTCAACACGAGCTTGCCGCCCGTCACGATTCCGGGTTCGATATGCATGGCTCAGTTCCTTCCTGCCGTCACACCCGACGGCCTTGGCCTCAACACGTGCACGGCCGGTCTCCTGGCTCGCGGTTCACTGGGGTTCTCCGGCCTTCCCGGACCTTGCGGCCCAGTGGCTGATCGGAGCCCCTCACCGCTTACAGTCGCGGGGGCGGCTGGGGTTTGGGGCGCCGAAACTGGGTCCGCCCACCCCCATTCCCGATTATGCTCCGGCGCTTTGCGCCGCGGTGAGCACCATGCCTCTCCTGTGTGCGCCTTTCGCGAGCCGGGCGTCAAGGGGCGAAAGGCGGCCGCCTCCGTCATCACCGATAGTCCCCCGCCAGTGCACCGAACAGGATGACGGCGGCGGTCGAGGGCGCGCCACCGCGCGCAAGCTGATCGGCGAGCTCGGCAATGGTGGTGCGGACCAGCCGCTCGTCGGCACGGCCGAGGGATTCGGCAACCAATGCCGGAGTGTCCGGGGCAAGGCCGTGTGCGATCAACTTTGCGGCCAGCGCCGGAAAGGTGCGCCGGCCCATATAGACGACGGTCGTCGCCTCGGGATCGGCCAGCGCCGCCCAGTTCAGGTCGGGCGGCAGCTCGCCGGTGACGTCGGCACCCGTGATGAACTGCACCCGGCGGGAGGTGTGGCGACGGGTCAGGGGAATGCCGGCCTGCGCAGCGGCGACGCAGGCCGATGTGACACCGGGAATGATCTCATAGCCGATGCCAGCCTCGCGCAGCGTCTCCAGCTCCTCCTCGAGCCGGCCGAAAATGCCGGCGTCGCCGGACTTGAGCCGCACCACGCGCGCGCCGGTCGCGGCATAGTCGACCAGGAGACGGTTGACGTGGTGCTGCCTGGTCGAGGGTCGCCCCGCCCGCTTCCCCACCGCGACGAGATTGGCGCCGGGTCGCGCCAGATCGAGGATCGCGCCGGAGGCGAGGTCATCATAGAGCACGACGTCCGCCTCGCGCAGCCGCGCGGCGCCTCTCACGGTGAGCAGCTCGGGGTCGCCGGGGCCGGCGGAAACGAAGGAGACGAAGCCGCTCACCGGTCCTCCGCGATCAGGTGGAAGAACGTGCCGGTGGCGTGTCCCCGCCGCGAGCCGGTCTCGGCGATGACCGCGCCGGTTGCGTCGTGCACCACCGCCAGCGGCGCATCAGGTTGCGCGAGAATGGTCGAATAGTGGAATTCGTGGCCGCGCAGGCGCGCACCGGCCTGATATCCCGGCATCGGCGATGCGAGCGTGGCGAGACGATAACCGAGATGCATCCGTCGCTTGGCAAAGCTGGTCTCGAGGCCGAGCAGGCCCGTCATCTGATGGCGGACGCCGTCGGCATCCGTCAAAGCGGTCCCCAGCACCATATAGCCTCCGCACTCGCCGTGCATCGGCCGCGTCGTGGCGAAGGCGCAAAGACCGCTGCGAAAGCGTGCATTGGCCGCCAGCTTGCCGGCGTGCAGCTCGGGATAGCCGCCGGGCAGCCAGCAGACGTCGGCGCTCGCGTCGGGCACTTCGTCGGCCAGCGGCGAGAACGGCACGATCTCGCCGCCCGCCGCGCGCCAGGCCTCCAGCATGTGCGGATAGACGAAGGAGAAGGCCGCATCGCGGGCGAGCGCGATGCGTTGACCGGGCGGGGTTATCTTCAGGCCGTTCGCCGCGGGCTGCGCCGACCAATTGCCGGCGGCTCGGAGCACTCCATCGAGATCGACATGCGCGGCAACGAAGCGCGCGGCCTCGTCGATCAGCTTGCCGATCTCGGCCTGCTCCTCGGCCTGCACCAGGCCGAGATGCCGCTTCGGCAGACTGATCTCGGCATGACGTGGCAGCGCGCCGAACACGGCGATGCCGGCCTCCTCAAGCGCGCGCCGCACGAGAGCCTCGTGACGCGGGCTGGCGACGCGGTTGAGCACGACCCCGGCAAGACGCAGGCCGGCGCGATAATCGCGCAAGCCGGCCGCAATCGCAGCCGCCGTTTGCGCTTGTCCCGAGGGGTCGATCACCAGCACCACCGGCCAGCCCAGCATCTCCGCAATGTCGGCAGTCGCGCCGGTGCCGGAGACGCCGCGCGCGGCAACGCCGTCGAACAGGCCCATCGAGCCCTCGGCAAGCACGACATCGGCGTCCACGCCGCGACTGACGAGATGCGCGATGGCGCCGCGGTCCATCGCCCAGCTATCGACATTGACCGACGCGCGTCCCGTGGCGGCGGCGTGAAAGGCGGGATCGATATAGTCGGGGCCGCTCTTGAAGCACTGCACGTTCAGGCCGCGACTGCGCCAGGCGCGCGCAAGCGCCAGCGTCAGCGTGGTCTTGCCGACGCCGGAGGCCGGAGCAGAGATGACAAGACCGGCCGCCATCACGTCGCCTCCGGAAAGCGCGGCTCGGCGCCGACCGGCCGGTAGCGCCGATCGTAGTCGGCGGCATAGAGGCGGCTTTCGTCGAAATCCGCAGCGCCCAGGGTCTTGCCGACCAGGATCAGCGCCGTGCGCTCCATTTCGCTGCCCACGGCCGCATCGAGCGTCGCAAGCGTGGCGCGAATAATGCGCTGATCCGGCCAGCTTGCACGCCAGACGATCGCGACCGGACAATCCGCGCCATAGTGCGGTGTCAGCTCCGCGATGACCTGGTCGAGCAGATGGATCGACAGATGAATCGCGAGCACGGCGCCGGTGGCTGCGAACGCCGCAAGCTTCTCGCCCTCAGGCATCGCGCTGGCGCGGCCCGGCGTGCGCGTCAGCACCACGCTCTGGGCAAGGCCAGGCAGCGTGAGCTCGGCCTCCAGCGCCGCCGAGGCCGCCGAGAAGGAGGGAACGCCCGGCGTCACCGAATAGGGAATGCGAAGCGCACGCAGACGGCGGAGCTGCTCGCCCATGGCCGACCAGACCGAGAGATCGCCGGAATGCAACCGCGCGACATCCTTGCCTGCCGCGTGCGCGGCGGCAATCTCCCCGATGATTTCGTCGAGCGACAGCGGCGCGGTGTTGACGATGCGCGCGCCGGGCGGGCAATGCGCCAGCACGCCCTCCGGCACCAGCGAGCCGGCATAGAGACAGACCGGAGAGGCTGCGATCAGATCGCGTCCCCTCAATGTCAGGAGATCTGGCGCGCCAGGTCCCGCGCCGATGAAATGGACCGTCATGCGCCATCTCCCTCGGCGATCGCCGCGGTCGCGGTGCGATCCTGAGAAACCACGCGCGTTGCAATGAGCCGCGCGCGAGAACCCGCGACTGCGAGCGCGGCGGCTTCGGCAACCGATCCGGTGCCGAACTTTTCCGCGACAAGCTTCGACCGGGTCGGCGTGTCCACCTTCGCAAGCACATCGGCTGGAACGGCCCTGATCGGCACACCGCATTCGCGCGCGAGCTGCTTCAGCACCTCCGCGTCAGCCTTGTCGCTGACGGTGGCCACGGCCGCGAGGCCCTCCGGACCGCCGGCCGCCTGCAGAGCCTCGCGCAGTGAGGCCAGCGTCACATCCTGCTTGAATCCGAGTCCGGCAACCTTCATCGGACGGCACTCCACTGCACGACCGGCCTTGCCGCCTCCCAGGAGCGGTAGCGGCCGAGCGGAGCGGCCTGCGCAATCTCCACCCGCATCAGCTCGCCGCCATGGCGCTGATGAAGTTCGCCGAGCAGCGCTTCCGTCTCCAGTGTGACCGAGTGTGCAACCAGCCGCGCCCCGATAGGGAGCCGCGGCCAGATCGCATCGAACATTGCGTTATCGAAGCCGCCGCCGACGAAGACGGCGTCCGGCGGGTCCAACGCGGTGAGAGCTTCGGGCGCCGCTCCTGTGACCACAGCGATCCGATGCGCCAGTCCGAACGCGGCCGCATTGCTGCGGATGTTGGCAACGCGATCTTCGCGCACCTCGATCGCCGTGGCCGCCCCTCCACAAAGCGCCCACTCGACCGAGATCGAACCCGAACCGGCGCCAACGTCCCACAGCCGTTCGCCGCCTCGCGGCGCCAGCGCCGACAGCGCGAGCGCGCGCACCAGTCGCTTGGTGATCTGGCCGTCATGGACAAAGAGATCGTCCGGCAGGCCCGAGCTGCAGGGAATGCCCTGTGCGCCCCTCGCCTCCACCGCGACTGCAACCAGGTTGCCAGCGAGATCATCAGCGAAGTCCATTGCGCAATACTGCCGGACAGTCTCGCGGGGCCCGCCGAGCGCGGCGAGAGTCCAGAATGCAGAAGCGCCCCAGCCGCGTTCCGTCAGCCATTTCGCAAGATCGCTGGCGGCCTTGCCATCGCGCACGAGGCAAATGATGCGCGCACCGCGCGCCAGATGCGGCACGAGACGTTCGAATGGCGCGGCGTGCAGGCCGATGCACGTGACGGCGTCCAGGCGCCAGCCCAGCCGCGCGGCGACCAGCGAGAAGGTCGACGGCGCGGGATGTGCGATCCACTCCTCGCCACCGAGCTTCTCGGCGAGACTCGCACCGGCGCCATGCCAGAACGGATCGCCGGAAGCGAGCACGACGGTCGGCCGGCCACGGCAGCTCAGCACGACGTTCGCATCGAACGGCACCGGCCATGGACGGCCGCGGCTGCCAGCGTCGGCAAGCGCAAGATGACGCTCGCCGCCGAACACCGTTTCCGCCTCGGCAAGCGCCTTTCGGCTTGCCTCGGATAGGCCAGCAAGGCCATCTTCGCCGATACCGATGATGGTCAGCCAGGGATTAGCCATGATGCGCGCGCTCATTCTGGGCGGAACGGCCGATGCGAGCCTGCTCGCCGCGGAGATCGCGCGCGCCGGCATCGAGGCGGTCTATTCCTATGGCGGCCGGACGCGCGCGCCGGCCGAGCAGCCGCTGCCGACCCGCATCGGCGGCTTCGGCGGCGTGAGCGGGCTGGCCGACTACATTCGCCGCGAAGGCATCACGCATGTCATCGACGCGACGCATCCGTTCGCGGCCGAGATGAGCCGCCATGCGATCGAGGCGTGCGCGGACGCCGATACGCCGCTGATCGCGCTGGAGCGCGCGCCCTGGACCAGGGTGTCCGGCGACAACTGGATCGATGTCGAAGACGTCGGCGCCGCGGCCGCTGCGCTGCCGGAGGCGCCCGCAAACGTGTTCCTCGCCATCGGCCGCCAGCATATCGCGCCATTCGCGAGCAAGCCGCAGCACAGCTACACGCTCCGCTTCGTCGATCCGCCGGAAGTCGACCTGCCGTTCGCCGCGGATGTGATCGTGGCGCGCGGACCGTTCACGCTTCGAAGCGAGCTTGAGATGATGCGCACACGTGGCATCGGCTGGATCGTCGCCCGCAATTCGGGCGGCGGCGGCGCGCGCGCGAAGATCGACGCGGCCCGAAGCCTCGGCCTTCCCGTCATCATGATCGCGCGACCGCAGTTGCCCGAGCGGCCACGGGTCGAGAGCGTCACTGACGTGATGCAGTGGCTCGGTCATTCTGCCCGCCTCGGCGCATAGACCCAGCGGCCGACGCGGCGTGTCTGCGAGTTGCCGACGATCACCAGCGTGCGCATATCGGCCATCCCGGGCGTCGCTTCGTTCAGCGTCACCGTCTCGATCTTTTCATCAGCGGCGCTGACCGCGCGCGCGAAGATCACGAGACGCGCGCCGGCGCCGGCCTCTCGCAGCACCGCAAGCGCGCGGCCAAATCCTTCCGGCCGGCTCGCCGAGCGCGGATTGTACAGCGCGATGGCAAAGTCTGCCTCTGCCGCAAGGCGAAGACGCTTCTCGATCACCGCCCATGGCTTCAGATTATCCGAAAGATTGATCGCGCAGAAATCGTGCCCGAGCGGCGCGCCGGCGCGTGCAGCAGCCGCCAGCATCGCCGTGATGCCGGGCAGCACGCGGATCGGCAGCGCCTGCCATTGCGGCGCCCGTTCGAGCGCCTCGAACACGGCCGAGGCCATGGCGAAGACCCCGGGATCGCCGGAGGAGACGACGACGACCTGCCCGCCTTCGGCGGCAAGCCGCAGGGCTTCGCTCGCGCGCTGCAGCTCTTCGCGATTATCCGACGGGCGCAACGTAAGCCCCGCCCGCGGTGGCACGCGCGCGACGTAGGGCGCATAGCCCAGAATGTCGGTCGCGGCTGCGAGCGCGGCGGAGACTTCCGGCGTCACCAGCGCGTCGCTGCCGGGCCCGAGGCCCGCGATGGTCAGCGTGCCCGTCATTCGGCCGCGTCCAGATTCCGGCCCTTGCCGTGCACGAGCACGATCGCGAAGTAAGGACAATCGATGGCGTCGATCTCGGCGAGCCGTACCACGCGCTCGCCCGGCATGGTGCCGCGCTCGACCAGCCAGGCGTCATCGAGCCGGCCGGCGGATGCGAGCGCGCGGCGCACCTTGGCGAGATTGCGGCCGGTCTTCATGACGACGAGTGCATCGGAATCGCGCATGCGGCGTTCGAGCTCGTCTTCGGGAAGCGTTCCCATCAGCACCGTCGTGACGTCGTCGCCGAGCGCGATGGGCTGGGCTACGCCGTTCCAGCACCCGACCATGCCGGGAATCCCCGCGATCACCTCGATCTCGGTGCGGCCCTGCAGGCGCGTGTGCAGATGCATGAACGAGCCATAGAAATAAGGATCCCCCTCGCACAGCACGACGACATCGACGGCGCGCGCAAGCCGCGCCAGGCGCTCGGCCCATTCGTCGTAGAAGCCGGCGAGCAGCTGAACATATTCCGCGCTGTCGAAGGCGATCTCGGTGGTCACAGGATATTCCATGGGATATTCGGTGACGCCGGCCACCAGCAGGCCCTCGACGATGCGGCGCGCCTGGCCCGCCCTGCCTTTCTTGCGGAAATAGGCGACGTGTTGCGCGGCGCGCACGGTCCGGTCCGCGCGCACGCTCATCAGATCAGGATCACCGGGACCGAGACCGCAGCAGATGATGCGTCCCATGACTATTCGCTCCGGCTCGCCAGTGCATTCACGGCGGCAACGGTGATCGCGGAGCCGCCAAGGCGTCCCTCGACCGTCATCGCAGGTACCGGCGGATCGGCCATCAACGCGGCCTTGGATTCGGCGGCACCGACGAAGCCGACGGGACAGCCGATGATGGCCGCAGGCCGCGGGCAGTCGCGATCCTCCAGCATGTTGAGCAGATGAAACAGCGCGGTCGGCGCATTGCCGATCGCGACGATCGCGCCACCCAAGTGCGGCCGCCACAGCTCCAGCGCCGCGGCCGAGCGCGTGTTGTGCATGGATTGCGCCAGCGCGGGAACGGACTCGTCTCCTAGCGTGCAGATGACGGCATTGGCCGCAGGAAGTCTCGCGCGCGTAATGCCTTCCGAGACCATGCGCGCGTCGCACAGGATCGGCGCGCCTCCTTGCAGAGCGGCGCGCGCGGTTGCTGCCATGCCCGGTGAAAAGCGGATATGCGCCTCGAGACCGACCATGCCGGCGGCGTGGATCATGCGAACCACCACCGGCTCCTCGTCAGGCGAAAAGCGCGCAAGATCGGCCTCGGCCCGGATGGTCGCGAATGATTGCCGGTAGATCGCCGCGCCGTCGGTCTCGTAGGTGTGAGGCATCAGTTCCCTCCGACCAGGACGGAGGGATCGCTGACGATGTCGGCGCCGTCGAGCCCGCGCAGGGCCGGCGCGTCACGGATCGAGCCATCGCGGACGAGATCGAATCCGGTGTTCGTCGCAATCAGCGTGATCGCAGCCGCACCGGAATGGGCGCAGCCCTTTCCGCAGCCGGAGACGTGAAGTCGCGTATCCGCGCTAATGCGCGGCGCGAGCGCTGCGGCGAGCGCACGCGTGTCGGCATGGGCTTCGCCGCAGCGCGGCGCTCCGCTGCAGGCAATCACGCGCAGCGCGGGATCGTGGGGCTCGGTGATGAGGCCCGCCGCGCTCGGCATCTCGCGCTTGCCTTCGCTGAGCACCATCCGCCAGGGAGTCATGCGCAGCGCATGTCCGCAACCGGCGAGTTGGTGCAGGGTCTCGTGCAGCATCTGCCCGAACGCGACGCCGACCAGCGCGCCTTGCCGATAGTGACCTGGCCGCGATGCGGCCACCACGGGCGCGGGCTCAGTCTCGCCGCGCAGCGATCGAGGCAGCGCCGCGCCGGATGCGATGTGGGCTGCCATGCGCCCTCGCCCACCCCTCGCACCGCCGGAGACGATGAACCAGCTTGCCAGCGCCAGCGCCGTGCTCACGGCTTGTCCGCGCGCGACGGAGTGGCCGAGCCTCGCGCCGTCGGCCCGAACCAGGAGACGGCCCGAGCGGTCGCGCTCGATGCGGATATCGGCGGAATCACCGGCGAGCACCCGTGACCTGCCGTCATCGACGGCGAAGCCGAACTTGGTGGGAAGCGCGAGGTCGGAATCGGCCAGCGCCTCCTCGAGCTCTGCAGCGAGCGACTGCGTCTCGTCGCCGCTGCCCCAGAACGGCGTCACCAGGATGTTGCGCCTAGCTTCGATGTCGGCGTCGGGGTCGAGCAGCTGGAGCCGCGCAAGGCCGTCGAGCAACGGCCGGTGGCCATCTGCGCTGACGCCCCTGATCTGGAGATTGGCCCGACGTGTGACGTCGATCAGACCATTGCCGAAGCGCTCGGCCAGTTCGGCCAGCCCGACGATTTGCTGGGCTTCAAGCCGCCCGCCGAACGGACGGACGCGCACGACCAGCCCATCCCCCGATTGCATCGGGCGCAGCGCGCCGGGACACCAGCCCTTGACCGAGGCCGCGCTCATGAGGCCTCCCGCAGCGCCGCGGCGATCGAATTGCGCCGGGTTCGCCAGAGCGAGGCTTCGTGCAGGCGCGTGAAGCAGGTCTCCATCGCGGCGAGCGCGGACGGATTCTCATGGGCCATGAAGGTGCGGACGTCGTCGTTGCCGAGCGTCGCATCGTAATAGAGGTCGAACAGATGCGGCGGCACGGCGCCGGCGAGATGCGCGAAGGCGGCCATGTGCTCGAGCGTCGCGGTGATCTCGGCGGCGCCGCGAAAGCCGTGGCGCATCATGCCGGCGATCCAGGCCGGATTGGCAGCGCGGGCGCGGACGACGCGCGATATTTCCTCAGTCAACGTACGTGCATGAGGCTGATCGGGGCGTGTCGTGTCGAGGTGATAAAGCGATGGTCCCGTGACGCGGAGATGCGCCGCAGCAGCGGCGACGCCGCCTTCATGCGCAGCATAGTCAGCGGCGAGCAGAAGATCGGTTTCAGGCAGGTCCTGCACATGAACGAACGCGTCTGCGGAGGCGAGCCGCTGTGCGATGCCGGCGCGGTCCGGCTGCATCGTGCCATCAGCCGAGAACGCCCAGGACGATGCCGACAGCCAGGCTTCCCCGGCAGCGCCCCGCGTCTCCGGTGTGAAGGCGTCGGGGATCGCTGACAGGCCAACGCCGTATTGGCCGGGCCGCGGCGCAAAGACGCGCGATGCGCGATTGCAATAGGGATTTTCATCGCCCTCGTCCTCGCGCGCCGCGAGCGCCTCGGAAGCGGCTTCGAACAATTGCGCAAGGCCGGCAAAGACATCGCGGAACAGGCCGGATACCCGCAGCGTCACGTCAATGCGCGGACGGCCGAGCTCGGCCGGCGCGATGATGTCGTAGCCGGTGACGCGGCCGGAGACGTGATCCCAGCGCGGGGCAAGGCCGGCCAGATGCAACGCCATGGCGAACTCCTCACCGGCGGTGCGCATGGTCGCCGAGCCCCAGAGATCGACCACGAGGCCCTTCGGCCAGTCGCCATGATCCTGCAGGTGACGGCGCAGCAGCTCTTCAGCGAGCTTTATGCCCTGGGCATGCGCCGACGGCGTCGGCACCGCGCGCGGATCGACGGCGAAGAGATTGCGCCCCGTCGGCAGCACGTCCTGGCGCCCGCGATAGGGCGAGCCTGACGGCCCAGGCGCAACGCGCTCGCCGGCGAGCGCGGCACGCAGCGCATCGCGCTCCGCTTCGCCGCATGCGCCGCGCCCGAACACGTGCAGGCCGTCGCCGAACTGGCTCTCCTTGAGATCGCACACGAAGCGATCAATCCGCGGAATGGCTTCGGCTGCTGCTGCCGATGCGTCGAGGCCGAGATCGTCTTCGAGGCCCGCGGCGCGGGCCTCCTCGCGGATTGCCGCGATCAGCCGCTGGCGCCGGGCGGGATCGAGACCATCGGCGGTCGAATATTCGTCGAGCAGGCGTTCGAGCCGGCGCAGGCCTTCCGGCACCGCGGATGTTGCGAGCGGCGGCGGCAAATGACCGATCGTGACCGCACCGATGCGCCGCTTGGCCTGCGCGGCCTCGCCGGGATCGTTGACGATGAAGGGATAGATGATGGGCAGATCGCCGATCAGCGCCTCCGGCCAGCACGCTTGCGACAGCGCTACGGATTTCCCGGGCAGCCATTCCAGCGTGCCATGCGCGCCCATGTGCACGACCGCATCAAGGGCCTGCTCGCGAAGCCAGAGATAGAACGCGACATAGCCATGGCGCGGCGTGCGGGCGAGATCGTGATAGTCGGCATCGCGCGAGGCCGCAGCTCCCCGCTCGGGCTGGACTGCGACGATCGACCGGCCGCATCGGATCGCGGCGAAACGAAACGACCCGTCGCGGCAGCTCGGATCATCCTCCGGTGCGCCCCAGGCCTGCGCGAGATCGTCCTGCAAGGCTTGGGGCAGTCGCGACAGCGCCGCGCGATAATCGGCAATGCTCCAGGTCGAACCGCGCTTGAGCAGCAATTCGCCGAGCCGATCGACCCGCGCGACGTCGAACCCGACTTCCGCAAGATCGGAGATCAAGGCCTCAACCGACGCCAGCGCATCGAGCCCCACGGCGTGCGCGATCTGGTGCGGCCGGCCGGGATAGTTCGACAGCACGATCGCCAGCCGCTTCTCGGCCGCCGGCTTCTCCGCAAGGCGCCGCCAAGCAGCTACGCGTGCGGCGATCGCGCTCACACGCTCCTCGTCCGGCCTGTGCGCCAGATGCGAGAATTGCAGCTCGGGATCGCGCATCGCAGCGGACTTGAAGCTCACAACCCCTGCGAACAGGCGGCCGTCGATTTCGGGCAACACCACATGCATGGCGAGATCGCCAGGCGACAGGCCGCGCAACGACTGCGTCCAATCCTCGCGCCGCGCCGTGGAGAGCGCAACCTGGAACACCGGACAGGTCGCGGCATCGAACGGCGTCGTGCCATCGTCGCCCATTGCCGAGAACGCCGTCGCATTGACGATCGCGGCCGGAAGATTTTGCGCAAGATGGGCGCGCAGCCAATCCGCGACGCCCGGCGCCTTCAGCGAGGTGACGAAGGCACCATGGGTGTCAAATCCCTTGTCGCGCAGCGACGCGATCAGAGCGTCGACCGAGCCGGTATCGGCGGCAGTGAGATAGGAGCGATAGAAGGTCACCAGCGCGCGCGGCTTCCCGTCGCTTGCTGGCGCCGCAATGACGCCGCGCACGGGATCGTAGAACCCCATCTCGGGCACGGTCATCTCTCCGATGACCGGCCCGGCATAGAGCCCAGAGGCCAGCGCGAGCTGCGCGATCGCAGCTTGCGCCGCGACCGGACCGCCGGTGTCGCAGAGCACCTTGAGCCGCCGCAGCGTCGAGACCGGCAAGGTCGAGTACGCATCGAGCCGTATGTCATCGCGGCCATCGGCCGGCAGCACCGCCAGCACGATGTCGCGATCCTTCGCCAATTGCTGGAGGGCCGCGAGCCCGTAGGACCAATAGGACTCACCGCCGATCAGCCGCACCAGGATGCCGCGCGCGTACGACAGCGTGCGCTCGACATAAGTGTCGATCGACAGCGGATGGCGCAGCTCCGCGAGATTGGCGAGCCGCAGCGACGGCAGGCTGTTGCGGCCACGCCGCCAGCCGGCTGCGAACGCGGCGAGGTCGGAATCCGAATACGAGAGCACCACGAGATCGGCCGGGTCCTGACCGATGTCCCTTGGCGTCGCGGTCTCCTCGAGACCGCGGCTCTCGCGGAAGACGACGTGCATCAGACTCCCAATCCCGCCTTGATCGCGGCCTCGTCGATGTCGCCGTGCTCGCCGATCACGACTAGCCTCGACTGCCTGGCTCCCGGCCCCCAGGGCTTGTCGAATTGATGGCGCACGCGCTCGCCGACAGCCTGCAACAACAGCCGCATCGGCTTGCCCGCGACCGCGATATAGCCCTTGGCACGCAGCACGTTCTGCTCGCGCGCCAGCTTCTGAACCGAGGCGACCAGCGCATCGATGTCGGCCACCTCAGGCAGATCGATCACGACAGAGGCGAAGTCGTCATGCTCGTGCTCCTCCTCGCCGTCATGATGCGAGGGACGCGCGGCGAGATCGTTCTCGGCGGCGGCGCCAAGGCCGAGGATGACGCGCGCATCGATCGCGCCGTCCGTCACGGCGAGCATCGGGACGCGGCGCGGCATCTCGGCGGTGATCGCGGCCCTGGCAGCTTCCACCCCGGCCTTCCCCGCAAGATCGGCCTTGGTCAGCAGCACGATGTCGGCGCAGGCGATCTGGTCCTCGAACACTTCGGACAGCGGCGTCTCGTGATCGAGATTGTCGTCCGCGGCGCGCTGCGCTTCGACCGCAGCCGGGTCCGGCGCGAAGCGGCCGGCCGCGACGGCCTCGGCGTCGGCGAGCGCGACGACGCCGTCGACCGTGATGCGCGAGCGGATCTCCGGCCAGTCGAACGCCTTCAAGAGCGGCTTGGGCAGCGCGAGGCCCGACGTTTCGATCAGGATATGATCGGGCCGCACCGGGCGAGCCAACAGCTGCTCCATCGTCGGAATGAAATCGTCGGCCACGGTGCAGCAGATGCAGCCATTGGCGAGCTCGACGATGTTCTCTTCCGGGCAATTGGCGTCGGCGCAGGATTTCAGGATCTCGCCATCGACGCCCTCGCTGCCGAATTCGTTGACGAGCACGGCGAGCTTCTTGCCGCCTGCATTGCTGAGCAGGTGCTGGATCAGCGTGGTCTTGCCGGAGCCGAGGAACCCCGTGACCACCGTGACGGGGACTTTTGCAAGCGAATTCATTCGGCGGCCTCCGGCACGGCGGGAATCGGGGGAATGCGCGCAAGCGACTGCTTGCGGAAGATCTCGGGGCGGCTGCGCCATGGCACGAGCCCGTCGGGAGCGGCCGCATAGGCCGCAGCGCCAGCGACCACGTCGCGCGCATTCACATCGGATAAGCGGCCATAGACATAGGACCAGCGTCCCGGTGCGCTGAGCGCGACCGAGCAGCCCTGGCTGCACGCCGAGAGGCATTCGACGGGAACCACATTGACGCCGTCGGGCACGCCGGCCTCGAGGATCGCAGCGTGCAACCGGTTGCCTGGCGTGGCCTCGCCCTCGCCGAGCGTCTGGCCGGCGCGGCAGGTGATGCAGACGTGAAGTGTGACGGTCATCGCCTCTTCCAGAATAAACAGCGGGAGGCGAAGAGGCGCACGGACCCTGACTTGAGAGGCCGTTTCCCCGTCGCGGAACACCCCGTCCGCCGGTCCAAAATCGTCCGCGCTGGCAGGTCTCCCGGCTTGCGGAGCAGGGTTTTGGCCCCTCGATCCCCGCCTTCCCGATTCCCTTTCGGGAGTCAGTGGCTTCGGGCATCTCTCCGGTCACGGTCGCGGGGGCGGCTGCATTTTGGATCCGGATCTTGCGGATTCGGACCCTATCGCATTCCCTCTTCGCCTGTCATAGGACAGGAACCAACGCCGGGCCACCATTTGCCGGTGGCAGCCACTTGTCAAGCCGAAGGACCGGGACCGATGACGCCTGAACCGGAGACCCAAACGACCGAGGAAAGCGAGGCCCGTCACGCCCAGAAAATGGCAAAGAAGAAGGCCGCCCGCGACAAGATCATGGCGACCAAGAGCGGCGAAAAGGGCCTGATCATCGTCCATACCGGCGCGGGTAAGGGAAAATCCTCCTCGGCATTCGGCATGATCGTTCGCTGCGTCGCGCATGGCCTGCCCTGCGCGGTGGTGCAGTTCATCAAGGGCGCCTGGGACACCGGCGAGCGGCGCCTGCTCACCGGGCATTTCGGCGATCTCTGCCAGTTCCATGCGATGGGCGAGGGTTTCACCTGGGAGACTCAGGACCGCGCCCGCGACATCGCCGCCGCACGCGCCGGCTGGGAGAAGGCCAAGGAACTGATCCTCGATGAGAGCCTGCGCATGGTCGTGCTCGACGAGATCAACATCGCGCTGCGCTACGATTATCTCGATATCACAGAGGTGGTCGAATTCCTGACCACGCGGAAGCCAGAGATGACGCATGTCGTGCTCACCGGGCGCAACGCCAAGGACGAGCTGATCGAGATCGCCGACCTCGTCACCGAAATGACGCTGGTCAAGCACCCGTTCCGCTCCGGCATCAAGGCGCAGGCCGGCGTCGAGTTCTGAGACAACCTCGCGATGGCACGAGCGCTGATGATCCAGGGGGCCGGCTCGGACGTGGGCAAATCGCTCATCGTCGCCGGCCTCGCGCGCGCCTTCACGCGCCGCGGCCTGCGCGTGCTCCCGTTCAAGCCGCAGAACATGTCGAACAATGCCGCCGTCACCGTCGATGGCGGCGAGATCGGCCGCGCCCAGGCGCTCCAGGCGCTCGCCGCGGGTGTCGAGCCGCATACCGACATGAACCCGGTGCTGCTCAAGCCGGAGACCGATGTCGGTGCGCAGGTGGTCGTGCATGGCAAGCGCATTGCGACGGCGCGAGCACGCGACTATGCGGCGATGAAGCCGTCACTGATGGGCGCAGTGCTGGAGAGCTTCGAGCGGCTGAAGGCCCGCGCCGATCTCGTGCTGGTCGAAGGCGCCGGCAGTCCGGCCGAGGTGAATCTGCGCAAGGCCGACATCGCCAATATGGGCTTTGCGCGCAAGGCCGGCGTGCCGGTCGTGCTGGTCGGCGACATCGATCGCGGCGGGGTCATCGCCCAGCTCGTCGGCATCAAGACGGTGATCGACTCCGATGATGCCGCGATGATCCGTGGATTTGTCATCAACAAGTTTCGCGGCGATCCCACATTGTTCGACGACGGCTACAAGCTGATCGAAGCAAGGACCACATGGCGCGGCCTTGGCGTGCTGCCCTGGTTCGCGCGCGCCGGCGAGCTGCCGGCCGAGGATGCGCTGGGCCTCACCGACGCGCGCAAGCCGGGCCGATGCAAGATCGCGTGCCTGGCGCTGTCGCGGATCGCCAATTTCGACGATCTCGATCCGCTCAAGCTCGAGGCGGGCGTCGATCTCGTCATGGTGCGGCCGGGCGAAGCGATTCCCGGCGACGTTCGTCTCGTCATCGTTCCCGGCTCGAAGTCCACGCGCGGCGACCTCGCCTTCCTGCGTGCACAGGGCTGGGACATCGATCTCCTCGCACATCATCGCAGGGGCGGCCACGTGCTCGGCCTCTGCGGCGGTTATCAGATGCTCGGGCGCAACGTCGCCGACCCCGATGGCATCGAGGGCCCTGCGGGCGAGACACCAGGCCTCGGACTTCTGGACGTGACGACGGTGATGAGCCCCGTGAAGACGCTAACGCGGGTTGCTGCCGTGCATGTCTCAACGAACCAGCCGATCGAGGCCTACGAAATCCACATCGGCCGCACCGATGGGCCTGATTGCGCCCGTCCCTTCGCGACACTGAACGGCAAGCCGGAGGGTGCGATCTCCCGCGAGGGACGCGTGCAAGGCAGTTATCTGCACGGTCTGTTCACGTCGGACGCGTTCCGCAAGGCGTATCTGGCAAAGCTCGACATTCCCGCAGGCGACGAGCCCTATCACGCCAGGGTCGAGAGCGCGCTCGATGCCCTCGCCGATCACATCGAAACGCATCTCGATGTCGACAGTTTGCTCGCGCTAGCGCGCTAGGACCTCGGAGAGGCGGATCCATTCAGCTTCATTGCCGGGAAGCCCGAGGCGCAACCGTGTCGGCGCTCCTGCAAACACGCGCGACCAGATCTGATTGCGCGCAAGCTTCTCCTGCGCGCCACGTGCGTCGGGCGTTTCGTACAGTCGAAACAGCGGCGTGCCCCCGAGAAGCTGCCAGCCTTGCGACTGCACCATGTCATCGAGGCGAGCACAGTCTCGCAAGAGGCGCGCTGTGGTCGCAATGGCCCAAGCGTCATCACGCAATGCGCGGCAGCCGATCGCGATGGCCGCGCCCGACACCGGCCACGGGCCCGACGCCGCCACGACCCTCGCGATGTCCGACGAATTGCCGATCACGAACCCGAGCCGCAGGCCGGCAAGACCGTAAAATTTTCCGAACGACCGCAGGATCAGCAGCCCGGGCTGCTCTGCGTCCGAGGCGAGCGAGAGCTCGGGAACGGCATCAACGAAACTCTCGTCGACGACGAGGCGATCGACAAGCGGCAACAGATCGAGCAGATCGTTCGGGGCATAACGGCGGCCGTCGGGATTGTTTGGATTGACGACGATGGCAAGGCTCGCTCCCACCAGCTCGCTGAGCTCCGTGACCTCCTCCACGTCCCAGCCGGCGGCCGACAGCACGCCGGCATATTCATTATAGGTCGGCGCCAGGATCCGCGCATAACCACGCGGCGCCAATTGCGGAAGCAATTGGATGGCGGCCTGCGCGCCGCCCACCGCAACGATAGGCGCGCGCGTCCGATAGGCGTGCCGCGCCGCCTGATGCAGCGCCTCGATCTCGGCGCGCGACGGCAGCGCGCTCCACGCGCGTGCGCTCACCTCGCCGACGGGATAAGGCACCCGGTTGATCCCGGTGGACAGGTCGATCCAATCTTCCGCACGCCCGCCAAATTGCTGCTGGGCCAGATCGAGATTTCCACCGTGCTCGCGCATGTCCCGTTCTTTCACGTGAAAGCCAGGATCGCAAGCATGCCTGCGAGCAGCAGCATGGCGCGGCGATAGACCGTCAGCGCCTCGATCATATCGGCGGCGCGCGGATCGCGCGCGCCTTCGTTCAGCCAGGGCTCGTTGGTGGCGCTGCCGTGGTAGATGCGGGGACCGCTGAGCCGCACACCGAGTCCGCCGGCCATCGCCGCTTCCGGCCAGCCGGCATTGGGCGAGCGATGACGGCGCGCATCCCGCGTCATGCATGACAGCGCCTCCGACCGGTGCGGCGCCAGCAGCACGAAGAGAAATCCTGTCACGCGCGCCGGAACGAAATTGGCGACATCGTCGATGCGCGCCGCAGCCCACCCGAAGGCCTCGTGCCGCTCGCTGCGATGGCCGATCATGGAATCCAGCGTGTTGATGGCCTTGTAGCCGAGGATGCCCGGCAGGCCGAACAGCGCGCCCCAGAACACCGGCGCCACGATTCCGTCGGAGGCATTTTCGGCAAGGCTCTCGATCGCCGCGCGAGCGATGCCGGCTTCGTCGAGCGCCGTGGGATCGCGCCCGACGATGCGGGACACCGCGTCTCGCGCGGCGGCGATGTCGCCGTCCTGCAAGGGGGTGGCGACAGCCGCCACATGGTCATGCAGGGAGCGGAGCGCGACCAAGGGCCAGGCCAGAACACCGACCAGCGCGGTCTCGATCCAACCGGAGGGAAGCGCCGACTGAACGAGCCAGCCGAGCGCAACGGAAATCGCGATCACGACGAGTGCGCCGGCGGCCCCGGCAACTCGGCGCAACGCCGGCGGATCGGAGGCGCGATTCCAGCTGCGATCGATGGCCGCGATCAGCCGGCCAAGCCAGGTCACGGGATGGCCGATCCGCGTGAACAGCCACGACGGCCAGCCCAGCAGGGCATCCACCGCCATCGCCACCATCATCGCGCCCGCAAAGCCCACATCGGTCTCCTGATCCGCACCCTGTTGCGCAAAGCGTAGGCGGTGCGCAAGCCCCTGCCCGGCTGATTTCGGCTTTGTCTTTGGCCGTGATTGGTGATTAGTGCTGCCCGACAGGAGACTTTGATGGCCGTCATCTTGATCACGGGCGGAGCGCGATCGGGCAAGAGCACGCGCGCGGAAGCACGCGCGAAGGCTTTTCCCGGCCGGCCGGTCTACGTCGCGACGGCCGAGGCGCTCGACAGCGAGATGGGGGCCCGGATCGCCAGGCATCGTGCGCGCCGCGGAACCGACTGGCTCGAACGCGAGGTGCCGCTCGATCTCGTCCCCGCGCTGGTCGCGACCGATGGCGGCGGCGCAAGGCTGGTGGACTGCCTGACACTGTGGCTCTCCAACCTGATGCATGCCAATCGCGACTGGGAGAGCGATGTGAATGCGCTTGTCGATGCCCTGCGCCGACTGCAAAGCCCCGTTGTGCTCGTCAGCAACGAGGTCGGGCTGGGTATCGTGCCCGATAACGCGCTGGCGCGCAGCTTTCGCGATGCCGCCGGGATCATGAATCAGGCCATTGCGGCTGCTGCCGACGAGGTCGAGTTCGTCATCGCCGGCTTGCCGATGAAATTGAAATGATATCGCGTGCCGAACTTCTGGAAGATGTGGTCGCCGATCTCAGGATGGCGACGTCCTTCGTCACGATTCTTCCCGTCGCATCGTCGAAGCCTGCAGGTGACGGCGCGGTCGCGCGCGCGACCTGGGCGCTGCCGGTCGCCGGACTGCTGGTCGGCCTCTTCGGAGCGCTGGTCTACAAGATCGCCATTGGCTTCGGACTGACGCCGAGCCTTGCGGCCCTGCTCGCGCTGGCCACGACCGCGCTCATCACCGGTGCGCTGCACGAGGACGGGCTGGCCGACACCGCCGACGGACTTGGCGGCGGTCGCACGCGCGAGCGCAAGCTCGAGATCATGCGCGACAGCCGCATCGGGACTTATGGCGTCTGCACACTGATCCTGTCGTTCGGCCTGCGCTGGAGCGCGCTCGCGACCATCGCCGATCCCTGGGCGGTGATGCTGGCACTGTGCGCGGCACATGCTGCGGCCCGCGCGGGTGTGCCGGCCTTCATGTCACTGGTCCCGCCGGCGCGGGCCGATGGTCTGTCGGCCAGTGCAGGATCGCCGCCGGGCCGCAGCGTCGCCATTGCCAGCGTGCTTGGAACGCTCGCGCTTGCTCTGGCGTTGGGGCCAGCCAAGGCGCTCGTCGGCCTGGTCCTGCTGTCTCTCGCCGGCCTGCTGCTGGCGCGGCTCGCCGTCCGTCAGATCGGTGGACAGACCGGCGATATCCTCGGCGCGTTCGAGCAGATGGGGGAGATCCTGATCCTGCTGGTCGCCGCGTCCTTCCAGATGGTGCGATGACCTCATGGTCGAGTTCGACGACACCTTCCGCCAGCATCTGCGCGAACTGTTCGTGTGGCGCCGAGACGTGCGCCGTTTTCGAACTGACCCATTGCCGGCCGGCGCCATCGATCGCCTGATCGAGACTGCCTGTCTTTCTCCGTCAGTCGGCCTCAGCCAGCCCTGGCGCTTTGTCGTCGTCGAGGACGAGGCACGCCGCCACGCCGTGATCGACGATTTCAAATCGTGCAACGCCGACGCGCTGAAGGCCTATTCCGGCGAACGCGCGGCGCGCTATGCCACGCTGAAACTGTCGGGCCTCGAACGGGCTCCGGGCCACCTCGCCGTGTTCGCCGACAAGGCCAGCGACATCGGCCACGGCCTCGGCCGCGCGACGATGCCCGAAACGACGGAATATTCCGTGGTCGCCGCGATCACCGCGATGTGGCTCGCTGCACGCGCGGAAGGTATCGGCATCGGCTGGGTGTCGATCCTCAATCCGGACCGCATCCACGCCGTTCTCGAAGTGCCGCCATCCTGGAAATTGATCGCCTATCTCTGCATGGGCTACCCGGAAGTGGAATGCGACCGGCCGGAGCTGGAGCAGGCGAACTGGGAGCATCGGCGCAGCGCCGACGACTTCACGCTGCGGCGGTAGGCGCAGCGACGAGCCTCAACATTGCGGCCGCGATCGCTGAGGTCGCGCGCCGGGTACGGTCAACCCACCGCTTTTCCCTTGGCGTGATGCGTCGCCGACATGAGGTAGTCGACGTCGGCGGCAACGCGCTTTTCGAGGAAGCCCATCACCGCCTTGATGCGGGCGATGTGCAACAGATCCTCGTGGACGGATAGCCAGATGTCGCGCACGGAGAAATAGCTTGGCAGGACCGGGCACAGGTCATTGTTGTGGGCAGCCACGTAGGACGGCAGCATGGCGATTCCGAGCCCGTTCGACGCGGCCACGTATTGGGAGACCAGGCTGGTGCTGCGGAACACGACATGGGCCGGTCGCAGGATATCCGACAGCCAGCGGTTCTCCTTGAGCTGGATGTGCTCGTCGATGAAATCGATGAAATCGTGATTGTCGAGGTCTTTCAGGTCCGACGGCCGTCCCGCGCGTTGCAGGTAGGCGCTGGACGCGTAGAGAAAGATCCTGAACTCGCCGATCTTCTTGATCGAAAGCCTCCTTCCCTTTGGCCTGAAAAAGCTGATGAAGACGTCGGCCTCGCGCCGCGTCATGTCGAGCAGGCGCGTATCTGTGATCAGTTCAACCTGGATCGAGGGCCATGCCTTGCTGAAGGCGGCCATGCAGGTCGTCAGGTACATGCTGCCGATGCCTTCCATGGCGGCAATTCGCACCGCGCCGGCGGCATCCGCCTTCTCGGAACCGACCACGGTCTCGATGATGGCATTGGCATTGTTCTCCATGCCTTCGGCAAACTGGAGCAGCCGCAGCCCCGCCTCCGTCAGGGCGAAACCTGACTTGCTGCGCTTGAACAGCGTCGTGTTGAGACTGCGTTCGAGCTCCCTCACCCGACGGCTGACCGTTGTGTGGTCGACCTTCAGCTTCTGGCCGGCGCGAACGAGATTACGGGTACGCGCGACCTCCAGGAAGAAGATGACGTCGTCCCAATTGTAGCGCAGCGTTCGCGCAGCCTTCGCCATCTCGGCCGTCCTGACATGCCCGTTCGCGAGCTTCGGCATCTAACACTCGCTACTTTCGGGCATATCGGCAGGCACGGCAACCGTCAGGCGGCGATGATGGGGGCGTAAGTCTCGACCAGCCGATTGGCGAACATGTCGACCTTCGGGATCATCAGCTTCTGACGGCAGACCGCGAGATCGATGTGCTTGGGCATCACGGCGCCAAGCTTGAACACGCGCGGCGCCACGACGTTGATGTCCCAGAGCGGAAAGCCGGTCGGCGGAATCACGAGGCTGCCGCCCGGATAGGGCGAATCGACGCGGTTCGCCAGCACCACCGCCACACGATTGTCCTCGGCTCTTGGGACTGCCAGCAGCTCCCGTTCGAACGGCTCGCGCAACGAGGCGGGCCACAGGATGATGTCGGCCGCCGCGATGCCGAGGCAACGCGAGACCTCAGGGAATACCGCATCATAGCCGGACATGATGCCGATGCGCCCGAACGGCGTTTCGAACACGGGATACTCGTCGCCCGCCTTCGCCCATTTCCGCTCCTCGGCCGTGAGATGCGTCTTGCGATATCTTCCAACCTCCTTCCCGTCGGGCCCGATCAGGAACGTCGTGACGTACAGCCCGGCCGCGGCCCGCTCCACCGTGGGAAACGCAATCAGGCATTGATAGCGGGACGCGATCGCGGCCGTCTTGGCCAGCAGAGACGCCGTCTGGTCGGCCAGTGCCGCGGCCTCTGCAGCGTTCGGAATGGCCGATGGGCAGAACGCATATTCCGGCAGGGTGAGAACCTTGATCCCGAGCTTGGCCGCATGATCGACCATCTCGAGCACCTCGTCGGCCGGGCAGTCCTTGGTGACGTGCATCTGCACGGCCGCGACCTTGGCGACGGATTTCGCCGGGATCAGCGGCTGCTCCGCGATCCGGTAAACCGACGTCTTCTCATACGGCACCGCCATCAGGCCGTAAGTCTCGGGACGACGGTCGGCAATCTTGTCGTTGGCCGAGTAGATCGACTTGTCATGCGCGGCCTCGAGATCGACGTCGGCAATCGCCATACCGTGCGTATCGTACGGCACTTTCGAGAGCACTCGTCCCTTCGGATCGACGATCATGCTGCCGCCGGGATAATAGATCGAGCGCTCGTAGCCGGCCTTGGTGGCAGCCACTAGCCACAAACCGTTCTCGTAGCTGCGAGCCGGCCCCCACATGTCCGCCTGATCCATGGCGAAGAAGTTCGCCATGTCGACGATTACCTCCGCGCCCTGCATCGCCATGGCGCGGAAGATTTCTGGAATGCGGCCGTCGAAGCAGATCAGAAGACCGATCTTTCCTAGGTCGGTTTCCACCACCGGACAGCCGCGCTCGCCGAACGCGAACCAGTTCTGGTCGTGAGTGGCGAGAAACTGCTTGTGATAGTGGCAAACGGTCTCGCCATTTCGACCGAACATGATGCCGGTATTGAATATCTTCTCCTTGTCCGGATCCCATTCCGTGACGCCGCTGGCGATGTAAATGCGGTGCTTCTTGGCGAGCGCGGACAATGCCGTCACGAACGGGCCGTCCTTCATGGTCTCGGCAAGTTCGCGACAATGGTCGGCGGAGTCGAAGAGATAGCCGGTGTCCATGCATTCTGGGAACACCACCAGCTCGGCTCCCTGCCGAACCGCATCCTCGACATACTGTGTGGCCAGCGCGATGTTGTGGTCAAAGTCCCCCAGACGGGCAAGCGTCTGGACGGCGGCAGCGCGGAAACGGCGCTTCGTCATGTTGGTCTCCATCATTCGAAAGTTGATTGGATCAGTCGCGCTTGACCTCGCGCCAGAAGCGGTCGAGGCAATGGCGTTTCAGGTTGATGAACCCCTCGCCGGTCGTGACGTCGAGATCGCGCGGCCAGGGCAGATCCACCGGAACGATCTCCGCGACCCGCGTCGGCCGGCGCGTCAGCAGCACGACCTGGTCGGCGAGCTGGATGGCCTCCTCGAGATCGTGCGACACCAGCAGCATCGTGGTCTTAAGCTTCATGAAGATGTGCTGAAGCCGCTCGCGCATGAACAGCGTCATCTCGTAGTCGAGCGCGGAGAAGGGCTCGTCGAGAAACAGCACCTCCGGTTCGGTCACGAGCGCGCGCAGGATCGAAACCGTCTGCTGCTGGCCTCCGGACAGCGTGTAGGGGTAGGCGTTGAGATCGAACGGCACGTCGAAATCCGCGAGCAGTTTTTCGACGCGCCGGCGCCGCTCCTTGCGCTCTATCCCGATCACCCTCAGGGGATAATGGATGTTGTCGATCGCGCGCATCCAGGGGAACAGCGCCTCCCTGTAGTTCTGGAAGACATACGATATCCTGGTATCGCGGATGGTCTGGCCGTCGTAGAGCACCTCCCCCGCATCCATCGGCATCAGGCCGGAGATCATGTTGATGAACGTGCTCTTGCCGCAACCGTTCGGGCCGAACACCGAGATGAACTTCCCCATCGGCAGATCGATCGAGAAGTCGTCGTAGATCGTCGTGCCGTGGAAGCTCTTGCTCAGGCCACGCACGGTGACGTAGGCCTGCCGCGACTTCGGGGACGCAGCAGGCGACGGGCTTTCGGCGGCTGGCCGGTCTACGCTGCGGATCGCTGTCACCTTCCCCATCGGAATATCCACTCAGTTTCCGAGATCGGACTTGGCGAGGAGCTTGTCCTTGACGTTGATCGGCCCCGCCACCACGCCTTCCTTGATGAAGACGTCGACCAGCGCCTGGTACGACTTCATGTCGGTGTCGTTGAGATCCTTGAACCCGCGCAGATAAGGCTGCGCCAGGAGTTCGAGCTGATCTTCCTTGATCGGCGTGTACTTGGTGAGGATCGGCTTGTACTTCTTGAAGTCGGAGTTCACGAGGTCGGTCGCCTCGTCGATCACGGCAACGACCTTGCGCGCAACCTCGGGCCGCTCCTTCAGGAACTTCGTCGTCATCAGCGAGGCCCCGGAGTAGAAGGGGTCGGCGATCACATGCGCGACCGGATTGGTCATGGCGCGGGCTGCCTTGCCCGAAGCGACGGCGATCGATCCGACCGGCTCCAGCGACAGCGTCGCATCGACCGTCCCGCCGACCACGGCCGGCACCTGCATGGCGACGGCGAGGTCGACCAGCTTGACGTCCGCATCGGGATCGAGGCCTGCCGAGCGAACCATGTGGCGCGAGATGGTGCGCCACTGGATGCCCGGGACGTGACCGAGCGACTTGCCCTTCAGATCGGCGAAGCCCTTGATCGGGCTGTCCGGCTTGACGATCAAGCCGTCATTGATGCGGTCGACCGCGATGCCCCCGCCCTGCAGGCCGAACACCTTCAGCTTGCCGGGGAACTTGGCTTCCGCGATCATCGCGATGCCGGCGGCCGCGCCCGGAGGACCGAAGTCGGCGCGCTCCGCGATCAGAGCGTCGATGATCTGGTTCGGCGCCTCCATCTTGGTGGAAACGATCTCGATGCACGCCTTTTCGAATAGCTTCTCTTCCAGTGCGACATAATAGGCCGTGGTCTGCATGATCGGCAGCCAGACTGCCGTCACCTTCTCGGTCTTGTCGCAGGCAGCATCCGCGCCGGTCGCGCCGAGCAGGAACGTGGAAGCTGCGAACGCCGCGAGGAATCTCTTCATGTGCATGATGGCCTCTTCGTTTAGATGGCTGACTATCTGCCGGACCAGTGAATGAACGAGCGCTCGATCACCAGGAGCATGAGATTGAGCCCGTATCCCATCGCGCCCGCGATCAGGATGGAGCCGTACATGTCGGTGAGCGAGTACGAGATCTGTGCATCGATGATGCGGTGACCGATGCCGTCGGTCGCGCCGATGAACATCTCGGCGACGATGATCACGACCAGCGCAAGCGACACCGCGGTACGCAGGCCGACGAAGGTCTGCGGCAGGGTTTCGTAGAAGATGACGTCCTTGAAGATGCGGAGCGACGAGGCGCCCATCGAGCGTGCGGCAAGGATGCGGGTCTGGCGGGCATTCATCACGCCGTAGGCGACGTTGAAGACGATGACGAGCCAGGCGGCGAAAGCGGCAACCGCGATCTTGGCGAAATCGCCGAGGCCGAACAGCAGCAGGAACAGCGGAAACAATGCGGTCGCGGGCGTCGAGCGGAAGAAGTCCACCAGGAATTCGACCGAGCGATAAATCGCGGCCTTGGCGCCGAGCACGATCCCGATCGGAACGCCTGCGACCACTGCGATCAAGGTGGAGTAGCCGACGCGCGCGATGGTGTGGACGAAATCGCCGGTCATCTTGCCGGCCGCGATGCTGGCCCCGGTGTCGCGCAGTGTGTCGATCGGCGACGGCAGCAGATCCTTGTTGACCAGTTGCCCCTTGAAGGCGAGCCACCACAGGGCAAACAGCAGCAGCGGCCCTGTCGCCAGCTCGATGGCGCGCTTCACTTTCGGGCTCGAGATCGCATCAGTGATCTGTTGCATCAGCATCCTCGTGGTCTCTGCGGTTCGCTGCGCACTTTCCGCCGTGAGCACGCGAAGTGTTGGCCCCAGCGCCCCGAAAGAAAATGGCGAGATGTGCAATCGTTCGTGCAAGAATGCATATTGAAAGCAATCATCCGAGTGATGGATTTGCAGGCTTGCAGAGCCTAAGAATCAGGCAGACCGCGTGTTTTCGCCCATGCGAACGGCACTGGCGGTGTGGAGGGCAGCAAGCTGGTCGCCGGCCGAACTGCTGCAGCGGCGGCCAGCCTCTCTCCTGTGGTGTTGGATCCTCAGCGCGCTTGCGCGCTCGCCCCGTCTTCCCGCCCGAACCGCTCGACGAGAAAGTCGATGAACAGCCGCACCTTCAACGACAGATGCCGGGTCGGCGGATAGACCGCATAGAGCGCGAGGGGCGGCGCGGCATAGTCTTGCAAGACGGCGCGCAGTTCGCCTTTGCGCAAGGCATCGGCGGCAATGAACTCGGGCAGCAGCGCGAGCCCCCTGCCCTTGATCGCGACGTCGCGCAGCACCTCGGCGTTGTTGACGCAGAGCGACCAGGCCGGCTGGATCCAATGGTCGCCATCTGCGCCGGTGAGCTTCCACTGGTTGCCTGTCAGCAGGAAGCCGTAGGTCAGCGCGGCGTGCTCGCGCAGATCCTGCGGATGTCTTGGCGTCTCGTGGCGCGCGAGATAATCGGGCGAAGCACAGATCATGCGCGCCACCGGCATGATCTTGCGCGCGATCAGGCTGGAAGATTCCAGTTCCGCGATCCGCAGCGTGACGTCAAAACCGTCCTGCACGGGATCAAGCAGATCGTCGCTGAGCACGAGCTGAAGCTGAAGCTCCGGATGTCGCGCCATGAAATCGGCGAGCACCGGTCCGAGCCGGATGGTGCCGAACGACATCGGCGCGTTGACGCGCAACAATCCGCGCGGCGACGACTGGGCTTGCGTGACCGCCTGGTCGGCAGCCTCGATCTCCGACAGGATCACGACCGCGCGCTCGAAATAGCGCTGACCGTTCTCGGTCGGGCTGGCGTGACGCGTGGTCCGGTTCAGGAGCTGGACGCCAAGGCTCTCCTCGAGGTCGGCGATGTACTTGCTGATCGCCGAGCGTGACAGCCGCAGCTGTCGGCCGGCCTCGGCAAAGCTGCCGCTCTCGACCACTTTGACGAAAGCCCGCAGGCTGCCGAGCTTATCCAAGGGCAGGCACCGAAAGATTGTTTCCAAATCATAGACACAGCCGTCATATTTGCATGGATTGTCTCCAATCCAAAGCGGAACGATATTTCCGGCCAGAGCAAGACCGCTCCCCACCTTTGGAGGACGACAATGTCTGGACTGCATCATGTCACCGCGATTGCCGGCGACCCCATCCGCAATTTCGGCTTTTACACGCGGGATCTCGGCCTGCGCTTCGTCAAGAAGACCGTCAATTTCGACGATCCCGGCACCTATCACTTCTATTACGGCGACGAGACCGGCCGCCCCGGCACCATCCTGACCTTCTTCCCCTGGGCCGGCGTGCCCTCGGGGCGCCGCGGCGTGGGAGAGACGCATCAGACCGCCTTCCGCGTGCCGCAGCGCTCGCTCGGCTATTGGACGCAACGCTTCATCGAGAAGGGCATCGCTCACGAGGCGCTCGAAAAGCGCTTCGGCGAATCCGTGCTGCCGTTCACTGATCCTGACGGCATGGCGCTCGCGCTGGTCGGCGTCCCCGGGGCCGAGAACGAGCCCGGTTGGAGCAATGGCGACGTGCCGGCCGAGCATGCGATCCGCGGCTTCCATGGCGTAACGCTGCTGCTCGACAGCGCAGCAAGGACGGCTTCCATCCTCACCGACGTGTTCGGCTTCGCCGAGACTGGACGCGAGGGCTCCGTGATCCGTTTCAAGGCGTCGGGCGACGCCGAAGGCAGCGTTGTCGACATCTACGAGGCCAAGGGCTTCCTGCGCGGGCATCAGGGCGGCGGATCGGTGCACCACATCGCCTTCCGTGCGGCTGACGATGCCGAGCAGGCCCAGATGGCGCAGAAGCTCGTGAGCAATCACGGCCTGCACCCGACCGAGCAGAGGGACCGCAATTACTTCCGCTCGATCTATTTCCGCGAACCCGGCGGCGTGCTGTTCGAGATCGCGACCGACATCCCCGGCTTCGCCGTCGACGAGCCCGTCGCGACCTTGGGACGCGACCTCAAGCTGCCTGTTTTCCTCGAGCAGCATCGCAAGCAGATCGAGGACGTGCTGCCGAGCCTCGAAGAGACCGTGTCATGACCGATACTGCATTCATCCATCGTTTCGAGCCCGCGACCAGCGCGGGCTCTCCTCCTCTGCTGCTGCTGCACGGCACCGGCGGCGACGAGAACGACCTGCTCGGGCTCGGCAGGATGATCGCGCCCGGCGCCGCCCTGCTCTCGCCGCGCGGCCGCGTGCTCGAGCGCGGCATGCCGCGCTTCTTCCGCCGCCTCGCCGAGGGCGTGTTCGACGAGGATGACGTGCGCCGCCGCGCGCGCGAGCTCGGCGACTTCGTCGCGGAGGCGCGGCAGCGCTATGGCATCGCCGCGCCGATCGCGGTCGGGTTCTCCAACGGGGCCAACATCGCGGCGGCCCTGTTGTTGCTGAAGCCGGAGCTGCTCGCAGGCGCGATCCTGCTGCGCGCGATGGTGCCGCTGTCGGATCCGCCCAAGGCCGATCTCGGCAGCAAGCCGATCCTGCTGCTGTCCGGACACGGTGACCCGATCGTGCCGGCGACCAATTCGGCGCGACTCGCGGCACTTTTCACGGAAGCAGGCGCGCGTGTGACCCACAAGGTCCTGCCGGCAGGCCACCAACTGTCGCAAGCCGATGTGACGCTCGCCCGCGACTGGATCGGCAACGCCGAGTCGAGGGCGGCCTGACTCAGGAGCATCCCATGCCGCCGCGGGAGCTTCCGCGGCAGCACTGGCGAGCCCTCACATCTCTCAAGGAACCTCGCGGCCATCGGGACATTGCACAGCGGACGTCGCCTGCGGAGCTGACCATGCTTGAGGATCTGCGCGTGCTTGCCCAGCCCGGCGCCATCGTTGCGGTTGCCGCGGTCCTGCTGCTGATGGCTGCCGGAGGCGTTTCCATCCTGGTCGCCGCCAAGGGCTGGCCGTTCTAGTCGCAGGTCGCATTCGCAGGCGGCGAAATTATCGTAAGTCAATTGCAGAGCGTCGGATCAAGCCTCCACTCGGGCCACATTGCAGGAACCGGGCTCCAGACGCTGCGACTGCCCCGCCGCTAGGAACCTTTGTACAATTCGCCGGTTCCGCCTGTTCAAGGGGAGCACGGCAAGCGTTCATGCCAGTCTGGGTACGAAGAGTTCTGGTGCTGTGCACGTGCTTGCCGCTGAGCGCATGCGCCGGACGTCAGTCGGCGCTCGATCCACAAGGGCTGCAATCCGAGCAGATCCGCTCGACATTGTTCATCTTCCTCGCCGTCTCGGCTGTCGTGTGGATCGGGGTCGTCGTGGTTCTCGCGGCCGGAATGCTGCGTACCAAGCGCGCGGCCGACCGGCCGCTGGATCTCCACCAGGGGTACGAAGACCGCGCCGGACGCGTCGTGCTCTGGCTCGGGACGGCCACCGCACTCATCGTGCTCGGACTTTCCTTCGTCAGCTATGCCGGACAGCGCACCATCTTCGCCAAGGACGAGAAGGCCCTCACGCTGAAGGTCATCGGTCACCAATGGTGGTGGGAGGTCCGCTACGAGGCCGACAGCCCGCATAAGAGCTTCGTCACCGCCAATGAAATCCGCATCCCAACCGGCAAGCCCGTCAGGGTCGAGCTGGAATCCGCCGATGTGATCCACAGCTTCTGGGTGCCGAGCCTGACCGGCAAGATGGACCTCGTCACCGGGCAGAAGAACGAGCTGCAGTTCACGGCGAAAAACGCCGGCGTCTATCGTGGACAATGCGCCGAATTCTGCGGGCTCCAGCACGCCCACATGGCCTTTGCCGTGATTGCGCTGCCGCCCGACGAGTTCGAGCGCTGGCGCGAGCATGAAAACCGGAGCGCCCACAGCCCCAGCGATCCGCTCGGCAAGCAGGGCGAGGCCCTGTTCCGGGCACGCGGGTGTGCTCTGTGCCACAACATCAGCGGCACGCTGGCCGGAGGCCAGCTTGGCCCAGACCTCACGCATATAGCAAGCCGCACGACCATCGCCGCGGGAACGCTGCCGAACACGCCTGCGACGCTCGGCGCCTGGATCTCCGATCCCCAGCACATCAAGCCCGGCAACCTGATGCCGAAAATGCCGCTGCAATCGGGCGAACTGATCGCGATCATCCATTATCTGGAGCAGCTCAAGTGAGCACGGCCGCGGAAGAGCGCAACTTGCGGGACGACGTCCTGAACGGATTTCAGCTGACGAGACAGCTCGAACGTGTTTGGCGCACCCCGTCCGGCTTCCTCGGTGCCTTGATGTCGGTCGACCATAAGGTCGTGGGCCGCCGCTACATCCTCACCGCTTTTGTCTTTCTGCTTCTCGGCGGCATCCTTGCGGCCCTGATGCGCATTCAGCTTGCCGGGCCGGAGAAGACGTTTCTCTCCGCAGACAAGTACAACCAGATCTTCACGATGCACGGCTCGACGATGATGTTCCTGTTCGCCGTGCCTGTCATGGAAGCATTCGCCGTCTATCTCGTTCCACTGATGGTCGGCACGCGGAACATCGCCTTTCCCCGCCTGAACGCCTTCAGCTATTGGATGTTTCTGTTCGGCGGTGCTTTCCTCTGGCTTTCGTTCCTGCTCAACGTCGGCCCCGACGTCGGCTGGTTCTCATACGTTCCGCTCTCCAACCTGCAATTCTCGCCGAGCAAGCGCACCGACGTCTGGGCGCAGATGATCACCTTCACCGAGGTCGCAGCGCTCGCCGTCGCGGTCGAGATCGTCGTCACCGTGTTCAAGCAGCGCGCGCCGGGCATGACGCTCGATCGCATCCCGCTGTTCGTTTGGGCAATGCTGGTGACCGCCTTCCTGGTGATGTTCGCGATGCCCTCGGTGATGGTCGCCTCGACGTCGCTGATCCTCGACCGCCTCGTCAACACCCGCTTCTACGATTCTTCCTCGGGCGGGCATCCCCTGCTCTGGCAGCACCTGTTCTGGTTCTTCGGGCATCCCGAGGTCTACATCATCTTCATTCCCGGCACCGGCATGGTCTCGGCGATCCTGGCAACCTTCGCGCGCCGGCCGGTGGTCGGCTATCCGATCGTCATTCTGTCGCTCATCGCCACCGGATTGCTGTCGTTCGGCCTCTGGGTTCACCACATGTTCGTCACGGGCCTGCCCCAACTCGGGGCCGGGCTGTTCACGGCCTCCAGCATGCTGATCGCGGTGCCTAGCGGGCTGCAGATCTTCTGCTGGCTCGCGACGCTGTGGGACGGGCGTCCCATTTACCGGACCCCGTTGCTGTTCGTGATCGGCTTCATCGTGATCTTCGTGCTCGGCGGTCTCTCCGGCGTCATGGTGGCCTCGGTGCCGATCGACACCCAGGTGCACGACACCTATTTCGTGGTCGCTCACTTCCATTACGTGCTGATCGGCGGTGCGGTATTTCCGCTGGTGGGCGCCGTCTATTACTGGTTTCCCAAGATCGCCGGCCGCATGTTGAGCGAGAGGCTCGGGCAATGGAATTTCTGGCTCGCCTTCATCAGCTTCAACGTCGCGTTCTTTCCGATGCACTTCCTCGGGCTGATCGGCATGCCGCGGCGGGTCTATACCTATACCGCCGACATGGATTGGGCTCATCTGAACCTGGTGTCCAGCGTCGGCTCCTTCCTGTTCGCGCTCAGCTTCGCGCTGCTTCTGGTCAACGTGATCTACAGTCTGCGACGGGGTGAGCTCGCAGGCGACAATCCCTGGAACGCCTCGACGCTGGAATGGGCCACGTCATCGCCGCCGCCCCCGCAGAACTTCGATCGCATTCCCGTGGTCAAGCATCGCGATCCGCTATGGGCCGACAGCGAAATCCTGCCAGTGGCCGCCGGCCTCAGCGCGGACCGGCGCGAGGTGCTCGTGACCTCGCTCGCGGAGGCTGAGCCGCAAATCCGAGAAGCCTCGCCGGAGCCCAGCATCTGGCCGCTGCTCACGGCAATCGCGACGGCGATCTTCTTCATCGGGTCGATCTTCACTCCCTGGGCGGTGCTCTGGGGCACGCCGCCGATCGCCGTGGCCCTGATCGGCTGGTTCTGGCCCACCGGCAGCAAGGAGGACGAGTCGTGAGGCAGACCATCGTACGCAACGTCTCGGACCTGCCGACCTACGGCTTCGGTCCGCGCAGCGGCCCCTGGTGGGGAGCCATGGGCTTCATGGCGCTGGAAGGCATGGGCTTCGCCGTCGCGATCGGCGCCTATCTCTATCTCTACGCCGTCAACCCGACTTGGCCGATCGGCGCGCCGCCGCCCGATCTCTGGCCCGGCACCGCCGCGACCGTGCTCTATCTGCTCAGCATCATCCCGAACCAATATACCAATCGCGTCGCGCACCGGCAGGATCTGGCGAAGACCCGCATTTGCCTGATCATGATGGCGCTGATCGGCATCGCCCTTCTGGTGCTGCGCGGCTTCGAGTTCGCGCATCTCAACACGCGTTGGGACAATTCCGCCTACGGCTCCATCGTTTGGCTGATTCTGGGACTGCATACGGCCCATCTCGCCACCGACCTCGGCGACACCGTCGTCCTTGCGGTGCTGATGTTCACCCGTCACGCCAAGCCGCGCCGCTTCAGCGACGTGACCGACAACGTGTTCTACTGGAACTTCGTCGTGCTCGCCTGGCTGCCGCTTTACGTCCTGCTCGATTGGGTGCCGCGCCTATGACCGAAGCCGATCGAAATGGCAAACTGCTCTATTGGGCCGGCGTGGCGCTCGGACCCGTCTCCTGGGGGCTCAACCTGCAAGGCATCTACGTGCTCGCACATTTCTCGTGCGAGACGACGCGCGTGAGCGGCACGATCGTCAGCGTCGTGCTGGCCATCGTCGCCCTGGCGGGAACGGCGATATCGGCCCGCGCGATGCGCCGCGGCGCTGGCGCGGAATGGGTTGACGCCCAAGGCGGCGGACCCAGGTCATTCATGGCCTGGGTCGGCGTCGGCATGGGCGCGCTGTTTGCGCTGGTCATCGCCAATCAGTTGGCCGCCTCGCTCCTGATCAGCCCATGCCTGCGCTGAGACTCGCGGCACTGCTGCTTGCGCTGCTCGCGCAGCCGGCATCCGCCCATGGACTCTCGGATGTCGATTCGGGATCGCTCTGGAGCTTCGATCCCTGGCTCATGGCCCCGCTCTATATCGTTGGCATCGGCTTTTATGTTGGTACGCAGCGGTTGTGGGCACATGCGGGAGCCGGTCGGGGCGCGAGTTTCTTCCAGGTCGGCGCGTTCTGGAGCGGCTGGCTGGTCGCGGCGCTCGCGGTGACATCGCCACTGCACTGGCTCGGCGAGCGCCTGTTCACTGCGCATATGGCCGAACATGAGCTCCTCATGGTGGTCGCCGCGCCGCTGATGGCCTACGCGCGTCTCAACGGTCCGCTGCTGTGGAGCCTGCCGGCATCGTTCCGCCCCACAGCCGGGCGTATGCTGAATGCCCCACCCGTGGCACTCGCTTGGGGCTTCATCGGTCATCCCGTGAGCGCGACGGCGGTGCATGGCCTGGCGCTCTGGGCCTGGCACGCACCGCCACTCTATGCATGGGCGCTCGCGAACCCGGCGGTACATCGGCTCCAGCACGTCAGCTTCTTTGCAACCTCGCTGTTGTTCTGGTGGGTGCTGCTGCATGGCCGCGGCGCGGGCCGCAGCACCCGCATGCGCGACGGCATCGCCGTGGCCTGCCTGTTCATCACGATCCTGCACTCGGGCGTGCTCGGCGCTCTCCTCACCGTCTCGCCACGTGTCTGGATCCCCGGTCAGGGCGCGCTCGCCGGCGAATTCGGTCTGTCACCGCTCGAAGACCAGCAACTCGCCGGCATCCTGATGTGGGTGCCGATGGGAATCCTCTACACCGGCGCTGCGTTGTTCTTTGCTCACCGCTGGTTGACGGTGAACGATAGCCGGGCGCCGCTCGCTCCCACGCAATATCCAGGGTGAGCGCCCGCTCCCGATAGGAACTGCAGCTTCCGTTTGAACGTTCGCCTGCTGACCGAGATATCGAAGGGATCGCACATGGGCCAACGATGCGTCACGGGGACGGCTGCCGTCCTGGCGGCGGCATTATCGATGCCGGTGGCCGTGAAAGCACAAGACCAGCCCCGGCCCGCCTTGTCGTGCCCGGTCGACCACGATCAGCTCGTCGACATCCTCAAGAAGAGCGTGAAGCCTGGCGGCGGCCCCAGTAACGGCGGCCTGGACAACAACGAGTGGGCTGCGGTCGTCAACCGGCAGGGCATCGTCTGCGCGATCGCCTACAGTGGCAGCAAGGTTGACGATCAATGGCCCGGCAGCCGGGCGCTCGCAGCCGAGAAGGCCAACACGGCGAATGCGTTCAGCCTCAAGGACAAGGCGATGGCGACGGCAAATCTCTACGCGGGCGCGCAGCCGGGCGGCATCCTGTTCGGCGCGACCCTGAGCAACCCGCCGTCGCCGGAGGTCCTGTACGGCGGCGCTCCGGAGGAGTTCGGGACGGCGCATGATCCGATGGTGGGCAAGCCCGTCGGCGGCGTGATCGTATTCGGCGGCGGACTGGCGCTCTACGATGGCAACGGCATCGCCGGCGCGCTCGGCGTCAGCGGCGATAGCTCCTGCGCCGACCACAATGTGGCCTGGCGTGTGCGCCACCTGCTCGGGCTCGACCGTGTCCCGGCCGGCGTCAGTCCGAACATGAAAGACGCGATCATCTATGACATTGGCCCGGATGGCAAAAGCGCGTCGGGCTTCGGCCACCCCAAATGCAACGGCAAGGAGGACCAGATCGCCGTCGATCTCGGCGCAGGCGTATCCGGGAATGTGGTGAGGTAGCCCGGCAATCACACTTTGGAACCAAGCGGAAGCGCATGGTTTGTACCTTCACAAACCGGCCTGCAAAGCCGCACGGCCTCGTCATCGCCGTGGAGATCTTCACATATGCTAGTGCGTGTTCTCGCGCGATTGCTGAGCGTGCCTTGCGCCCTCGTTGCGTTGCTGTCCTCCGCTTTGGCACAGAGCGATCTGGCGAGCCGCATGAAGGACCCCAGCCAATGGCCGATGGCGGCACGCGACTACGCGAACACCCGGTACAGTGAACTCGACCAGATCAACACGACCAACGTGGCGCGCTTGCAGCTGGCTTGGACTTTCTCGCTCGGCGCCGATCGCGGCCAGGAGGCGGCACCGCTCGTGGTGGACGGCACGATGTATGTGGTCGGTCCCTATGCAGGCCCCTATCCCAACCGCGTGTTTGCGCTGGATGCGACAACAGGCGAACTCAAATGGTCCTATGCGCCGAAGCCGGAGCCCGCCGCTGCCGGCGTTGCCTGCTGCGACGTAGTCAATAGAGGGCTCGCCTTCGACGACGGCAAAGTCTTCCTCAATACGCTCGATAACCACACCGTGGCGATCGATGCCAAGACCGGCAAGGAGCTTTGGCACACCAAGCTCGGCGAAATCAACAAGGGCGAGACGATCACGATGGCGCCCGTCGTCGTGAAAGGGAAGGTTCTGGTCGGCAACAGCGGCGGCGAGCTGGGCGTGCGCGGCTGGATCACCGCGCTCGACGAGAACACCGGTGCCATCGTCTGGCGCGCCTACTCCACCGGGCCCGACAAGGACGTGCTGATCGGAGACGACTTCAAGCCATTCTATGAGCATCTCAAGGGCGCCGATCTCGGGGTAAAGACCTGGCCTGCCGATCGCTGGCAGGTCGGTGGCGGCACGGTCTGGGGATGGATCTCCTATGATCCTGACCTGAACCTGATCTATTACGGCACCGCCAATCCGAGCCCATGGAATGCCAACCAGCGCAGCGGGGACAATCTCTGGAGCGCATCCATCTTCGCCAGGGACCCCGACACCGGTCGTGCGAAGTGGGGCTATCAGTTCATCCCGCACGATCTGTTCGACCATGATGAGGTCAACGAGAACGTGCTGGTTGACCTCGAGCTCAATGGCCAGCCGCGCAAGGTGCTGATTCATCCCGGTCGCAACGGCTACATGTACGTCATGGACCGCGCCACCGGCGAAGTCATCTCGGCTGACGCCTATGAGTTCGTCAACGTCTACAACGGTGTCGATCTCAAGACCGGCAAGATCATCCCGAACGAGGAAAAGACGCCGCTGGTCGGCAAGACAGTCGAGAACATCTGCCCTGCCGCCCCGGGTGCGAAGGACTGGCAGCCGAGCGCATGGTCGCCGCGCACGAAACTGCTCTACGTGCCGCATCAGCATCTCTGCATGAACTTCAAGGCCTCGCAGGTCGGCTACATCGCGGGCACGCCCTATATCGGCGCGGACGTCGACATGTATGCCGGACCCGGCGGCCATCGCGGCGAGTTCATGGCGTGGGACCCTGTCGCGCGCAAGAAGGTCTGGGAGATCAAGGAGAAACTGCCGGTCTGGAGCGGAGCGCTGGTGACCGCCGGCGACGTCGCGTTCTATGGCACCATGGATCGCCTGTTCAAGGCGGTGGATGCCAAGGATGGGCGTGTG
This sequence comes from Bradyrhizobium sp. Leaf396, assembly GCF_001424605.1. Taxonomy (NCBI): domain Bacteria; kingdom Pseudomonadati; phylum Pseudomonadota; class Alphaproteobacteria; order Hyphomicrobiales; family Nitrobacteraceae; genus Bradyrhizobium; species Bradyrhizobium sp. Leaf396. The sequence goes on from NZ_LMQJ01000045.1 coordinate 78,752, forward strand.
CTCTGGCAATTCCGCGCCGGCTCCGGCTTCGTAGGCCAGCCGGTTTCCTACCGCGGCTCCGATGGACAACAGTATATCGCGATCCTGTCGGGCGTCGGCGGCTGGCCCGGCGTCGTCGCCAACGCCGAGGTGGATCAACGTGTGCGCAACGGCGCACTCGGCTTCACCGGCGCGACGCAGGACTTGCCGTTCTATACCGCCGGCGGCAGCGAACTGCTCGTGTTCAGGCTGGGCGGCGCAACTGGCGAGGATCCAAGTCGTGCGCCCGCGAAATAGCGCTATCGCCCTTGCATTCCTGCTCGCCCTCACGGCCACGCCAGCGGCCGCATCGGATGGCGACCTTCGCGTCTGCGCCGATCCGAACAATCTGCCGTTCTCGAACAGCGCGGGGGCGGGCTTCGAGAACAGGCTCGCCGCGATGATCGCCGAGCATCTCGGCCAGAAGGTCGCCTACACCTGGTGGGCTCAGCGTCGCGGCTTCATCCGCAACACACTGAAGGCCGGGAGGTGCGACGTCGTGATGGGTGTGCCTGCGGGTTATGATCTGGTGGAAACGACGAGGCCCTATTACCGCTCGACCTACGTCTTCGTCACCCGGCAAGACCGACAGCTCGATCTGTCGTCGCTGCTCGACCCGCGGCTGCATGATCTGGCAATCGGCGTGCATCTGATCGGAGACGACGGCAGCAATCCGCCGCCGGCGCAGGCGCTCGGCGAGCAGGGCATCGTCGACAATGTCCACGGCTATTCGATCTACGGCGACTACAGGGAAGCTAATCCGCCGGCGCGCCTGATCGAGGCAGTCGAGAGCGGCAAGATCGATGTCGCCGCCGCCTGGGGGCCGATGGGCGGCTATTTCGCGAAAAGCTCGCCCGTGCCGCTCACGGTCGCGCCGATTCAGGACTACGAGGGCTTCGCACCCCAGCAATTCCAGTTCGCCATCGCCATGGGCGTTCGCAAGGGCGACCACGCCTTGCGCGACCGGCTGAACGCGTTCATCGACGCGCATCGATCCGAAATTGCGTCACTGCTGCGAAGTTTTGGCGTGCCGCTTGTCGAGCAGCCGGTCACCGCATCCGGAGGACATAAGTGATGTCAGCTCAAGCGCTGCGCGCGAGCGCCATATCCCTGCTGCTGGCGGTCGCGCTGCATGGTCCCGCACTTGCCCAGCAGACCCTGCCGCAATCGCAGGAGGCACAAATGCCGACGCTGGCGCCACGGCCGAACTTCGGCGGCAGCGTCGGTAACGGCAGTCCCGGCGTCTTCATGCAGGTTCCGGTCAGTCACCTGCATCCGGGCGCGCGGCCCGATCCGCCTCAGATCAAGAACCCCATGCAGGGCGATCCCAACGCGGAGCAACGCGGGATGACCTACTACATCAATTTCAACTGCGTCGGCTGCCACGCACCCAATGGCGGTGGCGGCATGGGACCCGCGTTGAGCAACAACACCTTCATCTACGGCTCGCAGCCCGAGAACATCTTTCTCTCGATCTACCAGGGCCGGCCAAACGGAATGCCGGCCTGGGGCGGCGTGCTGCCAGACAGCGTGATCTGGGATCTCGTCACCTATATCGGCAGGATCAGCAACGAGCCGAACCGTCAATGGGGCCGCACGTTCTCGGCGAACCCGTTGTCACCTGAAGTCGAACAGGTGCCGACCGAGCAGGTCTCGACCACCGATCCCTGGTCCGCCACCAAGGCTTTCAACTTCGGCAAGAAACCCTGATCGGAGGCCGAATGGGAGACAGATGTGCGGCGCGCTTGCTGATCTCGGTGCTGGGACTGGCGGTCATCGGCGCTGGCGAAGCAGCGGCGGCGGGCCCTGACAATTTCAGCGGCGACGCACGCCGCGGTGCCGATCTGGTCAAGACCTACCGTTGCGGCGGCTGCCATGACATCCCCGGCGTCGCGGGCGCCAATGGTAACGTCGGCCCGCCGCTGCATCGGATCGGCACGCGGACCTACATTGCCGGCTACATCCAGAACTCGCCGGACAATATGGCGGCCTGGATCGAAGATCCGCAGAAGGCGCTGCCGGGCAATGCGATGCCGAAAATGGGCATTCCGCAAAAGGACGCGCGCGACATCGCGGCGTTTCTCTATACGCTGAAATGACCGTCCTGCCCCAATGTAAGCCATTGAAATGATTGCGCCTGGCTACTGTGCATGGGGTTGTTTTCAGATGTGGGCTGACCTCTCCCGCCAGCGGAGGGGGCAGAGTCGCATCAGAGGCGCGGCCTTCTAGAGCGTCCAGCCGAGCTCGTGCAGCCAGGGCGGATCGGCGCCCGCACGCGTGCAGGTCAGGCCGGCGCATTGGGCGGCAAAAGAGAGCGCGCGGTGCAGCTCGTCCGCACCGATGTCCTTCATTCGCAGCCGGGTGAGATGCCCCTGCTTGTAGAGAGCAAAGAGCAAGGCAGCTTGAAAGCTGTCGCCCGCGCCGATGGTGTCGGCCACCTCGACCTTCGGCGCGGAGACTTCGATCTGCCCCACCTTTGCGTGCCACGCGACGGCGCCGGTCTCGCCGCGGGTGATCACGACAAGGCTTGCGCCCTGCCCGAGCAGCACGTTCGCCCGCAGCTCATACGACTCCTCACCGAAGAGATAGGCGAAGTCGGCGTCCGACATCTTGATGAGATCGGCGCGTGCCGCGAACTCGGACATACGCGCGCGATAGGCCGGCTCGTCCTTGACGAGGTTCGGTCGGCAGTTCGGATCGAAGGCGATCGTCGAGGACGCACGCGCATCCTCGATCAGCGCTGTCGTCTCCGCCGCGCCTTGGTCATTGACCAGGGTCGTGGAGCCGACATGGACGGCTTCGACCTTGCTGAACGCGATCGAGCCGCGCCGATAGGTCCAGTTCCGCGTCGCGGTTCCGGCATCGTAAAAGGCGTACTGCGAGTCGCCCGCGACGGTGCGGACGAAAGCGAGCGTGGTCTGGTCGTCGCTGCGGGTGACGAGACCGAGATCGACGTTGGAGGCGGCGGCGTGATCTGCGATCATCCGTCCGAACAGGTCGGTCGAGATGCCGCCGACGAAGCCCGTCGGCGCGCCGAGCCGCGCCAAGCCGATCGCGACGTTGAGGCAGGAGCCGCCGACTGCCGGCAGCGCCGCCTCACATCCGTCCGGGGTCCGCGTCGGCAGAAAATCGATCAACGCATCGCCGCAGGCAATCAGCATCCCATTCAAGGTCCGGCTCTCATTCTCGCTTGCGGTTGCTCCACCACCGTCGAGGCGAACCTATCAGCAAGTATCGTCGCCATCCACCAGCACGACGATGCCTCATTCGCACTGGCTCAGCTTCGCATCAATGCGCCACCTGCCGGTAGATCGCCGGCAGCGCCGCGGGCAATCGCTTTATGTTGCCGACGATGGCGTAACCGCTGCGGCCAAACAGCGTCGGAAAGTAGGATTGTGCCGCCGCGTCGATCGTCACACCGAACACCGCGATCCCGAGCCGGCGCGCCTCCTGCACCGACTTGCGGGTGTCTTCGAGTGCAAACCGGCCTTCGTAATGATCGACATCGTTCGGCTTGCCGTCGGTGAGGACGAGCAGCAGCCTCTTGCGTTGCGGCTGGTGCGCGAGCTCGGCCGCGGCGTGGCGCACCGCGGCCCCGATCCGTGTATAGTAGCCGGGCTTGAGTGCGCCGATGCGGCGCTCCACCGTTCCGCCCATCGGCTCGCCGAAGGCCTTGACCGTTACGACCCGCACCCAGGAGCGCCGGCGCGAGGTGAAGGTCAGGATGCTGTGGTGATCGCCGCAGGCCGAGAGCCCGTGGGCGAGCACCAGCAGCGCCTCCTTCTCGACGTCGAGCACGCGGTAGCCGTCGACCCAGGCGTCTGTCGACAACGAGACATCGACAAGGAGCGTGACAGCGAGATCGTGCCCTTGCGGGCGCATGGCAACATGGATGCGATCGAGACCGCTGCCGCCGCTGCCGGCACGGAGGTCGCACCGCGCACGTACCAGCGCATCGAGATCGAGGTCGTGTCCGTCGGCCTGCGCCCGCATCAGTTCGTGACGGGGCCGCAACATCTCGAAGCGGCGGCGCACCTGGCGGACGTGCCGGCGCATGGAATCGTCGGGGACCCAGCTCTCTCCGGTTTCGGAGGCCGCGCCGGCGAGCACGCGGCAATGATCCGGCAGATAGGAGCCGCTGCGGTAGTCCCATTCGGGATAGGTGAAGTCCGCACTCAGCGGTGAGGCATCAAGGGCCTCGGGGGGCAGGTCGAGATCGAATTTGAACCGGCTCGCCGGCTTGCCGGTACGTCGGCTGAGCGTGATCTCCTCGAGATCGTCGGCCGCTTTCTGCGCATCCTCATCCTCGCTGTCGTCAGCGGGACGATCGACATTGACCATCTCCGCCATTGCGAGGATCTTCTCGAAGCGGTTGAGCACGAACGGATCGCGGCGGTTGGCATTGTCCTCGCGCTCGCGAGTCGCGAAGCGCTTGCGATCGTCCTGGCCGGCGGGCTCCGCACCATCGGCACATTCATCCTCGCCCGCATGGGTAGGCGATAGTTCACGCGTCCAGCAATCGCCCCAGAGCGGGCACGGCAGGATCGAGCGATAGCCCGGCGGCGCCTTGTCCGGCAACGGCTCCATCCCCATCATGGCCGGCCACAACTTGCCCGCTGGCCCCTTGCTCGCACCGAGCAGGGCCAGGACGACCAGCTCGATGTCCTGCTCGGTGCGCGGCAGAGGTCGGCGAGGCCGGGCCTCGGCGGTGGCGGCGGCGAGCCGCGCGTAGTCGGCGGCGAGCCCTGGAAATTGCGTGAGCACGAAGACCGTCGTCGCGCTCGCCCGGCGCAAAACCAGAAGATCCCGCCGCAGCGGATCGGTTTCCATGATGGTCTCGATTGGAGCCACCGCGAACCAGGCCGCAAGCCAGCGATAGAGCGCTGCGTTCAAGGCCCGGTCCGGAAAGAGCGCGATGCGATCGGGCAGGAAGATGGTCGCGGCGTCGCGGCCCGGCTGCTCTAGTCGCTCGTCCCCGAGGCCGATGCGCTGTCGCCAGCCGAGACGATGGCCTGCCCTGCGTGCGCCGGCGCTCGCGATCTGCACGCCCGTCTCGCCGCCGAGCGCGCGGAACATCACCGCGAGCCGGCTCTTCATCCCCGCGAGCGCGACGGCGTGATCGTCGTGAACCGGATAGCTCCCGGTGCCGCCGACCATCCGGTGCCAGGCGCGGCCGACCGTCTCCTCCAGTTCGAGGAAGTCGAGCATGGGCCTCACCCGATCATGGCGCGCGCGACGTCGAGCAGCGCCGCCTTCACGTCGGCATCGTCGGTCAGGGGCTCGATCATGCCGGCGAGCACGGCGTCGGCGATCGGCGTACCGGCGGCAATCAGCGTCGCGCAATAGACGACCAGCCGGGTGGAGACGCCCTCCTCCAGATCGTGGCCCTTCAGCGCGCGCAGCCGGCCAGCCAACCCGACCAGCGGCCGCACGCGCTCTGGCGCCAGTCCGCTTTCGGACGACACGACGGCGATCTCCTGATCGGCCGGCAGGAAACCGAATTCGATGGCGACGAAGCGCTGCCGTGTGGACGGCTTCAGCGCCTTCAGCAGCGTCTGGTAACCGGGATTGTAGGATACGACAAGCATGAAGCTGTTGGGAGCCACCAGCTCCTCGCCGGTGCGCTCGAGCGGCAGGATGCGGCGATCGTCGGTCAAGGGATGCAGCACGACGGTCACGTCCTTGCGCGCTTCCACGACCTCATCGAGATAACAGATGCCGCCCCCACGCACTGCGCGCGTCAGCGGACCATCCGTCCATACCGTGTCACCGCCCCGCAGCAGATAGCGGCCGGTGAGATCGGCCGCGGTGAGATCGTCGTGGCAGGCGACGGTGTGCAGCGGCAATCCGAGCCGCGCCGCCATATGGGCGACGAAGCGCGTCTTGCCGCAGCCGGTCGGGCCCTTCAAGAGGACCGGCAGCTGATTTCGCCAGGCGTGCTCGAACAACGCGCATTCGTTGCCGGTTGCGACATAGGCCGGCAGCTCGGGTTCGGACGCCGCCACGGCGAGGAGTGCTGCGTTCATGATCTTTCTCCGGAGTTCACTTTGAGAAGGCGGTCGCGACAAACCGCGACCGCCATTTTTGCTTACTCAGCCGGCTGCAACGCGCCGGTAATGACCGGCTGCTTGACGCGACCCGGGACCAGCACGGCCCAGACGAACATCAGAGCCGAGATCGCCACGAACACGCCTGAGCCGAGCCGGACCCAGTAGAACATCGCGAGCTGATCCTGCACGTCCATGTAGCCCTGCCCGAGCACGCGCTGGAGATGGACCTGGACCACGCCGGCGAAGGTCAATGCGAAGGTCATCACCATCATGGCCGTGCACATGATCCAGAAGCTCGCCATGGAGAGCCATTGATTGTAGGGCGCGCGTCCTTTGATCTGCGGGATCGCGTAAGCCATCACCGCCAGGTTCAGCATTACATAGGCGCCGAAGAAGGCGAGATGACCGTGCGCGGCGGTGACCTGAGTGCCGTGGGTGTAATAGTTCACGGAAGACAGCGTATGCAGGAAACCCCAGACGCCGGCGCCCAGGAACGCCATCACCGAGCAGCCGACCGACCACAACAGAGCTGCGCGGTTCGGATGCTTGCGGCCGGCCTTCCAGGTCATCTGCACCGTGAAGATCACCATGGTGAAGAACGGCGCTACCTCGAGCGTGGAGAACAGCGATCCGATCCACTGCCAGTAGCCGGGCGCGCCGATCCAGTAGAAGTGGTGACCGGTACCGAGAATGCCCGAGAACAGCGCAAGGCCGATGATGACGTAGAGCCACTTCTCGACCACTTCGCGGTCTATGCCGTTGAGCTTGATCATGAGGTACGCCAGCACGGAGGCCATGATCAGCTCCCAGACGCCTTCGACCCAGAGATGGACAACGTACCACCAGTACATCTTGTCGACCGCCAGATTGATCGGATTGTAGAAGGCGAAGAGGAAGAAGATCGCAACGCCCCACAGGCCGAACAAGAGGATGTTCGTGACTGTGGTCTTCCGACCCTTGAGTGCCGTCATCGTCACGTTGAAAAGGAACATCAGGCAGACGACCACGATGCCGACCTTGATGATGAATGGCTGTTCGAGGAACTCGCGGCCCTCATGATAGTGGAAGAGATAGCCGACCACGGCGACGCCGGCTGCGCCGAAGAACATCCAGAACTGAACCTTCGCCAGCAGCGGACTGTACAGCTCGGTCTCGGTCTCCTCGGGAAGCAGGAAGTAGGTGGCGCCCATGAAGCCGATCAACGACCAGACGATCAGCGCATTGGTATGGATCATCCTGACGACGTTGAAAGGCAGGAGGGTCGATAGCGTGTTGGGCAGGACGTAGATCGTTCCGGCGACGAGGCCGAACAGGACCTGCGCGAGGAACAGGGTCAGCGCGCCGTAGAAGTACAGCATCGCGACTTTCTGGGTCTGGTATTTCATCTCAGGCTCTCTGTCTTGAGGGATTCGGGAGGCGATGCTCTCAACCGGCCTTGTTCGGCGGCCACTCCTGGCGCTTGATCGTAGAGGTCCATTGCAGGAAGTCGGCGAGATCGTTGAGTTCCTGGTCGGTGAGGTTGAACTGCGGCATCTGCCGCCGGCCGGGCGCACCCGAAGGCTGCGACTGCATCCAGGCCTTCAGCGTCTCGCGCGCGGCGGCCGGATCCTCGTTGCCGCCCCAGCGGTCCCAGACGTTACCGACTTCAGGCGCAAAGTAGGCACCTTCGCCGAGCAGGGTGTGGCAGTTGATGCAGGAGTTCTTCTCCCAGACGTGCTTGCCGCGGGCGACCGACGATGTCAGCGTGGCGGCGTCGGTGGAGGTCGTGGTCATGTAGTAGTGGCTGTGCGCCGTCAGCCCTATGAAAATGGCGAAGAAGAAGGCCGATCCGCCGTAGAAGACGTTTCGAGCGGCCGACTTGGTCAGGCGTTCAGCCATTGCCAATCCTTTCCGTTGATTCAAGCGAGATGCGATGCTGCGATTTATTGCCGACGGGGGCCGTTCGTTCTTTGTCAGGGCGCAATGAGCGCGTCAGATCAGGGCAACGACGGCGGATGCGAGCCAGGCAAACAGCACCACGATGACGACCCAGGCGCTGACGAGGCCTCGCCAAAGCGCCGGCGCGGCGCGAAGATCGAGAAAATCGAGCACGACGCGGCGGCCCTTGAGGGCCGCGAGCGTCAGCAACAGGGCATTGCCGAGCAATGGACGTGCGGCAAGTGACGAGAGCAGAATGGTCGCGAGGGCAAAGCCAATAAGCGCGATCCATGCGATGTCGAGACGATCCGGAATCACTGATGCACCAGATAGATGATCGGGAACATCACGATCCAGAGCAGATCGACCATGTGCCAAAAAGCGGTTCCGGTCTCAACGCCCGCAGCACCGGCGCTCCGGGAAACTACGGCGAGAATCACGATGCCGAGGCCGACATGCAGGAGATGGAATCCGGTGAGGAGGAAGTACAGCGTGAAAAACGGGCTCGTCTCCAAGCCGTTACCCAACGCGATCTCGCCGGAATATTCGAACAGCTTGATGGCTATGAAGAGCGCGCCGAGCGCCATGGCGACGAACATCCAGCCCCGCGCGGCTGGCCGGCGCCGCGCACGCGCGGCGGCCGTACCGCGGGCAGCGGCCCAGCCACTTGTCACCAGAACGACAGTGTTGATTCCGGCAAGATGCGTATCGAGAGTGGCCTGTCCGGCCGCGAAGACAGCCGGATGAAGCGCGCGAGCCACGACGAAAGCGCCAAGAAACAGGCCGAAAGCGGCGAGCTCGCTGAAGATCAGCACCCAGATCATGGGATCGCCAGGAAGATCTCCGAGGATTCCCCAGCCGGTTTCTTGCTGTTCGCAATCCGTCGCCGACATCTGCATTCCGCATCAAGGACGCCGAACGGATATCTCACCGGCGCGGTTCCAACTTTGTCGCCGCACAAATAGTGCAACCGGCCGGAGAAGCATTTGCGCCAGCGCAACGTCTCGTTTGCCGCACTTCCATAGGGTGGCGCATCCGGCGGTTCCGCAGAACAGGGAACGATAAGATGAGCGATGCACAAATCGGGCTGATGACCGCGACACCGATCATCATCGCGTTTGCCATCGCACTCCGGCGAATGGGCGTGCTTTCGACGGTGGCGACCGTTTCCGCAGTGAGCCTCTCCGTCGCGATCGCGGCGGTGCTGTTCACGACGCAGTAGCAGGTGCCGTTAGGTCAGCAGGGCCAAAGCGCGCCCACCGCTTCTCGCGAGACTACGTAGCGTCAGCGCCGCTGGTTATACACGTCGATACAGACCGCCCCCAGCAGCACCAGCCCCTTGATCACCTGCTGATAGTCGATGCCGATGCCGAGGATGGACATGCCGTTGTTCATCACGCCCATGATCATGGCGCCGACCACGGCACCGCCGACCCGTCCCACGCCGCCATAGGCCGAGGCGCCGCCGATGAAACAGGCGGCGATCACGTCGAGCTCGAAGCCGAGCCCCGCTTTGGGCGTCGCGGTATTGAGCCGCGCGGCGAAGACGAGCCCGGCGAGCGCGGCGAGCACGCCCATGTTGACGAAGGTCAGGAAGGTCAGCCGCTCGGTCTTGATGCCCGACAGGCTTGCCGCCTTGGCGTTGCCGCCGACCGCATAGATCTGCCGCCCAATGACCGTGCGGCGGGTGACGAAGCCGTAGAGCGCGATCAGTGCGGTCATGATCACCAGCACGTTGGGCAGGCCGCGGTGGGAGGCGATCAGATAGGTGAAATAGAGCACGGCACAGGCCAGCAGGATGCTTTTGCCGAGAAAGAATGCGTAGGGCTCGACCTCGATACCGTGCGACTGTTCGCGCGATCTGCCCTTCGCGCCGGCGTAGACGAGGCCGAGCGCGAGCACGGTGCCGATCAGCATGGAGGTCGGATGCAGCGTGCCGGCTTCGGGCAGCAGCTCCGGAATGAAGCCGGACGATAGTTTCTGAAAGGTCGGCGGAAACGGCCCCAGCGACTGCCCCTGCAGCACGGCAAGTGCAAGACCCTTGAACACCAGCATGCCCGCAAGCGTCACGATGAAGGACGGGATCTTGAAGTAGGCCACCCAATAGCCCTGCGCGGCGCCGATGGCGGCGCCAACTAGAAGGCAGGCGATGAAGGCGAGCGTGTAGTCGACCTTGTAGGTCACCATCAGCACCGCGGCCACCGCGCCGATGAAGCCCGCGACCGAGCCGACCGAGAGGTCGATATGGCCGGTGACGATGACCAGCAGCATACCGAGCGCCATGATGACGATGTAACTGTTCTGGAGCACCAGGTTGGTCAGATTGAGCGGCTGCAGCAGCGTGCCGCCGGTCACGACCTGGAAGAACAGCATGATCGCGATCAGCGACATCAGCATGCCGTAATTGCGCAGATTGTTCTTGATGAAGCTGCCGTGCCGGCGCTCCTCGGGCAGCGACACCGTCTTGTCGGTCATGGCTGCGATCCTCCCATCTCCGCGGCCGCGGGCGCGGCGTTCCCAGTACTTCGTTCGTTGCGCATGATGGCGCGCATGATCTTCTCCTGCGTCGCCTCGGCTCCCCTGAATTCTCCGACGAACGCGCCGTCGTTCATCACGCATATCCGGTCGCAGATGCCGAGCAGCTCGGGCATCTCCGAGGAGATCACGACGACGCCGCGGCCGGCTTCAGCCAGTTCATTGATGATACAATAGATCTCGTACTTGGCACCGACGTCGATGCCCCTCGTCGGCTCGTCCAGGATCAGGACCTTGGGATCGGTCATCAGCCATTTCGACAGCACCACCTTCTGCTGGTTCCCGCCGGAGAGCTGGCCGGTCTCCTGATAGACATCGGAGCAGCGGATCCGCATGCGGTTGCGGTAGTCGCTGGCGACCTTCAGCTCGGCAATGTCGTCGATCACCCGCCGCGGCGCGACCTGGTCGAGGCTCGCAAGCGTGATGTTCTTGCGCACGTCGTCGGCGAGGATCAAGCCGAGCTGCTTGCGGTCTTCGGTGACATAGGCGAGGCCGGCATCGATCGCGGCGGCGACGTTCGGCAACACCACCTCCCTGCCCTCAAGTCGCAGGCTTCCGCCGATACCGGTGCCCCAGGATCCGCCGAACAGGCTCATGGCGAACTCGGTGCGTCCTGCCCCCATCAAGCCGGCGAGGCCGACGACTTCGCCGCGCTTGACGTTGAAACTGACGTTCTTGATCACCTGCCGCTCGGGATGGATGGGGTGATAGACCGACCAGTTCGCGATCTCGAGCACGGCTTCGCCAATCTTCGCGCTGCGCTCCGGGAAGCGGTGCGCAAGATCGCGGTTGACCATGCTACGGATGATGCGGTCTTCCTGAATCGGTTCGACATGGCAATCGATGCTGTCGACGGTGCGGCCGTCACGCAGCACCGTGATGTGGTCGGCGACCTTGGCGACCTCATTGAGCTTGTGCGAGATCAGGATCGACCCGATGCCTTGCTCGCGGAAGGCCATCAGGCGCTCGAGCAGCGCGGCGCTGTCGGCTTCGTTGAGGCTGGCGGTCGGCTCGTCCAGGATGAGCAAGCGCACCCGCTTGGAGAGGGCCTTTGCGATCTCGACCAATTGCTGCTTGCCGACGCCAAGATCGGTGATCAGGGTATTCGGCGATTCCTTCAGGCCGACCTGCGCCAGCAGCTCCCGCGTGCGTCGATACACCTCGTCGCGATCGATCACGCCGAGCCTGGACGGCGGATGCGACAGGAAGATGTTCTCCGCGATCGACATCAGCGGGATCAGCGCCAACTCCTGGTGGATGATGATGATTCCGAGCGCCTCGGAATCGTTGATGTCGCGGAAGCGTCGCTCCTCGCCCTCGAAAACGATGGTGCCCTCGTAGCTGCCGTGCGGATAAACCCCGCTCAGCACCTTCATGAGCGTCGACTTGCCGGCGCCGTTCTCGCCGACGAGGGCGTGAATCTGCCCGGCGCGGACCGAGAAGTTGACGTCGCGCAGCGCCTGCACGCCGGCAAAGCTCTTGCTGACGTTGCGCATCTCCAGCATGGCGGTCATTGGATCATGTTCCTGGAAACCTTCGTCATTCGCTCCGGCGTCATTCCGGGGCAATGCGGAGCATCGAACCCGGAATCTCGAGGTTCTCAGGTGCGCAAGAGCGCACCATGGTTCACGCCTCGCGTGCCCTGAACGACGGCACCAGAGGTCTACTGGAATTGCGACTTCTTGTAGTAGCCGCTGTCGACCAGCACTTGCTCCCAATTGTCCTTGTAGACCACGACCGGCTTGAGCAGATACGACGGCACGGTCTTGACGCCGTTCTCGTAGGTCTTGGTGTCGTTGACGGTGACCTCCTTGCCGCCGAGTGCAGCGTCGACCATGTCGGCGGTCACCTTGGCGAGGTCGCGGGTATCCTTGAAGATGGTGGAATACTGATCGCCCCGCAGCATCGCCTTGATCGAGGGCACCTCGGCGTCCTGGCCCGAGATGATCGGCATCGGCTGGTCGGCGCTGCCATAGCCGACACCCTTCAGCGACGAGATGATGCCGATCGAGATGCCGTCATAGGGCGACAGCACGGCATTGATCTTCTTGTTGCCGTAGTAGGCGCTGAGCAGATTGTCCATGCGGGCCTGCGCCGTGGCGCCGTCCCAGCGCAACGTCGCAACCTTGTCCATGCCCATCTGGCCGGAGACGACGACGAGCTTGCCGCTGTCGATATAGGGCTTCAGCACGCTCATCGCGCCGTTGTAGAAGAAGTACGCGTTGTTGTCGTCGGGAGAACCGCCGAACAGCTCGATGTTGAACGGACCCTTGCCTTCCTTGAGACCAAGGCCCTTCTCGATCGACTGCGCCTGGAGCACGCCGACCTGGAAATTGTCGAACGTCGCGTAATAGTCGACGCTCGGCGTGCCGCGGATCAGGCGGTCATAGGCGATCACCGTGATGCCTTTCGCCTTCGCCTGCTTGAGCACGTCGGACAACGTGGTGCCGTCGATCGCGGCGATGACCAGCGCCTTGGCACCCTTGGTCACCATGTTCTCGACTTGCGAGAGCTGGTTCGGAATGTCGTCCTCGGCATATTGCAGGTCAGTATTGTAGCCGCGCTCCTTCAGCACCTTGACCATGTTGTTGCCGTCGTCGATCCAGCGCGCCGAAGATTTTGTCGGCATGGCGATCCCGACGGTCGCCTTCTGGGCGGAGGCGGAGACGCCCGCGACCATTGTCGCAGCGCCGGCCAGCGCCAACGCGAGGAACGTGGTCTTCATTGTCAGCATGTTTCACTCCCTTGGGTATCAGACTGCTTCTTTGTTTCGTCGAGAACGTGGTCGCGCGCTGCCTCTGGTCTCCTATGCGAGCTTGACGTCGGGCTCGGCGCGGCCACGCGCGGATGCCTCCAACAGAAACGTGCAGCCGGCTTGCGGATCGGCGGCGCGGGCGGCCGCGTCCATATCCTGCCAGGCCGACGTGACGAGGAGGCGCGACAGATCGGCGCCGACGAAGGCGGGACAGCTCGCCTGCCTTGCCGGCACGCTCAACGAGCGCAGACGCTCGCCTTGCGGAGAATAGACATCGATCCGGCTCGCGCCCCAGCAGGCGTTCCATATCTGCCCGTCGGCATCGCACACCGAGCCGTCGAGCCCGCCGACGCCGCTGTGGCGCAACAGCACTTCCGGCTCGCCGCGCGGAAGGCCGGTCGCGGGATTGAGCGGCACGGCATAGAGCACCGCGCGCGGGGTGTCGGTGAAATAGCCGGTGGCGCCGTCCGGCGAGAAGCAGATGGAGTTGGGAATGCTGATGCCGTCGAACAGCGTCGAGATCTTGCCGCGATGGAGCGCGTAGATCGCGCCCGCCTTCGGCTCGGCATTCTTGCCCATGGTGCCGATCCAAAACGTGCCGGATTGGTGCACGCGGCAATCGTTCGAGCGCGTCGCCGGATTGTCCGCTTCGAGCGGGAGAAACAGCGTCATCGCACCATCGACGGGCTTGCGAATGTAAAGACCATCCTCGGCGACGATCAATTGCCGCTCGGCATCGATGCGTCCGAGCGCGCTCGCCATCCGGCCGAGTTCGTGAACGCGGATACTGCCGCCGAGCCGCGCCTCGAACAGCAGCCCTTCACGAATATCGAACCACCAGGCGGTGTCGGTGGAGGCGTCGTAGGTCGGGCCTTCGCCGAGGTGGCAGGGATGGTCCGAGAGGACAGTCGTGGGCACCTGCTCAGTCATGGCGACCTCGCTGAAAAACGATAGACCGTGTGATGGCGATAGACTTCGCCGGGATCGAGCCGCGGGCTCGGGAAGTCCGGCCGGTTCGGCGCGTCCGGCCAGATGTGAGGCTCCAGGCAGATGGCGTCCGATTGACGGATGAGCTTGCCGCCCTTCCCTGAAATCGTACCGTCGAGATAATTGCCGGAATAGACCTGAAGCCCGGGCTGATTGGTGAGCAGCTCCATGATCCGTCCCGAGCGCGGCGCCTCGAGCCGGGCCGCAAGCGCGAGCTCGCCGTTGCGCTTCAAGCAGTAGGTGTGGTCGTAGCCCCTGCCGCTTCGCAGCTGCTGATCGCTCTCGCGGATACGCTCGCCAACCGGCCGCGGCTCGCGGAAGTCGAAAGGCGTGCCGGCTACCGGGCGTGGCGGCTCCGGCAACGGAATGGCGGTGGGATCGATGGCGAGGAAATGCCCGGCAGCAACCGTCAAACTATGATCGAGGACGGATGTACCTGACGTCGCGCCCTCAAGGTTGAAGAAGCTGTGGTTGGTCAGGTTGACGATGGTGGGCCGGTCGGTTCGCGCCTCCATGATCAGCGACAGCTCGGCCGGGCCCGTGACCCGATAGGTCAGGCGCACATCGAGCTGGCCGGGATAGTTCTCCTCGCCATGGGGGCTGACATGGGAGAGCGTTATCGCGGGTCGTGGGCCCTCGTCGATGTCCGCGATCTCCCAGAGCTTGCGGTCGAAGCCATCGAGGCCGCCGTGCAGCGCATTGGGGCCGTTGTTGACCGCAAGCTGAATCGTCTCGCCGTCCAAGCAAAACTCCCCCTTGGCAATGCGGTTGGCGTAACGACCGACGGTGGCACCGAGGAACTTGCGTTCGGCGAGATAGCCGGCAAACGCGTCATGGCCGAGTACGACGTCGTCGTATCCGCCTTTGGCGTCCGGCGCGATCAGCGCCTGTAGCACGGCGCCATAGGTAATGATCCGCGCCTCGAAGCCGCCTGCCCCGCGCAACACGATGCGCCGGACCTTGCGGCCATCCGGCAGCGTCCCGAATACGTCGTTCGTGACTCTCGACGCGGCCATGCTCAATCCACAAACGGTTCGACGATCGTGCGCCTGCCCAGCATGAATGCGTCGGCGACGAGACGCAGCGGGATCAGATCGACGTCACTGGCGCCGGACGCCGCGAGTTCGACGAAGCGCCGGTAAAGTCCGCGATATTCCTCGTCCGGCGCTTCGGCGAGCACCTCGCCGTCAACGGCCATGCGCGCGCCACCGCTGGACAGAGTCATCCGGCCCTGATCGGTTTCGACGACAATATCCCAGCTCTGCGGCCCGGTCTGGCGGAAATCGAACTCGGCGGTCACAGGCAGACCACTGATATCCGCCAGGGTCAGGTTCGCCGCGATCGGCGCCTGGCAATTGGCTGGAAAGGCCAGCTCGGCTGCGGTGACGAACACAGGCTTCGGCAGAATCCTGGTCAGGACCGACAGGGCGTTGATGCCGGGATCGAATACGCCGAGGCCGCCGGGTTCCCAGATCCAGCGCTGCCCGGGATGCCAGACCCGCACGTCTTCCTTCCAGCTGATGTGCACGGATTTGATCCGGCGCGCCTTCAGCCATTGCCGCGCCGGCTCGACAGCCGGGGCATGGCGCGAATGCCAAGTCGCAAACAGCGTGCACTTCGCCTCCGCCGCCATCGCGATCAGCGGATCGAGTTCGACAAGGGTCGCCCCGGGGGGTTTCTCCAACATGAGATGCTTGCCGGCGGCGAGTGCGGCTGCGGCCTGGGTCCGCCGCACCTGCGGCGGCGTGCAGAGCGAGATCGCATCGATCGGCGGCCCCTGCTCCAGCAATTCCTCGATCGTTGCGAAATGCGGCAATTCCGGCAGCGAAGCGTTGCGGCTGGCGACCGCGGTCAGCGTCGCGCCGGAAACCGCGGCGATGGCGTCGACATGCTGATCGCGCGCGATCTTGCCGAACCCGACAATGGCGATGCGAAGCTCGGTCACGATCGTCCTCCAGGTTCCCCCGATGGCAGCACCTCGGCCGGCACCGTCTCGGTCGCGGCACCGTCGTGGCGATGCATGCCGTTGTGAATGACGAAAACCATCGCTTCGGAGGCCGCGTCCGCGTCGCCCGCGGCAATGGCGTCGACGATCTTCTGATGCCAGAGCAGCACGGTGTCGCGATCCTTCGGCTCGACCGGGGCACTGAGCAGAAACGAGGCGCGAAGCGCGGCTTCAATGACATGCCCGATCGAGCGCATGAAGAGATTGCCGGAGGCGCGGGCCACGGCCACATGAAGTGCGAGATCGGCATCGGCAAAGCCCGCTGAATCGGAGGCTTCACGCCGCATGCGCTCCATGCTGCGCCGGAGCTCGGTCATATCGTCCTCCGACCGCCGCGCCGCCGCGAGCATGGCCGCGCGCGGCTCGACGGCGAGGCGGATCTCCGCGAGGTCGTTGAGGAAGCGCTTGTCGATGCCGGCGTCGAGGTGCCAGGCCAGCACGTCGGCATCGAACATGTTCCAGGCGCCGCGCTCGCGCACGACGGTGCCAACCCGCGCCTTGGTGGTGAGCAGCCCCTTGGCGACCAGCGTCTTCACGCTCTCCCGCAGGACCGGCCGCGACACACCGAACATCGCGATCATCTCGGCATCGCCGGGCAGGCGGGTCCCCTCCGCGTAGCGGCCGGCGATGATGTCGACGCCGATCGAGCGAGCCACCTCGGCATGGTTGGAGTGAGCCCGTCGCGTCGGGATGACGACGATGCGCGAGGTCATGAAGCGCCTTCTCCCCGAATCTTGGCCAGCGCCCATTTTGGTAACAAAGCACCGACGGTCGCCCATTCCGGGCGCTCGGATCGCACTATTCCATAGGAATTGCGGCCTTACTAGTCATATTATTTGACTATACCGTTGGCATGCCGGCTGGGCCGCAGGCTGACGACACCCTCTGCGTGAATTGTACACCAAAACAACTTGAGCGTGAAAACCAAGCCGCGCTCTCTCGTCGGACCTCGGACGGCCAGCACAAAGAGCTATATGAGCTTTCGCTGCGCCAGGTTCTTCATCAGCGCGCCGATGCCGAACGTCCAGGGCTCACACTCGTCGCTCGTGCGCATGCGGTTGACGAGCTTGCCAAGTTGGGGCGCCGAGATCGTGACGATGTCGTCGCGCTTATGGGTGAACCCCTGCCCCGGCGCATCGCGATCCTTCACCGGCGCGAACATCGTGCCGAGGAACAACACGAAGCCATCAGGATATTGGTGCACCTTTCCGATCGTCTGCTCCACGAGATCGGTCGGATCGCGGCTGATCTTGCTGATCGACGAGTGGCCGTCGAGGACGAAGCCGTCGGTGCCCTTCACATTCAGGCTGATGTCCAGCTTGCGCGCATCGTCGAGTGAAAAGCTGTCGTCGAACAGGCGCAGCAACGGGCCGATCGAGCAGGACGCGTTGTTGTCCTTGGCCTTCGACAGCAGCAGCGCCGAACGGCCCTCGAAGTCGCGCAGGTTCACGTCATTGCCCAGCGCGCCGCCGACGATCTTGCCCCGGCTCGAGACGAACAGAACGAGCTCGGGTTCAGGATTGTTCCAAGTCGATTTCGGATGCAGGCCGGCATCCATTCCGGTGCCGACCGACGACATGGTCGGCGCCTTCGTGAAGACCTCGGCATCGGGGCCGATGCCGACTTCGAGATATTGGCTCCAGGCGTTCTGATCGATCAGTACCTGCTTCAGGTGCATCGCCTGGTCCGACCCCGGCTTGAGCTTGGAGAGATCGTCGCCGATCAGCCGGGTGACTTCTTTGCGGATCGCCTCGGCCGACGCCGGGTTGCCCTTGGCGCGCTCCTCGATGACGCGCTCCAGCATCGAGATGGCGAAAGTGACGCCGGCGGCTTTCAGCGTCTGGAGGTCGACTGGCGCGAGCAGCCACGGCTTGCTGGAGTCGCGGCCGTCGGGAGGGGTATTGGCAACGATGGCTTCAAGATCGCCGATACGTTCGCCCTTGACTGCCGCCAGCGCCTTGGCCGGATTGTCTTCCTCGCAGAGCGCGCTGACCGTCGGAAACTTCGCCGTGACGTCGAACACGCCATCTCCGCGCACGGCGACGACGGCGGGACCGTTGACCTGCGGCAGCCAGACGCGGCCAACCAGCGTCCCCTTCGTTCCGTCCTCGGGGAGTAGGTCTTTCACCATCAAAGTCGTCATGGCCGCGTCCTCGCTGTTCTCAGATCGGCCATTTTTCGGCGGTCGATCCCGTTGGCGAAGACAAATAAACGTCTGGCAGGGGAAGTCCAGACCAGCCGCGAAGAACCGCTATGCCCCTGCCCGCGCCTTGCGGGCCGCGGTCTGCTGCAGCGCCCAACGTGCATTCTTGCGCACATCAGGATCCGGATCATCGGCAATGACGGCCAGGAACGCTTCCCCATCGGGATGGGCTATCTCGCCGAGTGCGGCGGCCGCCTCCTTGCGCAGGTTCGCCTGTTCGTGGTTGACGGAATTGCCGATCGGGCGCACCGCACGCTCGACCTTCATCTTGCCGAGACTGCGGATCGCCTTCAATCGTACCTGCCAGAACTCGTCGCCGAGCGAGCCGATGAGTTGATCCGCGGCCAGCGAGCCGTTGGCGTTGAGGCCCAGCGTCTCCGCGGCCATTTCGCGCACCATCCAGTCCGAGTCCTTCAGCGCGCGCGTGATCGTCTCCGCCGCGGGCTTCATGTGCGAGAACGCCAACGCGCTGACCGCCGCGCGGCGGACATGGGCATCGGGATCGTTGATCAGCGCGGTCAGCGCCGGGATCGATTCTTCGAGCTTGAGGAACCCGATCACGCCGATCGCCTGCACGCGCACGGCGGCATCGGAATCCTGGAGTGCTTCCAGCGCCGGCTTCAATGTGTCCTTGCAGCGCAATTCCTTCAAAGCACGCAGCGCGCCCATGCGAACGAAGGCGTGGGCGTGCTTGACCAGGGGCAGGATGATCTCGGCGCAGGCAGGATCCTTGAACTCGGCCATGCTGTCAGCCGCAGCCGCTGCGACGATCCTCTCAGGATCGACCAGCAACTTCACCAGCGCCGCCGCAGCCTCCGGTCCATCGAACTCGCCGAGCGCCATCGCGACCTGCTGGCGCACGCCGGCATCGGGGTCAGACACCATGTTGGCGAGATGCGCGACGGCCGCAGGATCGCCGGAATGGCCGAGCGCGATGATGGCGACGCGGCGCTCGGCGGGATCGGCGGCCTGCAGCCGCTCGTCGGCGTCTTCGAGATCGTCATAGGATTCGAACGGGCTCGACATCATCACCTCAACAGATAGGGAATGTTGACGGTAACGGCGCCGGTCGGGCAGTCTGCTTCGCAGGGCATGCAGTACCAGCATTCGTCATAGGCCATGTAGGCCTTCTTGGTCATGTCGCTGATGCGCAGCACGTCGAGCGGACAGACATCGACGCACACGGTGCAGCCCTTGTCGGCGATGCATTTCGCGTCGTCGACGACCACCGGGACAGATGTCTGATAGGACGCGAGAGGCATTTCGATGTCTCCTGTTTCTGTGTTCTGGCGGATCAGGCGGAGGCGCGGATGCGCTGCTTGTCGTAGAGGTCTTTCTCGTCGTCCGCGATAGGGACGACATAAGGCTCGACGGCACGTTTCTCGCTGGTCATCTTGCCGTCACGCTTGCTCAGCAGCGTGTGGCAGAACCAGTTCTCGTTGTCCTTCTCCGGAAAATCCGTGCGCCAGTGATAGAGGCCCCAGCGGCTCTCCTCGCGGTAAAGCGAGGCGTGCGCGGCCATGTCGGCGCAGTCCATGATCGACTGAACTTCGAGGGCGCGGAGCAGTTCGTGCGCGTTGCGCGCGATCATGCGCTCCTGCATGTCCTCGCGTGCTTCGGCCAGACGCCGCATGCCGAGCTCGTATTTGCGCGTGACCTTCGGCGGCTGCAGATAGTCGTTGACGAGGCGCCGGGTCTTGTACTCGATCTGATTGGGCGGAATGCCGTCCTCGCGCCTGGTCGGCGCCATCACGCGGTCGCGCTCCATCGCGACATCGGTCGCGTCGAACTCCGCGAAATCGTGGCTATCGGCGAACTCCATGGCATCGACGCCGGCGACCGCCCCGTTGGTGAAGGCGCCCAGCATGTAGTTGTGCGGCACGCTGGCCATGTCGCCGGCGGCATATAAACCCGGCACGGTGGTGCGCGCATTATCGTCGACGAACACGCCCGAGGCGCTGTGGCCGGAGCAGAAGCCGATCTCGGAGATGTGCATCTCGATCGATTCGCTGCGGTAATCGACTCCGCGCCCCTGCTGGAACAGCCCGCGCGTCGGACGCTCCACCTTGTGCAGCGTGGATTCGATCTCGGAGATGGTGTCGGGGTGGAGGTGCTTGAGCTGGAGGAACACGGGGCCCTTGCCGGACAGGAGCTCGTTGTAGAACTCGAGCATCATCTGACCGGACCAATAGTCGCACTCGATGAAGCGCGATCCCTCGTTGTTCGCCGTGTAGGCGCCGAACGGGCCGGCGACATAGGCGCAGGCCGGACCGTTATAGTCCTTGATCAGCGGATTGATCTGAAAGCATTCGAGATTCGCGAGCGCGGCGCCGGCATGATAGGCCATGGCGTAGCCATCGCCGGAATTGGCCGCGTTCTCATAGGTGCCGAACATGTAGCCGGAGGTCGGCAGGCCCAGGCGGCCGGCGGCGCCCATGCAGAGGATCACGGCCTTGGCCTTGATGACGAGCATCTCGGCAGTGCGGGTATTGACACTGACCGCCCCTGCGATGCGGCCATCGGCAGACTTCAGGAGCCGCGTCGCCATGTAGCGGTTGGAGATCAGGATGCGGGCGCGGCGGAGCTGGCGATACAACGCCTTCTTCACGGTTTCGCCGTTCGGCATCGGCAGCACGTAGGTCCCGATGTGGTGCACCTTTTTGACGGCATAGTCGCCGTTCTCGTTCTTCAGGAAGCGAATGCCGAAGCTATCGAGCTCCTCGATGATCTTGTAGCAATTCTGCGCGTATTTGTAGACCGCCTTCTGATCGACGATACCGTCGTTGGCGATGGTGATTTCCTTGGTGTACTGCTCCGGCGTCGCATAGCCGGGAATGACGGCGTTGTTCAGCCCGTCCATCCCCATCGAGATCGCGCCGGAGCGCTTGACGTTGGCTTTTTCGAGCAGGACGACATTGGCCTTCGGGTTCTTCAGCTTCGCCTTCAGCGCCGCCATCGGGCCGGCCGTGCCGCCGCCGATGACCAGCACGTCGCAGGAAACCTCGGAAAGTCCGTCGACGATCTCATCTAGTGCCATCACTTGCTCCTGGTTCGCCGATAGCCGGCGCCTTTGCGTCAGATTTGTTCAGGGAGCTTCCCGGCGATAGCAATTAGTTGTCGCCGGAACGCGATTTGCGCCTCAGCGTTCGACGAAAGCCTTCTCGATCACGAAATGGCCGGGCTGGCTGTGGTTGCCCTCGACGAAGCCGCGTGCGGAGAACATCGCGTGGAGTTCCTCGAGCATTGCGGGGCTGCCGCAAAGCATGATGCGGTCGGCCTCAATATCGAGGCCGGACTGCCCGATGTCGTCAAAAACCTGATTCGAGGCGATCAGATCGGTGATCCGGCCGCGGTTCCGGAACGGCTCGCGGGTGACGGTCGGGTAATAGACCAGCTTGTCGCGGATCAGGGGGCCGAAGAATTCGTGGTTGCGCAAGCCGTCGACGACGTGCTCGCCATAGGCGAGCTCGGAGACCTGGCGGCAACCATGTGCAAGCACGATGGTCTCGTAGTTCTCGTAGACGTCGGGGTCCTTGATCAGGCTGGCGAAGGGCGCAAGCCCCGTGCCGGTCGAGAGCAGCAGCAGGCGTTTTCCCGGAATGAGATTGCCGGTGATCAACGTGCCGGTCGCCTTGCGGCCGACCAGGATGATGTCGCCTTCCCTGATCTTCTGCAGGCGCGAGGTCAGCGGGCCGTTCTGCACCTTGATCGAGAAGAACTCGAGCGCCTCCTCATGGTTGGCGCTGGCCATGCTGTAAGCCCGCATCAACGGCTTGCCCTCGATCTCGAGCCCGATCATGGCGA
This sequence comes from Bradyrhizobium sp. Leaf396, assembly GCF_001424605.1. Classification (NCBI taxonomy): domain Bacteria; kingdom Pseudomonadati; phylum Pseudomonadota; class Alphaproteobacteria; order Hyphomicrobiales; family Nitrobacteraceae; genus Bradyrhizobium; species Bradyrhizobium sp. Leaf396. The sequence goes on from NZ_LMQJ01000045.1 coordinate 101,026, forward strand.
ATTGACCGTTCTGGAACCGGAAGCCGGGATCTCGCGTCGCGGTGAAGCTGAATAAGGAGCCGGTCCAGTGTCTGACAGACAGAACCGTTTCCTTCTGAAATGCGCTCATGATCTCTCCTTGCCATCGATGGCGCAGAAGGTTTCGGAGAGATGAGAGTCCGGCAACGCGGAAGTGGAGTTCCCGGTCGATTAGTTTCACATTTCGTGAGCGCTCATCGGAGAGAAGGCACGCGATCACGCCCGCCGGCAATTAGTTGCTGTTCGTACATGCCGCGACCGCCTAGAGAGAAGTCAGAGGTCCGTCATGACAACGACATTGGTCGCGCCGACCGTAGCCGGCTATGAAGCCAGCACCGATCTCGCTTCGCTGCTCGTCCGCACCACGCAGGACGTTGCGCTGAGCATCGGCGCCGAAACACTCCGCATCTCCTGCAAATGCGCCCACTGCACCCGTGCACGCTTCGATGGCCGCTTCCCTGAAGCATTTCCCGGCATTGCCATCACCGAGATCGGCGACCTCGGCTACGGGCTGAACATCTCGTTCTCGGATGGGCACAACCGGGGCATTTACCCGAAGCCGTATTTGCTGAGCTTGGCCGGGACTGCCGCATAACCGGCATCGTTCTCACCGGGCACCGAACGGCGCGCTCAGAATGACGCAGGGGGTCGGCAGGCCATCTGGCACGGACATTGCTCCTCTTTAGAACGATTTGAACGTTCCGGAGGCAGACGATGTTGCAGGCGGCGAATGCGGTTCGCGGGACCGTTCCCGGAGCGGTGCGGCCCACCGGCAGTTCGTCGCTGCTGCTGACCGAGAACCAGCAATGGATCGGCGGCCCGCCGCCGCTCATGGACAAGCTCTCTCCGCGTGAGCGCGAGCTGGTGCTGAAGCAGGGCCGTCGCAAGGTGCTCAATCGCGGCCAGACTCTGTTCAGCCAGGGCGGCAAGCATGACGGCATCTGGCTGATCGAGAGCGGCCGCATCCGGGTGTTCTACACGTCCCCGCTTGGGCGCGAGATCACGCTGGCTTACTGGCACGCCGGCAATTTCGTCGGCGGGCCCGAAGTGTTCGAAGGCACCATGCATCAATGGTCCGGCGTGGCATCCAGCAATTGCAGCGTTGTGCACCTACCGGGAAAGGAGCTGAGGTCCCTTGCCGCGGAGATCCCGAATCTCGCGATCGGCCTCATCGAAGGCCTCACTTTCAAGGGCAAGTGCTATTCTGCGCTGGCACAAATGCTGGGAACGCGCTCGATCACGCAGCGTCTTGCGCACCTCCTGCTGCATCTCGTCGAGCTCTACGGTGTCGAGGATGCCGACGGCACCGTGATCGCTGCAGCCTTTACTCATGCCGATATTGCCCACATGGTCGGCGCCACCCGGCAGTGGGTCACGATCAGCCTGAAGCGCATGCAGGAGAAGGGAATCGTGCTGACCAAGCGGTCGCAGATCGTGATCTGCCGGACCGACGTGCTGGAAGAGATGCGCGGTCACGCAGCTGACTAGACGAATTTGCAGCCAGGGCCGGTGCACAGGCAAGCGGCTTTATAGTGCAGGACTGCCCAAGGAGTATGCAATCAGAGTTTCCCGGCAACTAATCGACTGCAACGGCCACTCCGGATTTGCCCTGCCCGCGCCCTCACCCAATCATGGCAACCACAGCACATCCAACCGAATGAGGATGAGAATGGTCCGCCGTCTTCCCACGCTCTCGATCGCGATGTCGGTGACGTCGCTGGCGCTAATCGTCACACAGCCGGTGTCGGCGGAAACGATCACACTCGGCATCGGAACGCAGGACACCACGACAAACACGGTCACCGCCGGCGTCGTCATCCGCCAGTTGCGTCTCCTCGAGAAATATCTGCCGAAAGATGGCAGGTATGCCAACATCAAGTTCGAGCTGGAGTGGCAGAATTTCACCTCAGGCCCGCCCGTCACCAATGCGATGATGGCGAACAAGCTGCAGATCGGCATGATGGGCGACTATCCGCTGATCGTGAACGGCTTCACCTTCGAGAGCAACCCCGAGAGCAAGAGCCGGCTGGTCGGCATCGCCGCCTACAGCCTCTCCGGCTCCGGCAACGGTCTCGTCGTTCACAAGGACTCGCCCTACTACGATCTCGCCGATCTCAAAGGCAAGCTCGTCAGCGTCCCCTTCGGCTCCGCCGCGCATGGCATGGTCCTCAAAGCGATGCAGGACCGGGGCTATCCCGCTGACTTCTTCCAGCTGGTCAGCCAGAGTCCCGAGGTCGGATCCACAAATCTCCAGGAGAAGAAGATCGACGGGCATGCCGACTTCGTCCCCTTCGCCGAGCTGCTGCCGTTCCGCGGCTTCGCGCGAAAGATCTTCGACGGAGTCGAGACGAACTTGCCGACCTTCCACGGCATCGTCGTCCGCACCGATTTCGCCGAGAAGTATCCTGAGGTCGTCGTCGCCTACTTCAAGGCGCTGATCGCCGCCAATCAGTGGCTGCGCGACAATCCCAAGCTCGCCGCCGAGAAGATTCAGGAATGGACCGGCATCAATAAGGAAGTCGTCTACATCTTCCTCGGTCCCAGCGGCAACATGACCACCGATCCCACGGTCAAGCCAGCGTTGATCGATGCCGCGACGACCGACGTCAAGGTTCTGCAGAATCTCGGCCGCATGAAGGAGTTCGATCCGAAGAAGTGGGTCGACGACAGCTACATCCGCAAGGCCTATGCCGAGATGAAGCTCGACTACGACGCGCAGCTCGCGAGCACGAAGAACTATGAAATCTCGGGCGAAGACGCCTTCTGCAAGAAGCCCATCGCCGATCCGCGCAAGGCCGGCGAAGTCTGGGTCGATGACGCCGGCATCATGCCCTTCTCGTCCGCCACCTGCACACTCGGCGCCTATGCCGACTACAAGGCCAAGGGCAAGAAGATCAACGTGGCCTACGTGTTCGATACCACCCGCGGGATCAAGCTGTTCGCCGATCAGGCCTTCTTCGCCGTGGGCAGCGGCGAAGTCGCACCATTCCTGCTGAAGAAGGATGCCGAGGCCTACGCGGCGAAGATCAGCGGCAAGGTGCTCGGCTTCGACGATGCGGTGAAAGCGTCGGTCGGCGGAGGCAAGACGTGAGCAGCCCCGCCCTCGTCAGACATCCCGAGGACGGCATGCCGGCAACGTCCATTGCAGAGGCGGGCCCTGTGCCCGCCGTCTCGCCAGCCGCAGCACCGCCCTCCTTCGGCACGCTCGTCCTACGCTGGTACCGCCTGAACCAGGGCCGGTTGCGCGCGACCGCGATCGGCGTCATCTCGCTGCTCGCGTTCCTCCTGGTCTGGCACCTGCTCACGACCTATCGCGTCGTATTCTTCGTGCGCTTCACCAATGTGCCCTCGCCGCTCGCGGTTTATGCGAGCTTCACCAAGGCGATCCACGACCCCAAATTCCTGATGCATGTGCTGCTCAGCTGCCGCCGCATCTTCATCGGCTTCTCGCTCGCCGCCATCGTCGGGGTGCCGCTCGGCCTGATCATGGGACGCTTCAAGCTGGTGCACGAGCTGGTCTTCCCGGTGGCGGAGGTGCTGCGGCCGATCCCGGCGATCGCCTGGGTGCCGATGGCGATCATGCTGTGGCCGACCAACGAGCAGAGCATCGTCTACATCACGTTCCTCGGCTCGTTCTTTCCGATCCTGGTCAACACGCTCCACGGCATGTCGCTGGTCGATCCGGTGCTGGTGCGTGCCGCGCAGTGTCTCGGCGCGCGCGAGCGCTCGATCTTCCGCGAAGTGTACTTTCCGGCCTCGCTGCCGCACATCTTCACCGGCCTCACTGTCGGCATGGGCGTCGCATGGGTGTCGCTGATCGCGGCCGAGATGATCTCGGGCCAGTACGGCATCGGCTATTTCACCTGGGAAGCATATTCGCTGGTTCAATATGCCGATATCGCGCTCGGCATGATCGCAATCGGGGTGCTCGGCCTTGGATCGAGCCTGCTGATCCGCGGCGCGGGACAATTGGTGATGCCATGGAGATCGACATGAGCGAAGTCCTTGCGGCCAAGGCAAAGGGCCACATCGAGGTCAAGAACTTCTCCCTCGCCTACGAGACCATCGAGGGAGCGGTGCAGGCCGTCACCGACACCCAGATCCATGTGCGGCCCGGCGAGTTCGTGTCGATCGTCGGCCCGTCCGGTTGCGGAAAGTCGACGCTGCTCAATGCCGTCGCAGGCTTCCTCAAACCGACGACAGGGATCGTCACCGTCGATGGCGAACGCGTCAACGGCCCGAGCGCCGAACGCGGCATGGTGTTCCAGCAATATTCGCTGTTCCCCTGGAAAACCGTGCGCGAGAACGTTGAGTTCGGCCTCAAGATGCGCGGCATGCCCCGCTCGCAACGCGAGCGTGCCGCGCGCACGCTGCTCGGGCTTGCCGGGCTCGAGGCGTTCGAGAAACATTATCCGGAAAGGCTCTCCGGCGGCATGAAGCAGCGCGTCGGCATCGTACGCGCGCTCGCGACGGGGCCGAAAGTGCTGCTGCTCGACGAGCCGTTCGGCGCGCTCGACGCGCAAACGCGCGTCATCATGCAGCAGATCCTCACCAATATGTGGCAACGGCTGAAGATCTCGGTGCTGTTCGTCACCCACGACATCGACGAGGCGATTTTCCTGTCGGACCGCGTCTACTGCATGACCGCCCGGCCCGGCTCGATCAAGGCGGAAATCCCGATCCCGCTGGAGCGACCGCGGCAGCAATCCATGATGATGTCGTCGGAATTCCTGGCCCTGCGCCGCGGGCTGATGTCGCTGATCCGCGAGGAGAGCCTGAAGGCTATGGGCGGCGAGATCAACGACCTGGGCATGCAGGGACTCAACATCGAACTCCACGGCCATTCGCTGGCCGACGTGATCTAGGCGTTCAGCCGACGCTTGCTGACTGCCCTTCCGTGGGACTGCACCAGACTCACGCGGGGAGATACCCTCATCCGTCTCGCCGCTATGCGGCGAGCCACCCTCGCCTGCAAAGCGGACGGGGCAAGTGCTGCGATCGCAGCAAGATCACTTGAACCAGTGCACCAGTGCGATGCTGATGCCGAGCAGCAGCATCAGCGACAGCGTCACGGCGGCGGTCACCCTGCCCCCGACGTTCGCCAGCACGCGGACGTCCACACCCAAGCCCAAGGCGGCCATCGAGACCACCGTGAGAAAGCCGGTGATCTTGGTCACGGGGCCGACCACAGTCGCCGGCACCATCTCGAGCGACCGCAGCGTCGCGAGGGCGAGGAAGCCGAGGATGAACCACGGCACAAGGCGGAAGAAGCCGACATTGGTCTTCTTGGCATCGGTTTGCCAGCGCGAGGCAATCAGAGAAAAGCCCACCACGACTGGCCCCAGCATCAACACTCGCATCAGCTTCACCAGCGTGCCAATCTGCGTCGAGACCAGTCCGGCCGGCACCGTCGCCGCGAGCACCTGGGGCACGGCATAGACGGTGAGGCCTGCGAGGATGCCGTATTGCGTCGCAGACAACTGCAACAGCGGAATTAACAGCGGGAGGCCCAGCACCATCATCACGCCGAGGATGGCGGTGAAGGAGATCGAAGATGCGATCTCGTCGTTGTTGGCGCCGATGATCGGCGCGACGGCGGCGATCGCCGAATTGCCGCAGATCGAGTTGCCACAGGCGATCAGGATCGACAGACGTGTCGACAGCCCGAGCATACGGCTGAGGCCGAAAGAGACACCGAGGGTAATCACGACGACGGCCGCGATCGACGCCAGCAGCGCGATGCCTGAGGCCGCTATCGCCGCGAAGCTGATCGAGGCGCCCAGCAACATCACCGCGACTTCGAGCAGTTGTTTGGCGCTGAAGGCGATGCCGGCTTGCCAGCGCGGCGCGGGCTTCCAGAAGCTGCGCAACGCCATCCCGAGCAGGATCGCCATCACCAGCGCCTCGACATAGGGATGCTCGAACATGCCCAACTCGGCGTGCTCCAGCAGGGCCGAGACACCGGCGAGCAAAACGCAGAGAAGGATGCCGGGAATCAGCGCCGCAATGCGGCTCGCGGCGGATGCCGGCTTCGTATCGGCCGGGCTGGATGCTTGATTCTGCGACACAAATCTCTCCCAGAGGAGAAGGATTTATACGCAGCGCGCTTCCGTTGGGAAATAAGTTTTCGACATATCAGGGCCGAGCGAAGTTCTGTCCTCGAACCTGGAATAAACAGCTGGGGCGCGCCTCAGAAGATCAGGCTCTTGGCGAGCGAGGCAACCCGGCTGAAGCCGTCATAGACGCCCGGCTCGAAGAAGGCCGCACGCGCGAGCACGATGCCGGCGACCAGCGACCAGAACAGCGTCGTGCCAGTTCGCAGCAGGAGCTTCGAGGCACTCAACTTCGGCTGGCTGTCCGTTGCGGACACCAATTGCTCGCCGAAGGGCTCAAATCCAGTGCGTTCCATGGCTGCCGATCCACCAATTTCTGGCAGAAATGTCGTCGTTTCGGCTCCAAACAGCAATGGAAGCGATTGGCTTTTTTGCCCCGCGGCAGGAAAACTCCTTCCGTCGCGGAGACCTGAGACGACAATTTTCTTCTTCGGGCCTGCTCGGAGGCCGCCCGTGCCGGCTACAGGGCCAGATAACGCCGCCGGATGGCCTCGTTGGCCTTCAGTTCGTCGATCCCGGCTGCATAGACGATCTGGCCCTTGTCGATGATCGTCGCATGGCTCGCCAGCCCCAGGCAGAAATGCATGTTCTGCTCGGCAATCAGCACGGTCGAACCGAGTTGGCGAAGCTGCCGCAACAATTCGCCGATCCGCTGCACGATGATCGGCGCGAGGCCCTCACTTGGCTCGTCCAGCAGCAGCAGCGCGGGATTGCCCATCAGAGTACGTGCGATAGCCAGCATCTGCTGCTCGCCGCCGGAAAGGCGCCCGGCGATGCGATGGCGCAGCGGTTCGAGGAGCGGAAAGACCTCGTAGATCCGCTTGATCGGCCATTCGTCCTGACCTTCCGGCCCCTTCTTCCTGCCGATGACGAGATTGTCCTCGACCGTGTGCTCCGGAAACACCTGGCGATCCTCCGGCACGAAGCCGAGGCCGGCACGCGCGATACGATGCGGCTTCTGGCCGGAAATCACCGTCCCGCGCAGGCTGACCCTGCCCCGCCGCGGCGGCGCAAGTCCCATGATCGCCTTCATCGTCGTCGACTTGCCGGCGCCGTTGCGGCCGAGCAGCGCCATGGTCTCGCCCTGCCGCACCGAGAGACCGACGCCGAACAGGATCTGGCTGGTGCCGTAATAGACGTCGAGATCGGCGACTTCGATGACGGCGCTCATGCAGCAGCTCCCGCATGTTCGGTGCCGAGATAGGCATCGATCACGGCGCTGTTCTTGCGGATCTCATCGGGCGTACCGGTCGCGAGAATACGGCCATAGCAGAGCACGACGATCTTCGGGGCGATCTTGAATACGATGTCCATGTCGTGCTCGATGAAGACGACGGTGATCTTCTGGGTCTCCCAGAGCTCGCGCACCTTGTCGATCATGCGCCAGCGCTCTTCCGGCCCCATGCCGGCGGTGGGTTCGTCGAGCAACAGCACCTTTGGATCGAGCACCAAAGCCAGCGCGATATCGAGCAGTTTCTGATCGCCATGGGACAGCGTTGCGGCGGTGCGATGTCGTTTGCCGGCGAGGCCCAAGAGTTCCATCACATGCTCTGCGCGGTCGCGCGTCTCCGGCAGCGGAAAGCGCTTGTGCAGCACCGCGGACGTGCGCTGGTCGGCGCTGACGGCAGCGAGCATCGTCTCCTGCACCGTCAGCGATTTGAAGATGCTCGCGACCTGAAAGGCGCGCCCGATGCCGTAGCGTACGATCTCCGGCGGCGAGCGGCCGGCAAGGTCGACGCCGTCCAGCAGGACCTGCCCGGAATCCGGCTTCAAGGCCCCGGTGATCAGGTTGAAGAACGTGCTCTTGCCGGCGCCATTGGGGCCGATCACGGCAGTGAGCGAGCCGTCCGGGAAGGCGAGCGAGACATCGTTGGTCGCCTTCACGCCGCCGAAGGACTTTGCGAGGTCGCGGATCTCGAGCATGGCTAACGCCCCTCGCCTGCATCACGCCGCTGCGCAAGCCAATCGGCGACGAAATCGAGCAGGCCCTTGCGCAGGCCCAGCGCGAAGAACAGGATGACCACGCCAAGCACGATGCCGTGATATTCGGTGAAGCGCGTCACGGTGTCATTGAGCAGCAGCAGCAGCACGGTGCCGACCATCGGCCCCAGGAAAGTCGAGACGCCGCCGAGCATGTTGATGAAGATGCCCTCCCCCGAGATCGTCCAATAGGCGAATTCCGGGTAAGCGCCCGAGACGAACAACGCCATCACCATTCCGCCCATCGAGGCAAACAGCGCTGCCAGCACGAACACGGTGAGCTTGGCGCGCCAGACGTCAATGCCGAGGAAGCTCGCGCGCGCTGCGTTGTCGCGGATCATGCGCAGCGTATAGCCGAACGGCGACTGCGCGATCTGGTGCATCGCGAGCAGGCCAAGGATGAGCAGCGCGCAGCTCGTGACATAGAGATGGACGTGATCGGACAGATCGATGCCGAGAAAGACCGGCCGCGGAATGCCGCCGCGCAGACCCTGGTCGCCGCCGGTGAACGAGGCCCAGGACAGGATCGTGGAATGAATCAGCATCTGGAACGCGAGCGTGACGAAGGCAAAATAGATCTCCTTCAGCCGCACGCAGATCGCGCCGATGATCGCCGCAACGACCGCCGTGATGGCCAATGTCGCGACGAAAGCCACCGGAATTGGAACGCCCAGCTTCTGCATGATCAGGCCGAAGCTATAGGCGCCGAGGCCGAAGAACATGCCATGACCAAAAGAGGTCAGGCCGGTGTAGCCGACCAGCAGATTGAGCGAGGTCGCGAACAGGCCATAGGCCGAGCAGCGGATGACGAAATCGAGCAGCGCCTTGCTGCCCGTGAACAGCGGCAAGCTCGCAAGCACCGCGAAGGCAATCAGCGCAATCAACACGTCGCGGTAGCGCTGAAGCGCCGCGCCGCTGCGCGCCGGCACCAGCGTCTGCGCGCGTCCGGCCTCGAGTTCGGTCATGCCGCCTCCTTGCCGAACAGGCCGGTGGGCTTGGAGACCAGCACGATCACCATGAACAAATACATCAGCCCTTCCACGAACAGGGGAAAGCCTTGCGAGCCAAACGACCTGATGAGGCCGAGCAGCAACGCGCCGATCAGCGCGCCCAGGATCGAGCCCATGCCTCCGATGACAGTGACGATGAAGGATTCGATCAGCACGGAGAATCCCATCCCCGGGGTGAGCGACCGCACCGGCGCAGCCAGCGCGCCGGCAAGCCCCGCCAGCATGCCGCCGAGCGCGAAGACGCCGCCATAGATCAAACCGGTGTTGATGCCGAGCGCGGAGACCATGCCTGGATTGTGCGCGGCGGCACGGATCACCTTGCCGATGCGGCTGCGCGACAGCCCAAGGCCGAGCACGATCGCCGCGACAAGCGCAACCCCGATCAGCAGCAAGTAATACGGCGGCACGACGCCGCCGGCGATGAACAGCGGCATCACCTGGAATGCCGCCGGCATGCCCATGGCCTTGAACTCGGGTCCCCAGATGATGCGCACGACATCGTCGAAGATCAGCACGAAGGCATAGCAGACGAGGAGCTGCATCAGTACGTCAGCGCCGTAGACGCGGCTCATGAAGACGCGCTCGAAGACCAGGCCAAGAATGGCGGTGCCAGCGGCGCCCGCGAGCATCGCCAGCGCGAAGCTCTCCGTGAGCTGATAGGTCGTCATGGCGAAATAGGCGCCGAACATATAGAAGGCGCCGTGGCTGAAATTGACCACCTTGAGCACCCCGAAGATCAGGGTCAGCCCGACAGCGACCAGGAAAAGGAGCATGCCGATGATGAGGCCGCTGGTGGTCTGCGTCACCAGGCAAGCAGAACTGGAGAGGCAGCCGGCAAGCGCGTCAAGATCCACGGGAGTACTTTCATTGCAGCGCGCCGGATACGACGCGGAAAACAAGCGAAGGCGGAGACGGTCGCCCGTCTCCGCCGTACATCAGATCAGGTATAGCCCTTGCTCTTCTTCCACTCGGCTTCGAGCTCGAAGATGGTCTTCCAGTCTCCGGCCTTCACCTCGGGCACATAGGGCTCCTGCGGGATCGTGGTGCCCCAGCCGATGGCGTAGCCGACCAGGGTGTGATCGTCGCCACGCATCGTGACGGTGCCGTCGGCGCCGAACGGACACTTGATGGTGAGGCCCTTCAACACCTCGGCGATCTTCTTGCCGTCGGCGGAGTTCGCCTTCTTGGCGGCTTCGGCCAGGAACATCACCGCGGTCGCGTTCTGCCACGACCAATTGGTCGGGTATTCGTTGTACTTGGCCTTGTAGGCATCGCCCCACGCCGCGTTCTCCGGCGTGGTCGGAAACGTCTTGATGTAGCGGTTGCCGGAGTGGATGCCCTTCGGCAGGTTCTTCACCACGGTGAGCGCGGTGTAGTCGGCCATGTTGACGGCGAACACCTCCATCTGGCTGAACATCGCGTAGATGTTCGCCTGGTCGATATAGGAAGTGAGATCGCCGCCCCACAGGCAGGAATACAGCGCCTGCGGCTTGGCCTGCAGGATCTTCGTCACCACTTCGGTGTAGTCGGCCTGGAACAGCTTCGGCCACGACTCGCTGATGATCTCGATGTCGGGCGCGAAGCGCTTGAGGTAGAGCGTGAACTCGCCGGTAGTGTCGCGGCCATAAGCGTAGTCGGGCGAGCAGGTCGCCCATTTCTTCAAGCCCTTCGCCTTGGCGATCGAAGCGGCGTAGCTGCCGCCGACGATGGAATCGTGGATACCTTGACGCACGCAGCGGAACGCATTCGGGATGCGCTGCTTCGGGTCGGCCGTCAGCGAGGAAGCTTCCGAGCAGGTGTGGATGCAGAGCACGCCGAGATCGCGCGCCACCTCATGCACGGCGAACGATCCGGACGACGCTTCGCCATCGAGCAGCAATTCGCAGCCATCGGTGTTGACGAGTTCGCGCGCGACCCGCGCGGCTTCCTGCGGTTGGCCCTTGGAGTCGCGGATCACCATCTCGATCTGCCGGCCAGCAAGACCGCCGGCCCCGTTGACCTTCTCGACCTCGAGCATCACCGCATTGCGCGAGGACGTGCCGAGCTGCGCCACGCGTCCCGACAAAATCGTCGGCATTCCGATCTTGATGGTCTTGGCTTGCGCTCGCGCCACCCAGGGCGCGGCAACACTCATCGCACCGGCGCCCATCAGCGCCAGTGTTGAACGGCGGCTGATGCCCGGCCTGCGGGTTTTCGTCATTTTCCCCTCCCTCTTTCGGGTCGGCGTTTCCTGATCCCTGTCGGAGATCGTCTCGTCTCCGTGTGTTCAAGGATTTCAGAGGTAGGGGGGTGACGTCAAGCCAAAGATGAATTACGAGTCAGAATTCATCGAGAGCAAATCAGGCCGCTGGACGGCTCGAAAACTGCGCATGATCAACCTGTCGAGCTTCATCGCCTTTCATGCCCGGCGCACGCCAGACCGGCCTGCGCTGAAATATCGCGGCGATCAGATTTCCTACGCGGTGTTCGATGCGCGCATTCGGAAAGTGGCGGGGTGGCTCGCAGCGGAAGGCGTCGGCGCAGGCGATGTCGTAGCCGTTCTGATGAAGAACAGCGCGGCGTTCCTCGAGCTCCTGTTCGCGACCAGTCATTTGGGCGCGGTTTTCTTGCCGATCAACTTCCGCCTCTCGCGCGACGAGGTTGGCTACATCGCAGGCAATGCCGGCGCGCGCCTGCTGATCGTCGACGAGGAGCTAACGGCGAGCGCCGGGGGCGCGCGCACTGTCGTGCTCGATGAAGCCGCCCAGCTCAGCGTCACGGGTCTTGCGAGCAGCGCTGCGCCCGCCCCGATGCATGTGCGCCAGTCATCCGACCTGATGCGGTTGATGTACACCTCGGGTACGACCGATCGACCAAAGGGCGTGATGCTCTCCTACGACAATTTCTACTGGAAGTCCGCCGACCAGACGATTGCGCTCGGGCTTAGCTCCGAGACGCGGCTTCTGGTCGTCGGTCCGCTCTATCATGTGGGCGCACTCGATCTGCCCGGCATCGCCGTGCTCTGGCATGGCGGATTCATCCGCATCGAGCGCAATTTCGAGCCCGAGGCGGCGCTTGCGGCGATCGCGGAGGACAAGCTCGACGCTGCCTGGTTCGCACCGGTCATGACCACGGCGATGCTCACCTGCCCGACCCGTCACGGCTACGACGTCTCCAGCCTGAGATGGGCAATCGGCGGCGGAGAAAAGACGCCGGAGGTGCGCATCCGCGCCTTCTCCGAATATTTCCGCAACGCTCGCTACATCGATGCCTATGGCCTCACCGAAACCGTGGGCGGCGACACCTTCATGGAGGCCGGCCGCGAGATCGACAAGATCGGCTCGACCGGGCGCGCCATCGCCCATGTCGAGATCGAGATCCGCGACGAGAACGGCAAGGTGTTGCCGCCGAACGTCAACGGCGAAATCTGCCTGCGCGGGCCGAAGATCACGCGCGGCTACTGGAAGGCCCCCGAGAAGACGGCGTCGGCCTTCTTCGGCGACTGGTTTCGCAGCGGCGACGTCGGTTACCTTGACGAAGAGGGCTTTCTGTACCTGACCGACCGCAAGAAGGACATGATCATCTCCGGCGGCGAGAACATTGCCTCGTCCGAAGTCGAGCGAGTCATCCACGAATTGCCCGAGGTGCGCGAAGTCGCCGTCATCGGCCTGCGCGATGCGCGCTGGGGCGAGCGGCCGGTCGCGGTCGTCGTGCTGGCGGACGGCGCGAGCCTCGAGCTCGCTGCATTTACCGAGCACTGCCGCGCACGGCTTGCGAGCTTCAAGGTGCCGAAGCAGATCGTCATCCGCGACAGCCTGCCACGCAATCCATCCGGGAAGATCCTCAAGCGCGTGCTGCGCGCTGAATTGGAGGCTGCGGAATGACGCAAAGCTCCGCCACCGCCAAGGTAACAAAGCTCAAGCGCGTCGAGCGCAACGCCTGGACCAAGCAGAGGATTTTTGAGGCGGCCACGAAGGTCGTGGGCAAGCATGGCTATGCGGAAGCTTCGGTGGCGCGCATCACCGAGGAAGCTGGCGTCGCGCAAGGTACCTTCTACAATCATTTCGAGAACCGCCAGGAATTGCTCGACCAGCTCCTGCCCAAGATCGGCCTCGACATGGTCGAGTTCATCCGCGCCCGCACCGGCACGGCGGATGCGGCACGGCAGGAGATCGCGCGGTTCTGCGCCTTCTTCGACTTCATCCGCGAGGTGCCGGAATTCCTGCGCATCCTCAACGAGGCCGAGTTCTTCGCACCGATCGGCTACCAGAAGCATCTCGACAACATCGCGACGGCCTATGTCCGCATCCTGCGCCGCGCCCGGCTTGCCGGCGCGATCGAGGACTACAGCGACGAGGAATTCGAGGCGATCGTTCACATGCTGATGGGCTCGCGCGGCTATCTCAGTCGCCGCTATTCCTATTCCGAAAACGGCGTCACTGCCGTACCGGACCACGTCATCTCCGCCTATCGCAAGCTGATGACGCGCGGCCTCTTCACTGCGTTGGAAGATCAGGACACGCCATGAACATCGTATCACAACACAAGCCGCTTGATCTTGCCTCCGCAATAGCCGAGGGCGATATCCGCTGCCTGCTGATGGTGCTCGTGCACATGACGGGCGACGAGAAATGGCTCGCACCGCTCTATCTGCCCAAGCGTGACATCCGCCTCATTCCTGATCCGGAGGCCGGCGTTCCCCGCGAGATCCAGGACGAAATCCGCGCCGCCGTGGTCAAGCTCTTCGCAGACGGAACGCCGAATCCTGTCATCAACGATCCCGGCGAAGAGCTATTGCTGAGGATGATGCGAGCCTGTCTCGGCGAGAACGTCGCGCCGGAATATGCGCCGCTGATGCGCGAGGAGATGGGCTTCGTGCCGCGCGAGGCGCGCTGGACGACACGCCCTTCCGACCACAAGCTCGCCGACCAACATGTGCTGATCGTCGGTGCGGGCGTCTGCGCGATTGCGCTGGGCGTGGCGCTCGGCCATCTCGGCATCCCCTACACCATCGTGGAGAAGAACGAAGAGCTCGGCGGCACCTGGTGGATCAACCGCTATCCCGGATGCGGCGTCGACACGCCGAACCACTCCTATTCCTATTCATTCGGCTCGCGCAACGCATGGACGCGCTACTTCTGCCAACGCGAGGAGCTGCTCGGCTATCTGCTGAAGGTCGCGGACGAATACGGCATTCGCAATCATCTGCGCGTCAACACCGAGCTGACCTCGTCGCGCTGGGACGAAGGCAAGCGGCGCTGGATCTCGACGCTCAGTACGAAGGATGGCGAGGAAGCCTTCGAATCCACCGCGCTGGTCTCGGCCATCGGCCAGCTCAACGATCCCTCCCGCGCGCACTTCAAGGGCGAGGAGAGCTTCAGGGGCACGATCCTGCATTCGGCGCTGTGGACCGACGACATCAGACTCGACGGCAAGCATATCGCCGTGATCGGCACCGGCGCCACCTCGATGCAGCTCGTGCCCTCGATTGCCGGCCGCGCCGCGTCGGTCACGGTCTATCAGCGCAGTGCGCAATGGGCTCGCCCGGTCAAGGGCTATGCCGATCCGATCAGCGAGGGCGCACGTTGGCTGCTGGCGCATCTGCCATTCTACGCGCAGTGGTACCGCTTCAACATGTTCTGGCGCTACGGCGACGGCCTCCTTCCTTTCCTGCGCAAGGACCCGGCCTGGCCCCATCCCGAGCGCGCCGTCAACAAAGGCAATGACCGGCACCGTCAGGAGCTGACCGACTTCATCCACTCCGAATTGCAGGGCCGGCCGGATCTGATCGAGAAATGCGTGCCGACCTATCCGCCCTACGGCAAGCGCATCCTGCTCGACAACAACTGGTTCAAGACCTTGAGGCGAGACAATGTCGAGCTCGTCACCGATGCGATCGACCATTTCGATGAGAATGGCATCGTCACCGCCGACGGCAAGCAGCGTGGGGCCGACATCATTGTCGTCGCGACCGGCTTCAAGGTGACGGAGATGGCGGCGCGCCTCAACGTCACCGGCCGTCACGGCAAGGATTTGCGTGAGGCCTGGGCCAACGACAATCCGACCGCATTCCTTGGGCTGACCGTACCAGGCTTTCCGAACTTCTTCTGCATGCTCGGTCCCAACTCCGGGCCAGCGCATGGCGGCAGCGTCATCTTCCAGTCCGAATGCCAGAGCCGCTACATCTCCGCGTGTCTGGTCGACATGATCGAGCGAGACATCGCGGCGATCGATGTCCGCCAGGACGTGCTGGACGATTATGTCCAAAAGGTCGACGCCGAGCACGAGGCGATGATTTGGACCCATCCGGGCATGAGCACCTATTATCGCAACAGCAGCGGCCGCGTGTTCTCGGCGATGCCGTGGAGGTTCGTGGATTACTGGCGCATGACTCACGATCCGGACCTGGGGCAGTACAGGCTGACGAAGCGTGACTCCAGTGCCGGCGCGGATCGGCTTTAGGTTCAGAGCAATCCTTGCGCCGCATCGTCATCGCGAGCGGAGCGATGCACTCCGGAATCTTTGCGCGGTGACACTCTGTTGCTTCGCTGCGCTCGCAATGACGGACCGGACGGCTGGTCAGGCCGCGAGCCCGCTCTCCACGGGAGCAAATTCCAGCCCGAGGCTCTCCGCGACTGCCTTGTTCGTGATCCGGCCGCGATGCACGTTCAGCCCGTTCCGCAGATGCGGGTTTTCCAGCACCGCCGCAAACCCCTTGTTCGCGAGCATCAGGCCGAAGGGCAAGGTCGCATTGTTGAGGGCCTGGCTCGATGTCACCGGCACCGCGCCCGGCATGTTGGCAACGCAATAATGCACGACGCCGTCGACCTCGTAAGTTGGATCCGCATGCGTGGTCGGATGCGAGGTCTCAAAGCAGCCGCCCTGGTCGATCGCGACGTCCACCAGCACCGCCCCGGGTCGCATCGATTTCAGCATCGCGCGCGTGACCAGCTTCGGCGCACTCGCGCCCGGCACCAGCACCGCGCCGATCACGACGTCGGCGGCAAACACTTCGTCCTCGACCGACTCGATGGTCGAGAAACGCGTGCGCATGCGTCCGGCAAACAGATCGTCGAGTTCGCGCAGGCGCGGGATCGAGCGGTCGATCACGGTGACCTCGGCACCGAGGCCGGCGGCCATGCGCGCGGCCTGCGTGCCCACGACGCCGCCGCCGAGAACGACGATTCTTGCCGGCTGCACGCCGGGCACCCCGCCCAACAGCAGTCCGCGGCCACCGGCCGACCGCCTGAGCGCGGCGCCGGCGGCCTCGATGGCGAGGCGGCCGGCGACTTCGCTCATCGGCGCAAGCAGCGGGAGGTGACCGCTCGCGTCCGTGACCGTTTCATAGGCGATCGCGGTGCAGCCGGAATCAACCAGGCCCTTGGCCTGCTCAGGATCCGGCGCAAGATGAAGGTAGGTGAAGAGGATCTGGCTTTCACGAAGCTGGACCCATTCGCTCCTTTGCGGCTCCTTGACCTTCACGATCATCTCGGACTTGGCAAAGATCTCGCGCGCCGTCTCGGCGATGGACGCCCCTGCCCGCCGATACACCTCGTCGGGCGCGCCAATGCCATTGCCGGCGCCTGTCTCGACCGTGACCTGGTGCCCGGCGGCAACATATTCGCGGACCGCGCCCGGGGTGAGCCCGACGCGATATTCCTGCACCTTGATCTCCTTGGGCACACCGACGCGCATCTTGATCTCCCTTGCCAACGCCTTGATTCCGCTCTTCATCGTAGCGAGAGGCCTGGTTTGGTTTCGTGCAAATATCCGCTAGTCTGAGCGGGCCCGCGCCGGTTTCCGGCGCCGAAATACCTATTCGCGCTGGAAACCAAACCTTGGCCCTCGACCGGAAAGACCTCGCCATCCTGGCGGAACTGACTACGAATGCGCGGGCCAGCCATACCGAGCTTGCGAACAAGATCGGCCTGTCGAGCACGGCGCTGGCGCGGCGGCAGAAAACGCTAGAGGACGACGGCTACATCCAAGGCTACCAGGCCGCGCTCGACCTCGCCCAGTTCGGCCTGACCACGACGGTTCTGGTTCGAATAGCCCTGGAGAGCCAGAGCGATGACGCACTCAAGGCGTTCGAGGCGGAGGTGGTGAAATGCCCCTCCGTCGTGCGGTGCTTCCTGATGTCCGGTACCGACGACTACATCCTGATCGTGCTGGCCCGCGACATCCAGGACTTCGAGCGCATCCACCGCACCGAGCTATCCCGCCTGCCGCGCGTCGCGCGCGTGCAATCGAGCTTCGCATTGCGCGAGATCGTCAACCGAGCGGTGCCGACCGTGGTGTTCGGCGAGACGAAGCGCTGACCTCGACCATCGGACCGGACGGATCAGTCGGGAACCAAGCACGCCGCTATCCGTTAGGCGCTATCGGCCAGCGGCGGCAACGCATCCTCGCGTCACATCCACATTTGCCCGGCTCGGCCTTTCCGCAGGGAACACGCCATGGCCGACATCACGGATCAGATCCCCGAACGCATTCCGATCAACCTCGTTGTCAATGGCGCAAGGCGCACACTCGAGGTCATGCCGTGGACCACGCTTCTGGATGCCCTGCGTGACCGTCTGGACCTGACCGGCACCAAGAAGGGCTGCGATCACGGCCAATGCGGCGCCTGTACCGTGCTGGTCGAGGGAAGACGGGTCAATTCCTGCCTGACCCTCGCCGTCATGAAGGATGGGGCCGAGGTCACGACAATCGAAGGCCTGGTCAAGGATGGCGCGCTGCATCCCCTGCAACAGGCCTTCATCGACCATGATGCCTTCCAGTGCGGCTATTGTACGCCCGGACAGATCTGCTCCGCCGCAGGCCTGCTGGCCGAGGGCCGCGCGCGGGATGCCGACGAGATCCGGGAGCTGATGAGCGGAAATCTCTGCCGCTGCGGCGCCTATCCCAACATCGTGGCCGCGATCGAGCAGGCAATGAGCCGGTCATGAACAACTTCCAGTATTCCCGCGCAGGCGACGTCGCAGATGCCATTCGCCTGCTCGCCGCCGATCCAGGCGCGAAGCTGATTGCCGGCGGCACCAACCTGATCGATCTCATGAAGGAGAATGTCGAACGGCCCTCCCGGCTGATCGACATTTCCCGTCTGCCGCTCCGCGACATCGAGGAGACGGCCGACGGCGGCTTGCGCATCGGCGCCTTGGTGCCGAATTCGGACCTCGCCTACCATCCTTTGATCAACCAGCGCTATCCCCTGCTCGCCAGCGCCATCCTGGCCGGAGCCTCCGCGCAGCTGCGCAACATGGCCTCGGTCGGCGGCAACCTGATGCAGCGAACGCGCTGCCCCTATTTCTATGACACGGCGACGCCTTGCAACAAGCGACGTCCGGGCACGGGCTGCTCGGCACTCGACGGCCTCAACCGCAACCATGCCATCCTCGGCACCAGCAAGTCCTGCATCGCGACGAACCCATCCGACATGAGCGTGGCCTTGGCCGCACTCGGCGCGCTCGTGCACATTGCGGGGCCCATGGGTGCGCGTAGCGTTGCGCTGACGGACTTCCACCGGCTTCCCGACGACAAGCCAAATCTCGATACGATACTGGGCCGCAGCGAGATCATCACCGCGATCGAGCTGCCGCCGCACAGCTTTCCGAGGAACTACAGCTATCTTAAGATCCGCGACCGGCTGTCGTACGCCTTCGCTCTCGTATCGGTCGCGGCCGCAATCGAGCTGGAGGGCAACGCGATCAGCGAGGCCCGCCTCGCGCTCGGCGGCGTGGCTCACAAGCCGTGGCGAAGCATGGAGGCCGAGGCGGCCCTGCGCGGTCAGGCGGCAACGCCGGATCATTTTGGGCATGCCGCCGACTTGTTGCTGCAGGGAGCAACTCCTCGCGCGCATAACGGCTTCAAGATCGCGCTCGCGCGCAGAGCCGTCGTGCGTGCGCTGATCCAGGCGGCAAGCGCCACACCACAATCACAAGCTCACAAGAAGATCGCGTGAGGACCCGATGAACGCCTATGTCGGAACACCAACGTCGCGAATCGACGGCCGCGCCAAAGTCACTGGCGCCGCGAAATATGCCGGAGAATTCTCCGCCGATGGCCTCGTCCATGGGTTTGTGGTGGAGGCTACCATACCGCGCGGTCGGATCGTGCGGCTGGATGCCACCGAGGCGCTGAAGGTGGCCGGAGTGCTCGAGGTGCTCACGCACGCCCATCGTCCTCCCCTCGCCGACAAGGATGAGGCCTGGAAGGACGAGGTGGCCCCGGAGGGCTTGCCGTTCCGGCCGCTGTATGACGACATGATCAAGTTCAACGGGCAGCCGATTGCTCTTGTGGTCGCCGAAGAATGGGAGACCGCGAAGTTCGCCGCCACGCTCGTGCGGATCGACTACGAGCAGGATGGGTTTGCCACCGACCTCGAGGCCGAGCGCGGCAGGGCAAGCGAAATGGACAAGCCGCACAAGCCCCGCGGCGACGCCAAAGCAGCGCTTGCGGCCGCAGCCCTGCGGCACGAAGCGGACTACCTCGTTCCGACCGAGCATCACAACCCGATGGAGCTTTATGCGACGACGACGGTCTGGGAAGGCGGCGGCAAGCTCACCGTCTACGACAAGACGCAAGGCGTCCAGAACGTGCAAAAGTTTCTCTGCGCTGTGTTCGACAAGAAGCCCGAGGAGATCCGCGTGCTTTCGCCCTATGTCGGCGGCGCGTTCGGTTCCGGCCTGCGGCCGCAATACCAGGTGGTGTTGGCGACGCTGGCCGCGCTCGCACTCAAGCGCTCCGTCCGCGTCGTGCTGACACGGCAGCAGATGTACGGGCTTGGATATCGGCCGATGACCATCGAGCATGTCGCACTGGGGGCGAGGCCCGACGGCACGCTCGATGCGATCAGCCATGAAGCCATTGCCGTAACCTCACGCTACGAGGACTTTTCCCGCAATGACACCGGCTGGGCCGAGCAGCTGTACAAAAGCTCCAACAGCCACTTTTCCCACAAGCTGGTCGACCTCGACGTCTCGACACCTTGCGACATGCGCGCGCCGGGTGCGGCTTCGGGCGTCTGCGCGCTCGAATGCGCGATGGACGAATTGGCTGTCGCGCTCAAACTCGACCCGATCGAGCTGCGTCTGAAGTGCTACTCGGATCGCGACCAGAGCGAGGGCCTGCCCTACACCAGCAAGCAGTTGCGCCAATGCTACGCCCGCGGCGGAGAAGCGTTCGGCTGGGCGCGGCGTAACCCTGCGCCACGTTCCATGCGCGAGGGCAAGGAACTCGTGGGCTGGGGCATGGCGACGGGGGTGTGGGAGGCGCTGCAGATGCCGGTCGCCGTCCGGATCGTGCTGACGGCCAACGGCCATGCCGAGGTCTCGTGCGCGGCATCCGATATCGGCACCGGCACCTACACCATCGTGGCGCAGGTAGCGGCCGATGCCCTCGGGCTGCCGATCGAGAACATCAGCGTCCGGCTCGCTGATTCGACCCTGCCGCAGGCGCCGGTCGAGGGCGGCTCCTGGATGGCGGCCTCCAGCGCGCACGCCGTGTTGGGAGCGGCGGAAGAAATTCGCCGGGAACTCGTACACCTCGCCAAGGCAATCCCGGGCTCGCCACTCGCCGACCTCGACGCGGCCGCCGTCACCCTGGTCGATGGCATGATCGCCGGTAACGGCAAGAGCGGGGCTGCCGTCTCGATTCCGGATGCCATGCGCCACAGCAAGCTCGAGCGGATCGAAAAGGAGAAGCTCAACCAGTTCGCGGAAGACAAATCACACGCCCGCAACACGCATTCGGCGGTTTTCGCCGAGGTGAAGATCGATGAGGAGCTCGGCGTGATCCGCGTCACGCGTGTCGTGAGCGCGGTTGCGGCCGGACGCATCCTGAACACCAAGACCGGCCGCAGCCAGATCATGGGCGGCGTGGTCTGGGGGATCGGGATGGCGCTGCACGAAGAGACGGTGATGGATCACCGCTTCGGCCGCATCATGAACGCGAACATTGCCGAGTACCACATTCCCGTGAATGCCGACATCCGCGACATCGACGTCATTTTCGTAGACGAGCCCGACGACCGGATCAACAGGCTTGGTATCAAGGGGCTCGGCGAAATCGGCATCGTCGGCGTGCCTGCAGCGATTGCGAACGCCGTCTATCATGCCACCGGCAAGCGCATCCGGCGCTTCCCCATCACGCTGGACAAGCTGCTGGACTGAAGCCGCAGACGCTCGAAGCTCCGCGGCACTCCGCCTGTCATCCAGCTGTCATCGAATGTGCGGAGAGCTGTGTCTTCGCCATATTCGGGACCCGACATGGACTATTTCAAGCGCTTCAATTTCCTGTTCGCCGCACCTGTGTTCGACAGCGACGACCTCGAAGGCATCCGCTTCAACCAGATCATCGAGGAAATCCAGCGCTCCGGCTTCGAAGTGGTCCGTGCCCGCAAGCTGGAAGATGCCGAGATGGCGGTGCAGACCGATGCAGCGATCGGTTGCATGGTGGTGGATTGGGGCAAGAAGGGGCTCGAAGGGAAGACCTCGGCGCTGATCAATCTGATGCGCCGCCGGGGCCTCGACTTCCCCATCATCCTGCTGATCCGCCGCAAGCGGTTCGAGGATCTGCCGGTCGAGGTGCTCGATTTCATCGACGGCTATGTCTTCCTCTCCGAGGAGACACCGCCCTTCATCGCCAAGAACCTGATCAGCCGCCTCAAGCAATATGCCGAGACGCTGAAGACGCCATTCTTCGGCGCGCTGGTCGATTATGCCGAGGAAGGCAACCAGCTCTGGACCTGTCCGGGCCACAACGGCGGCGTGTTCTATAACCGCAGCCCGATCGGACGCGTCTTCGTCGAGCATCTCGGCGAATCCGTGTTCCGCGACGACCTCGACAATTCCGTGCTCGACCTTGGCGACCTCCTCACTCATGAGGGCCCGGCACTGAAGGCGCAGAAGGAAGCGGCGGCAATCTTCGGCGCTGAGAAGACCTATTTCGTGCTCAACGGCACTTCGACCTCAAACAAGGTGGCGCTCGGCGCCCTGGTCACCGACGGCGATCTCGTGCTGTTCGACCGCAACAACCACAAGGCCGCCCATCACGGCGCGCTCATGATCAATGGCGGCATCCCGGTTTACGTCCCCGCCGTCCGCAATGCCTGGGGCCTGATCGGGCCGA
This sequence comes from Bradyrhizobium sp. Leaf396, assembly GCF_001424605.1. Lineage (NCBI taxonomy): Bacteria > Pseudomonadati > Pseudomonadota > Alphaproteobacteria > Hyphomicrobiales > Nitrobacteraceae > Bradyrhizobium > Bradyrhizobium sp. Leaf396. The sequence goes on from NZ_LMQJ01000045.1 coordinate 123,254, forward strand.
TGCGTTGGGACATGCTGGACGAGAAGGCCCTGCGCGAGGCGATCCGCAGCCATCCTCTCGTGAATGACCGCGATGCCTGGCGCAAGGAGCGGCCGTTCCGCGTGGCCGTGGTCGAGCAGTGCACCTATGACGGCTCGATCCACAGCGCCGAGATGATCATCAAGCGCATCGGCCATCTCTGCGACTACATCCTGTTCGACGAAGCCTGGGCCGGCTTCATGAAGTTCCATCCGCTGTATGCCGGCCGCTTCGCCATGGGTCTTGCCAATCTCCCTCCGGAAGCGCCGGGCATCATCGCGACCCAGTCGACCCACAAGCAACTCGCGAGTTTTTCGCAGGCTTCCCAGATCCACATCAAGGATCGGCATATTCGGGGCCAGAAGCGACGGGTGGAGCACCGCCGCTTCAACGAAAGCTTCATGCAGCATGCATCAACGTCTCCCTTCTATCCTTTGTTCGCCTCGCTCGACGTCGGCGCACAGATGATGAAGGGCCGCTCCGGTGAAGTGCTGTGGGACGACACGATCCGGCTGGGCATCGAGCTGCGCAAGAAAATCCGCGCGATGCGGCGGGAGTTCGAGGAGAACGAGCAGAAGCCGGATCGCCGCTGGTTCTTCGAGCCCTTCGTTCCCGATCGTGTCGCCATTCCCGACGTAAGCCGCCCCGGCGCCGCCCATAACGTCGCCTGGGAGACGCTCTCCACCGACGAACTCGCGAGCAATCCCGCGCGGTGGCAGCTCTCTCCGGTCAGCAACTGGCACGGCTTTCCCGATCTAGAGGAAGGCTTTGCCATGACCGATCCGAACAAGCTGACCTTGCTCACGCCCGGATTTGATCGTGCATCCGGCGCTTATGCCGAGCACGGCATCCCCGCCCCCGTCGTCGCGCAGTACTTGCGCGAGAATCGTATCGTCCCGGAGAAGAACGACCTCAACTCCCTGCTCTTCCTGCTTACGCCCGGCGTCGAGGCGAGCAAGGCCGGCACGCTGATCTCCGGCCTCGTCGCGTTCAAGCGTCTGCACGACGACAATGCGCTGCTGGCCGAGGCGATCCCGGAATTCCATCAGCGGCGGCAGGCGCGCTACGGCGGCGTTCGCTTGCGCGATCTCTGCGGCGACATGCACCGCTTCTTCCGCGCTGCCGATGTCAGCGCGCTCCAGGCGCGGCAGTTCATGCCCGAGCACATGCCCGAGATCGCAATGTCGCCCCGCGATGCCGCGCGCCATCTGTTCCGCAACGATGTCGATTATCTGCCGATCGAGGCCCTCGCGGGCCGCATCGCCACCACGCCGTTCGTGGTCTACCCGCCCGGCATCGCCACCATCGTGCCCGGCGAGAGGCTGACGGAGCGGGCCAAGCCCATGATCGATTATCTCAAGATGTTCGAGACCTGCTTCAACACGTTCCCCGGCTTCGATGTCGAAATCCAAGGTGTCTACAAGGAGGTCGATGCGAAAGGGCGCATCGGGCTCTACACTTACGTCGTTGCCGAGTAGGTGCCGATGAACGAAACGGCTGTGCGCGCGAGTGACGAACCCGTTCTGGTCAGGTCGTCTCGGGAAAGCGATGTCGAGGCCATGCTGGCGATCTACCGCCATCACGTCCGCGCTGGCGTCCCACGCGATGTCGAGGGAACCGGTGCGCCGGAGCCGGACGATCTGCGCGACCGGCGCAAGAACCTGAAGCAGACCCGCCTGCCGCACCTGGTCGCGACCTATCGCGGCGACATCGTCGGCTATGCCTATGCCGTGCTGTTCCGCAAGCGTCCGGCCTATCGCTACACGGCCAAGCATTCGATCTACGTCCACCACGCGCATCTCGGCCGCGGAGTCGGACGGTTGTTGCTCCAGGAATTGATCGATTGCTGTGCGGCAGCCGGCTTTCGCCAAATGATCGGTTACATCGACGCCGACAACGCCGCCTCGCTGGCACTGCATCAAAAATTCGGTTTCACACGCGCCGGCCTGCTCTGCGGCGTCGCCTATCGCCACGGCCGCTGGTCGGACACGGTGATGGTGCAGCGATCGCTCGGCGCAGGCACGACGACACCTCCGCCAAGTGCGACGCCGGGCCGGTGAGCCTCAGGACGGAAAGTCCGCCGGTTTCACATGAATGCGGTCGGCATGCAGCGACCAGTGATGCAATGCCTGGTCCTTGCAGAACTTCGCCTTGGCCCGTTCCCTGGCCTCGTTCTCGTCGGCGGCCTCGATCTCGAGTGTACCCTGGCAGATCTCGCTCTGCCGGCCATACTCGCCGAGCACGTCCTTCATGAACCTGACGACATAGAGAGACATGGGACCTCCTGCTGCCCCGGCAGCACTCTAGCCCCATTTAGGTGGGACTGGGAAAGGGGATTTTGACGCGGATCAAGCCTGGAGCGCGATTTCGCGCCCGCCGGGTCCGCTTATCCCGGGGTCACGCCGAAGGCCTGCTTGAAGCGCTCCGCATAGCGCGGCCAGACTTCGGGATTGATGATGCGAGGCGGACGTTTGCCGTCGAGCACGTCCAGCACCTGTTCGGCCGCGATGCGACCCATGTTCTGGCGGGCCTCGATGGTGACGCCCGCAGTGTGCGGGCTCGCCAGCACGTTGTCGAACTGAAGCAGCGGATGGTCCGGCGGCGGCGGTTCCTTGGACCAGACGTCCAGGCCGGCACCCGCGATGCGCTTGTCGCGCAACGCCTGGAGCAGCGCGTCCTCGTCGTGGATGAAGCCGCGCGCGGTGGTGATGAAATAGGCATGCGGCTGCATCAGCGCGAATTCTCGAACGCTGATCATGTTGCGGCTACCCTTGTTGAGTGGACAGGAGATCGATACGAAATCGGAGCGGCGCAGCAGCTCGTCGAGCTCGACCTTTTCGCCGCCCCGCTCGGCCATGACCTCGGCCGAAAGGTACGGATCGTAGGCCAGCACCTTCATGCCGAGCAGCCCCTTGCACAGAGCGGCAATGCGCCGGCCGACATTGCCGAGACCGATGATGCCGACGGTCTTGTGCTCGACCTCGTTTCCGACGAGTTCGTTGCGGTTGACATCGCGCTCACGGCGCAAGCGACGGTCGGATTGGATGATGCGCTTGGAGAGGGTCAGCATCATCGCCAGGGCATGCTCGGCGACCGAATGGGCGTTGCCGCCGGACTGATTGACGACCACGACACCCGCGTCCGTGCAAGCCTCGACATCGACCGGGTCGAAGCCGGCGCCGTTGCTGGAGACCAGCAGCAGGTTCGGCGTCCGCTTCAGGAAGGCCGCGTCCACGTGGAAATGCGGCGCCAGCTCGTCACGGGCCGCGCCGATCTGGTAGACATGGGCGGCGCTCAGGATCGGCGCGTAGAAATCTTCCGGGCTCTCGTTCTCGATCCGATCGAGCCTGACGTCGGGCCGCGCCTTCAGGATGTCGATATAGATCGGATTGGCCAGGTATTTGACGTAGAAGACGCGTTTGTTGTTGACGGACATCAGGACCCTTCCGGCTCGCTCGCGAGGGACTTCGGAAGATCGACGCGCGATGCGCTCCCTCCACTGCCGCCTCCCGTTTTTCGTTGCCGCACCTATGACATGGCGGTACCGGCCGCGGCAGGCCATCTGGCGCAGATCACGGTGCAGGCCCGGACATGTTGACAATCCCACTGCCTGCGTCAAGTTCGAAGGATCGCTGCCAAGAAGCATGCGCGGCCGAAGGGAGAACGCAATGGCGGTTGCGGAACAGCAGACCTCGCGCCAACCGACACAGGAATCCGGCGGAAGAAGCTGGCACACCATCGTCCTGCAAACCCTGAAGCGGAACGAGATCAGCCTCATCCCCTACGTGCCCGATCGCGTTCTGACGCCGCTGATCAAGAACCTGCATGCTGATCCCTTCTTCACCACCTTTGCCACCGCGCGCGAGGAGGAAGCCGTCGGCATCGTGTCGGGCGCCTGGATGGGCGGCCGGCGCGGCGCGGTGCTGATGCAGACGTCGGGCTTTGCCACGCTCGCCAATGTGCTGGCCTCGCTCGCGGTGCCCTACCAGATTCCGCTCATCATGTTTGTCTCCGAGCGCGGCACGCTCGGCGAGTTCAACTACGGCCAGTCACTGGTCTGCCGCACCATGCGTCCAGTTCTGGATTCTCTGGCGCTGGAGCACCACACCATCACCCGGCTCGACGAGCTCGAATTCATCGCCGACCGCTCGATCAAACAGGCCGTCACCACGCAGGCGCCGGTGGCGCTGATCCTCAACCCGCTGCTCACCGGCGGCAAGGTGTTCGACAAGTGAGGCCGGCCACATGAATACAGACGTGAGCGCGCGCAATACCAAGGTGATGAACCGCTTCGATGTGACCTCGCGGCTGATCACGAAACTCAAGCACGAAGAAGCGGTGATCGGCGGTATCGGCAACACCAATTTCGACCTCTGGGCCGCCGGCCACCGTCCGCAGAATTTCTACATGCTGGGCAGCATGGGGCTTGCTTTCCCGATCGCCCTTGGTGTCGCGCTGGCGCAGCCCGAGCGCCGGGTCTTTGCGCTCGAAGGCGACGGTTCGCTACTGATGCAGCTCGGCGCGCTCTCGACGATCGCCACCCTGAAGCCGGAAAACCTCACGATGATCGTGATGGACAATGGCATCTACCAAATCACCGGTGCGCAGCCGACGCCGGCAGCGAACGTCGCCGACATTGTAGCCATCGCCATCGGCTCCGGGCTCGCCAACAGCGCCTGGGCCGCGGACGAGGAGGATTTCGAGCGGCTGGTCGAAGAGGCGTTGGCCGCCAGGGAGCCCCGCCTGATCGCGGTCCGGATCGATGACAAGCCAGGCGTCGGCACCACCCGCCGCGACCCCGTGCAAATCCGGGAACTGTTCATGCACGGCCTCGGCGTGCGCGAGCCACTTTAACGTTTCGTCATTAACTACACGTCGATCTGATCGCGGCACTGCACCGGGCCGTTGCATATCTGTGCTAAGCGGGCCCGATGTCCATTTTGGTTCGTTCCACTGCCTGGCTGCTGGCAGCCGCCGTCACTTTCGCAACCCTCGGCCCGCCGGGCCTGCGACCCCATTCCAATCTTGGCCAGGACGGCGAACATGCGCTCGCCTTCATCCTGGTGGGACTTGCCTTCGGCCTCGCATATCGGAGGCGACGTTTGCTGATTGCGGCGGCATCGGTCATCCTCATCGGCTTGCTGGAACTGATGCAATTCTGGGCACCCGGGCGTCATGCGCGGCTGGAGGACTTTCTGGTCGATGCATCCACGGCCTGCCTCGGCTTTGCCCTCGCTGCCGCTGTCGACTGGGCCATGACCCGGCTTCGCCCAAATTCGACCCTGACGAGCGAAGGCCCCGCGGAGTGACTCGCCGCAGGGCCCACCTTCTCAGCACTCAGGCAAGCGCAGATCAGTCGATGATCTTGACCACGCGGCGCGTGCGCGGCTCGACGATCACGCGGCGATCGTTCACGACCGCATAGCGATACTCGGTGTAGTTCGGCACCGGGCGCAGCACGACCGTTGAAGGAAGCGGTTCGCCGACGACGACGCGCTCCTGGACCACGACGGAGTCACTGCGCGGGATCCCGCCCAGAATCGCATTCGGGATTTCGAGACCTGCGCCAACGGCTGCCCCAACGGTCCCACCGACCATCGCACCGATCGGTCCACCGATGTCACCCCCCGCGCGCGCGCCGTCCGCGGCGCCCTGGGCGGTCGTCGACTGGGCAAAGGCTGAGCTCGACGCCAGCAGCGAGGCGGCAGCCAACGAAATCGCAAGACGGGTTTTCATGTCCTTGAGTCTCCAGTTTGTCATGCGCCTTCAACCGCGGGGCCAAAGCATTGTTCCAGTTCCCAGGGGCCAAGGTACGCCAAAGTCCAGAGACTGTTACGCCGGAACAGTTCAAGCTGCGGATCTTGTGCCTCGCCCCGAATTTCAACGCGCGGCAAGGGGCGAGCGATGTTCGAAGGGCATGGCATTGTCCACGGGATGAACGCCGCGTGAGATCGTGCCTGCGTCGGAACGGCTAATCTTCGTTCGCCTTGAACCGCCCGAGCCCCTTCAAAACGAAGGGCGCCAGCAGCGCGATCAACGCGACTGCAAGCAGCGTCGCCGAGATCGGGCTCTGCGCCAGCGTCATGGGATCGCCGAGGCTGATTGCGAGGGCTCTGCGCAACTGGCTTTCGGCGATCGGGCCGAGGATAAGACCCACGACGACGGGCGCGATCGGAAAATCGAACCGGCGCATCAAGAAGCCGAGCACGCCAAAGCCCGCCAGCATCGACAATTCGATTGCCGACGGCTTCGCGGCGATGGTGCCCATGGTTGCGAAGACGAGGATGCCCGCATAGAGCCAAGGCTGCGGAACTGCGAGCAGCCGCACCCACAGGCCAACCAGCGGTAAGTTGAGGACCAGCAGCATGCAATTGGCGATAAAGAGACTCGCGATCAGGCCCCACACCAGGTCAGGACGCTCAGCGAACAGCAGCGGTCCCGGATTGAGGCCGTATTGCTGGAAACCTGCCAGCATCATCGCGGCGGTCGCGGAGGTCGGCAACCCCAGTGTCAAGAGCGGCACCAGCGTGCCGGCGGCGGAGGCGTTGTTGGCCGCTTCCGGCCCCGCCACACCTTCGATCGCGCCCTTGCCAAATTCTTCGGGATGTTTGGTCAGGCGCTTCTCGGTCGAATAGGAGAGGAAGGTCGGGATCTCCGCACCGCCCGCCGGCAGCGCGCCGATCGGAAAGCCAAACATCGTGCCGCGCAGCCACGGCTTCCATGACCGCTTCCAGTCTTCTTTCGTCATCCACAGCGAGCCGCGCACCGGCTCGAGCTTCTCCTCGGTGTGGCGGCGGCGCGATGCGACGTAAAGGGCTTCACCAACCGCGAACAGGCCGACAGCAAGCGTGGTCACCTCCACACCATCGAGCAACTCGGGGACGCCGAATGCAAGCCGTGCCTGACCTGTCAGCTTGTCAATTCCCACGAGGCCCAGCGTCAGGCCAATGAACAGGCTGGTCAAACCGCGAACCGGGGAATCGCCGAAGGTTGCCGACACTGTGACGAAGGCAACGCACATCAGTGCGAAATAATCCTCCGGTCCAAAGCGCACGGCGACATCGACCAGCCATGGCGCGAGGAACGCCAGCCCGATCGTGGCGATGGTCCCGGCGACAAAGGAGCCAATCGCAGAGGTCGCCAGCGCCGGGCCGCCGCGGCCGGCCTTCGCCATCTTGTTGCCTTCGAGCGCGGTCGCCATCGACGCGCTCTCGCCAGGCGTATTGATGAGGATCGCGGTCGTCGATCCGCCATACATGCCGCCATAATAGATGCCGGCGAACATGATGAGCGAGCCGCCGGGATCGAGCTTGTACGTGACCGGCAACAGCAGCGCGACGGTCAAGGCCGGGCCGATGCCGGGCAGCACGCCCACGGCCGTGCCGAGGAACACGCCGATCAGGGCATAGAGCAGATTCATCGGCTGGATGGCGACCGCCATGCCGTGGGCCAGCGCGGCAAAAGTGTCGATCACAGGAGGCGCTCCAGCGGGCCGGCCGGAAGGCTCAGCGTCAACAACCGGTCGAAAACGAGATAGATGAGCGTCGACATCACGAGGGCAATAATAGAATCGACCAGGATCGCTCGGCGTCCGAAGGCTGCCGACGTCGTGACGAACAGTGCCGAGGTCGCCAGGATGAAGCCGCCGCCGAAGCCGATGACGGCAATCAGCAGCGCCAGGCCGACGAGGATCAGAAGCACCGGAACTGGATCGGCGCTCTCACGCGCTGGCAGATTGCCGCGCAGCGCGTTGATGAAATTGCCGATCGCGAGCAGCGCGAGCCCGGTGGCGACCACGATCGGCATGGCCTCCGGCCCCATCCCGTACATCGCGACAGATTGCAGGCCTCGTGCATCCCAGACCAGCACCGCGGCGAGACCTGCTAGCAGCGCAGCGATGACGAGGCCGGCGGGATCGACGCGCCGGGGCGATTGGGTGGAATCGCCTGAGGTCACGATTTGACGAGGCCGACCGATTTCAGCACGTCGGTGACGCGCACGGCTTCCTTCTTCAGGAAATCGGCGAAAGCATCGCCGCCGAGATAGGCGTCCTCCCAGCCCTTCTGCTTGAGGATCTCCTTCCAGGCGTCGGACTTCACCATCTTCTCGACCGCATCACTCAAGGTCTTGCGCTGCTCCGGCGTGATGCCGGGAGGCGCGACCACCGAACGCCAGTTGGCGATCACGAGGTCCACGCCTTGCTCCCGAAACGTTGGAATATCGCTGCCGGCAATGCGCTTCTCCGATGTCACGCCGAGCGCGCGCAGCTTGCCGGACTTGATCTGCCCTTCGTATTCGCTCAGCCCGGAAATGCCAGCGGTGACCTTGCCGCCGAGAATCGCGGCCAGCGACTCGCCACCGCCGGAGAACGGAATGTAGTTGATCTTCTTCGGGTCGGCGCCGACAGCGCCGGCGAACAATGCAGCCATCACATGGTCGACGCCGCCAGCCGAGCCGCCGGCGAAAGTCACCTTGGCGATATCAGCTTTCACCGCGGCGGCCAGATCCTGCGCATTCTTGATCGGCGAATTCGCGGGCACCACGATGACCTGGATCTCCTCGGTGAGCCGGGCGATCGGCGTCACCTGCTCCAGCGTGACCGGCGACTTGTTCATGGCAAGCGCGCCCACCATGACGAAGCCGTTGACCATCATCTGGTTGCCGTCGCCCTTGGCTCCGTTGACGAACTGCGCGATGCCGACACTGCCGCCCGCGCCGGGAACATTGGTCACTTGCACGCTGCGCGCGACGCCAGAAGCCACCAGAGCCTGCTGCATCGAGCGCGCGGTCTGGTCCCAGCCCCCGCCCGGAGCCGCCGGCGCCATCAGCTTGAGCTCGAGCTGTTGGGCAAAGGCCGGATTGGCTGCCGCAAGGCCCAGCGCGACGGCTGCGCCGAGAAGGCGCGTGGGAAATCGGAACATGGGGGCATCTCCAGGCTCACGCGGACATTTGCCGCATTGTGTCGTTTGGTCGCATATCAGCCAAAACGGCCGATGCTGTCCAGCGACAACTCCCGGGGTTTGTTCAACGGGGTTTCGGACTCACCCGGCCGAATGCGGCCGTTGCGCCTCCTGCCGGCTTCTGATCGGGGCTCAATCGTTCTGCGCAGGGATCACGTTCTTGATCATCGCGACCTGCGCTGGGGAACGCGGAGCGGGCCTGACCTGGAATTAGAGATCCCGGGTCGATGCTTCGCATCGGCCCGGGATGACGGGAGAGATAGTGATCAGAGCAGCCCTGCCCCGCGCGCCCATCTGTACTTGGCGCCCAACACCTCGACCGGGAGCTCGGTCGAATAGGCATAGGCCGGGATGCCGTTCTGGTAGAGATATTCGGCGGCTTCCTCGACCTCGACGTCGCCGGCGAGCGAGGCAACCATCGGCTTCACGAAGCCCTTGGCCTCCATCTCCTTCTTCACCTCAACCATATTGCGGGCGAACACCATCGGCGGGGTGACGATGGTGTGCCAATAGCCGAGGATCAGCGCGTGGATGCGCTCGTCCGACAGGCCGAGCTTCACCGTATTGACGTAGGTGATCGGCGGCTCGCCGCCGGTGATGTCCACAGGATTTCCGGCCGCACCAAACGGCGGGATGAACTTGCGGAAGGCAGCATCGAGATCCGGTGGCATCGACATCAGCGACAGACCGTTGTCGACACAGGAGTCCGACAGCAGCACGCCCGAGCCGCCGGCCCCCGTGATGATCAGCACGTTCTCCCCCTTCGGCGTCGGCAGCACTGGCACGCCGCGGGCGAATTCGAGCAGCTGACGCAAGCTCCGCGCGCGGATCACGCCGGACTGCTTGAACACGTCTTCATAGATGCGGTCGTTGCCAGCAAGCGCCCCGGTGTGCGAGGAGGCCGCCTTCGCCCCCGCAGACGTGCGGCCGGCCTTCAGCACGACCACTGGCTTCTTCTTGGATACCCGTTTTGCCGCTTCAGCAAAGGCGCGTCCGTCCTTGAGGTCTTCGCAGTGCTGCGCGATCAGGTTGGTGTTCGGATCCTGCTCGAAGAACGCGAGCAGATCGTCCTCGTCGATGTCGGACTTGTTGCCCAGGCCGACGATTGCCGAGACGCCCATTTTCGCCGAGCGCGAGAAGCCGATGATGGCCATGCCGATGCCGCCCGACTGCGACGACAGTGCCGCGTGGCCTTTCACATCGTAAGCCGTGCAGAAGGTCGCGCAGAGATTGGCCGGCGTATAATAGAAGCCGTAGATGTTCGGCCCCATCAGGCGGATGTCGTACTTCTTGCCGACCTCGACGATCTCGGCCTGCAGCTCCGGCGCACCGGCTTCGGCGAAGCCCGACGGAATCAGCACTGCGCCCGGAATTTTCTTCTCTCCGCATTCGGTGAGCGCCGCGGCGACGAACTTCGCGGGAATCGCGAACACCGCGACGTCGATCACACCTGGCACGTCCTTGACGCTCTTGTAGGCCTTATAGCCGAGGATCTCGGCGGCCTTCGGATGAATAGGATAGATGTCGCCCTTGTAACCGCCGTTGATCAGGTTCTTCATCACGGAGTTGCCGATCTTGCCGTCTTCGGCCGAGGCGCCGACCACGGCGACCGCTTTCGGCTGCATGATGCGGTTCATGGCCGCGACGATCTCTTCGGTCGGGCGCGGCTTGGGCTTGGGTACATAGGCGAAGTCGACGACGATACGGACGTCGGCGGCCGTCGCATCCTTCGGCGTTGCGAACACGGGGTTGAGATCGAGTTCTACGATCTCAGGGAAATCGGTGACGAGTTGCGAAACCTTGACGATGACGTCAGCGAGGGCGTTGCGGTTCACCGGCTCGCCGCCGCGCACGCCCTTCAGAATCTCATGTGCCTGGATGCCGTCGAGCATCGAGAGCGCGTCTTCCCTGGTTGCTGGCGCGAGGCGGAAGGTGATGTCCTTGAGGACTTCGACCAGGACGCCGCCAAGGCCGAACGCCACCAGCTTGCCGAACGAGGCGTCGGTGATCGAGCCGACGATCACTTCGGTGCCGCCGGCCAGCATCTGCTGCACCTGAACGCCTTCGATCTTGGCGTCGGACTTGTATTTCTTGGCGTTGGAAAGAATGGTCTCGTAGGCCTTCTCGGCTTCTTCAGTTGTCTTGAGGCCGACGATCACGCCACCGGCCTCGGTCTTGTGGAGAATGTCCGGCGAGACGATCTTCATCACGACCGGGAAGCCCATCGACGAGGCCATCTTCCCAGCCTCGCCGGCCGATTTCGCCACGCCCTCTTTCGGCACCGGAATGCCGTAGGCGTCGCAGACCAGCTTGCCTTCCGGCGCCGTCAGGCTGGTGCGGTTGTCCGCCTTGACCTGGTCAAGCACCTTGCGGACGGCATCTTTGGAATTGGACATGTGGCGTCTCCCTGGACCTGAGTTCGTTCTTTTCAAAGCGCGCGCGTGGTGCGGCTGCCTGTGATGCTTGCCATTTGCCGCGCTCTGTTCCATGCGGCGGAACGGAGTGGCATAAGCCCAAGACTACTCCGCCGGCTTGGATCAAAAATGGCTGGCGATGGCATTTGGTATGCCAGAAGCCAACTTGTCAAGGCGATGCTTCTCTTGGAACGCCGCAAAAAATCGCCAGCTTGACATTCTGGCATGTGGTATGCCAAAAACTTTCCCATAGATATTCCTGTAAAAGACGACTCCCACTGGAGGAGATTCGTCGTGTCACTACGGAAACCAACCAAGGCATTGCCGAACATGGCCGAGGCAGACATCGCAATCGTTCGTATTGCCCCGGAGAGCAGCTTCAAGAACAAGGCGTACGACGCGTTGAAGGAAGCCATCCTCAAGATGGACATCTATTCGACGCCCGAGCCGGTCATGCTCGACGAGCGCGCGTTGTCCGAACGGCTCGGCGTCAGCCGCACCCCGATCCGCGAAGCGATCGCGATGCTCGAGCAGGACGGTTTCGTGAAGACGGTTCCGCGCCGCGGCATCATGGTGGTGCGCAGGACCAAGAGCGAGATCGTCGACATGATCCGCGCCTGGGCGGCGCTGGAGAGCATGGCCGCGCGCCTGATCACCACCACCGCGCGCAAGAAGGACATCACGGCGCTGCGCGACTTCTTCAAGGATTTCGGCAAGGACCGCCTGCCCGAGGATCACGTCGAGGAATATTCGCGCGCCAACATCGCATTCCACCAGGCGCTGATCTCGCTGTCGGAATCCCCCGTGCTGGTCGATCTCACCAACGACCTCCTGCTGCACGTGCGCGGCTATCGGCAGCTCACCATCGGACGCAAGGACCGCACCGCGACGTCGCTGCCCGAGCATCTCGGCATCATCGAAGCGCTGGAAGCGCGCGACACCGAGCTCGCCGAGAAGCGCGCCCGCGATCACACCCTCGGGCTTGCCGCTTACGTCGAAGCGCACGGCCAGGAACTGTTCACTTAGTTTTTTTGCTAGCAGACGCTCACCAGAAGGGCGAACCACTCGCCCCATGACTTGAGACCAGGGAGACAAAGCCCATGCTGAATACCGCGACCAAGTCCGAGGCACCGGGCACCGAGCAGGAACTGACGGATGGCTTCCATCTCGTCATCGACGCGCTCAAGCTGAACGGCATCAACACCATTTATAATGTGCCGGGCATCCCGATCACGGATTTGGGCCGTATGGCGCAGGCCGCCGGTATTCGCGTGATCTCCTTCCGCCACGAGCAGAACGCCGGCTACGCAGCAGGCATCGCCGGCTATCTCACCAAGAAGCCCGGCGTCTGTCTCACCGTCTCGGCCCCCGGCTTCCTCAACGGCCTTACCGCGCTCGCGCACGCCACCACCAACTGCTACCCGATGATCCTGGTCTCCGGCTCCTCCGAGCGCGAGATCGTCGACCTCCAGCAGGGTGACTACGAGGAAATGGACCAGCTCGCGATCGCAAAGCCGCTGTGCAAGGCGGCCTATCGCGTGCTGCACGCCCAGGACATCGGCATCGGCTTTGCCCGCGCCATCCGCGCCGCGGTCTCGGGCCGTCCGGGCGGCGTCTATCTCGACCTGCCGGCAAAGCTGTTCGGCCAGGTCATGAACGCAGAGGCCGGCCAGAAATCGCTGGTCAAGGTCATCGATGCTGCGCCCGCGCAGATCCCCTCGCCCGCTTCGGTCAAGCGCGCGCTCGACGTGCTCAGGAGCGCCAAGCGTCCGCTCATCATCCTCGGCAAGGGCGCGGCCTACGCGCAGGCGGATGAAGAGATCAAAAGCTTCGTCGAGAAGAGCGGCGTGCCGTTCCTGCCCATGAGCATGGCCAAGGGCCTGCTGCCCGATACCCATCCGCAATGCGCCGGCGCCGCGCGCTCGACCGTGCTGAAGGATTCCGACGTCGTCATGCTGATCGGCGCGCGGTTGAACTGGCTGCTCTCGCACGGCAAGGGCAAGAGCTGGGGCGAGGCGCCCAAGAAGTTCATCCAGGTCGACATCGAGCCGAAGGAGATGGACTCCAACGTCGAGATCGTCGCGCCCGTCGTCGGCGACATCGGCTCGGTCGTCTCCGCCTTCAACCAGGCGCTTGCGTCAGGGTGGACTGCGCCGCCCGCCGAATGGACCAAGGCCATTTCGGCCAAGCGCGAAGAGAACGTCGCCAAGATGGCGCCGAAGCTCATGAACAACAAATCGCCGATGGACTATCACGGCGCGCTCGGCGTGCTGAAGAACGTCATCAAGGAGTACCCCGAAGCGATCCTCGTCAACGAGGGCGCCAACACGCTCGACCTCGCCCGCGGCGTCATCGACATGTACCGCCCGCGCAAGCGCCTCGACGTCGGCACCTGGGGCGTGATGGGCATCGGCATGGGCCAGGCGATCGCGGCCGCGCTCGAGACCGGTCATCCCGTGCTCGCGGTGGAAGGCGATTCCGCCTTCGGCTTCTCCGGCATGGAGATCGAGACCATCTGCCGCTACAACCTGCCGATCTGCGTCGTCATCTTCAACAATGACGGCATCTATCGCGGCACCGACGTCAACAGCGCCAACGCCGACCCCGCGACGACGGTGTTCGTCAAGGGCGCGCGCTACGACAAGATGATGGAAGCTTTCGGCGGCGTCGGCGTGAATGCGACCTCGCCGGACGAGCTGAAACGCGCCGTGAACGAGGCCATGAAGTCCGGCAAGCCGACGCTCATCAACGCGGTGATCGATCCCGCCGCCGGCTCGGAGAGCGGCCGCATCGGCAACCTCAACCCGCAGAGCGTTCTGCAGAAGAAGAAGTAACTCCACCCCGCAACCCTTTTCCCTGCCGGGTGCAGGGGCAGACAGAGTACGGAGCAACACGATGACCAAAGCGCTCGAGGGCGTTCGCATTCTCGACTTCACCCACGTCCAGTCCGGGCCGACCTGCACGCAGTTGCTCGCATGGTTCGGCGCCGACGTGATCAAGGTGGAACGCCCCGGCGTGGGCGATATCACGCGCGGCCAACTGCAGGACATCCCGAACGTGGACAGCCTGTATTTCACCATGCTCAACCACAACAAGCGTTCGATCACGCTCGACACCAAGAACCCGAAGGGCAAGGAGGTCCTCACCGAGCTGATCAAGAAGTGCGACGTGCTGGTCGAGAATTTCGGCCCCGGCGTGCTCGACCGCATGGGCTTCCCCTGGGAGAAGATCCAGGAGATCAACCCGAAGATGATCGTCGCCTCGATCAAGGGCTTTGGCCCCGGACCGTACGAAGACTGCAAGGTCTATGAGAACGTCGCCCAGTGCACCGGCGGCGCCGCCTCGACCACAGGATTCCGCGACGGCGTGCCGCTCGTCACCGGCGCACAGATCGGCGATTCCGGCACCGGCCTGCATCTGGCGCTCGGCATCGTCACCGCGCTCTTCCAGCGCACCCACACCGGCAAGGGCCAGCGCGTCACCGCGGCGATGCAGGACGGCGTGCTCAACCTCTGCCGCGTCAAGCTGCGCGACCAGCAGCGTCTCGCCCATGGCCCGCTCAAGGAATACAGCCAATTCGGTGAAGGCGTGCCGTTCGGCGATGCCGTGCCGCGCGCCGGCAACGATTCCGGCGGCGGCCAGCCCGGCCGCATCCTGAAGTGCAAGGGCTGGGAAACCGATCCCAACGCCTACATCTACTTCATCACCCAGGCTCCGGTCTGGGAGAAGATCTGCGACGTGATCGGCGAGCCCTCGTGGAAGACCGATCCGAACTACGCCAAGCCGGCGGCGCGGCTGCCGCGCCTCAACGAGATCTTCGCCCGCATCGAGCAGTGGACGATGACCAAGACCAAGTTCGAGGCGATGGAGATCCTCAACAAGGACGACATCCCCTGCGGCCCGATCCTGTCGATGAAGGAGATCGCCGAAGACCAGTCGCTGCGCGCGACCGGCACGGTCGTCGAGGTCGACCATCCCACCCGTGGCAAGTACATCTCGGTCGGCAACCCGATCAAGCTGTCGGATAGCCCGAGCGACGTGCAGCGCTCGCCCCTGCTCGGCGAGCACACCGACGAGATCCTGCGCTCCGTGCTCGGCTTCTCCGACCACCAGGTCGCCGAGATCCACAAGTCCGGCGCCCTCGACCCGCCGCAGAAGCAGGCGGCGGAGTAAGCGGGCCGCCATGAGCCAGACGAAAGGGCCGCCCGAAGGGGCGGCCCTTTTTGCTAGGGAACGCCGAGCATGACAGGCGCCAATTCAAAGAGCCGAAAAACAACCCCATGCACAGTAGCCATCCCATTGGCACGCAACGATATTTCTGATTCGACGAAAAAATCCTGACCCGTCGGGCAAAACAGGGGTATTGTGCCATCGTGGATGTTGTGCCGGGAGCGGAGCGCTCGCTGTTGCCACATCGGAACGGATCCCCGAACACACCGTCGACGGAAGCGGACGCGCCGGATTGGCCTCCGGCTAATCGAGCCCCTCAGCGATCTCCCGCAGCCCGTTGCTCGCGAAAACACTTCACCACCGTCGCATTGAACTCGCGATGAACCATGAACTGGTCCCGGTTGTCTGAACAAAAATTCCGCGTCGATAAGTGAAGTCTCAGCCAGGGCTAGGCCGCCGCGCGGAGCAGAGGAAGATCAAAAGTAGGCTTCTTGATCGGGGGTACGGTCGTCAAGACTCGAGTGAGGTCGTTGTCCGTTGTACTACGAGGTTTAAGAAGGCGTACAGATGGCGAAGGCGATCAGGGATCTCGCCGACAACTTGGACAAGCGCTTCGGTGCGCTGATGGCCGACGGCCGCCGCAGCGCCGGGAGCAGTAGGACTCGGCGCACACCGTCGATTGCGAGTTTGCAGGTGCCAGCTCAACATCGAGCGCCGAGGCGACGGCTGCACAAGAAAGACCGGAGCCTCGCTGCACCCCGACAGGCGTGTCGGTCGCGCCTATGTCCCTGGCACCGTGCGCCAGCCTGAAACGAGCCTGGTTAGCACGAGCGCCCCGACGCAGATCGCAAAGCCGATGAGATCGGTCATTCCCTCGGGCACCAGCATCAATAATCCGCCAGCCCCGACGATTATCCGCGACCAAACGGGCAGCCGCCCGGCCCAGTAGAAGTATCCCTCGAACGACGCTGCGAGGAGAACGACGGCTGCGACGGCCGTGGTCGCCACCTGGAGAATCTCCATCAACTCGCCCTTGAGGATGAGCGCCGGCTGCAACACGAAGAGCACCGGCAGCAGGAACAGGAGACACCCGATCCGGATGGCGCGCAGTCCGACCTGGATCGCGTCAGCCTTGGCGATCGACGCGGCGGCGATCGCTGCCAGGGCTACCGGCGGCGTGATGAAAGACACAAGTCCCCAGTAGAATACATAGAGATGTACGGCCATAGGATCGAGGCCGGTCGTGATCAGCGCGGGCGCGAGCACGATGGCGAGGAAGATGTAGCAGGCGGAGGCCGTCATGCCCATGCCGAGGATGAAGCTCGTGAGAGCGCCGGTAGCAAGCAGCAGCACGATATTGTTGCCGGCGTACTGCACGAGTTCGCGCGAGAACGAGTTGGCGACACCGGTGATCGACAATGCGCCGATGATCAAACCTATGCCGGCAATCAGTCCGACGATCTGCGCGACGGTCTGGCCGACATCGACGACAAGCCCGGCGAAGTAGCGGGGCGTGAAGCCCAGCGCGGGTGCTCGAAAGATCGCGATCAGCACCAGGAAGAGCGAAACCCAGAAGGGCGCCTCGCCCTCAAGACGCCAGACGAGCAACAGCAGGGTGAGCGCAACCAGCGCGCCAATGTAGTACCAGCCGCCGATCAAAGTACGCGTGAGGGGCGGCACGTCGTCGGCACCGGTTCCACGCAGCCCGTTGCGCGCCGCGTAGAAGTCCGTTTGCATGAACAGTGCGAAGAAATACAGCACCGCCGGCAGGAATGCGGCGACGACGACATCGGCGTAGGGCACGTTCAGGAAGTTGGCCATGATGAAGGCCGCCGCTCCCATGACAGGCGGCATCAGCGCGCCACCCGTCGACGCGCAGGCTTCGACGGCGCCGGCATAGGCCGCCGGGTAGCCGCAGCGCTTCATGGTGGGAATAGTGAGCGTGCCCGTGGTGAGCACGTTCGACGTTGGGCTGCCGGACAGCATCCCGAAGAATCCCGATGAGATGATTGCCACTTTGGCAGGACCGCCGCGCGCCGTCCCCAGAAGGGCGGACGCAAAGTCCATGAAGAAGGCGCCGCCGCCGGTCGACGCCAGGACCACACCGAACACGAGGAAGCCGATCAGCGTGTCCGCAACGACCTGCATCGGAATGCCGATCAGGCTCTCGAGGCCATAGACGTGTTCGCTGAGGGTCTGGCCGAGATCGAGTTGCACGCCCCAGAGAAAGCCGGGCATGTGGCCCGCATAGAGCGGGAACGACGCAAAGATGAGACAGAAGACGAAGAGAATGGTCTCGCCCGTGCGCCGGAGCCCTTCGAGGACCAGAGCAGTGACAACGCCCGCCACGATCTGCGCTTCGAGTGGCCCAGTCGTGTTCCAGCCCGCGTCGATGACGTATTGCGCCCGCGAGGCAATCCAGATGGTCAGGCCCAGCAGGGCAGCACCGCAAATCCAATCGTACCAGGGCACGGGACCGTGCCACGGCTTGCGCGCAGGAAAGGCAAGGAAGCCGATCGCACCAAAAATGCCGATGATCAGGTAGTAGTAAGCCGTGCTGATCGGCCGAAAGCCGCCGATGCCCAGATTAAAGACCTGATTGACCGAGAGCGCTAGTCCAAGCAACGTCAGGACGAACGTTGCCCAAAATGCGCGCCCCTCCAGCCGCGCCGAGCGGGCTTCGGGGTCTTCAACTATCGGTGTCGCGACCTCAGCCTGTTCGGTCGTCATCGCATTTATCCCCTATAGATCCGCCGTCGATCACAAACGAGGACTTCGAGTGGCGTACTGCAAAAAGAAGGACAGGCGCGTCGGCGCAATCGACCGCAACGCCTGCCTCATCGTGTCGGAGCTAGAGGGACTTGAGAACCTCGGCACGACGCGGCATCCAAAGCTCACGCAGCTTGGCGGCATCGGCCTCCCTTGCGGCGGGCTCCTTGGCCATCATGTCGGCCCAAGCCTGCCGGAGCAGTGCGTGCCGCTTCACGATGCCGTCCTGCCACTTCTGGTGATCGGGAGTCCAGACGTTCTTCTCCTTGAGGAGCTTGATGGCACCCTCGTGGAAGGGCGCGTCCATCGGGTAGGCGCCGGAGTTCTTGACTTCCCAGCGCTCCATGATGGGTGAGGCGGCCTTGTAGGTGTCATAGGTGTCGACGATCGCCTTCGTAACCGCGTAGACCTCGTCCACCTTGGCATCGCCGTAGACGGTAATCATGGGATACCTGTAGCCCATGACGGCCCGGGGATTTTCCTTGGACACGCCCGAGCCGAACGTCTCGGTGTAGGGCGCCGCGAGCGGAATGGCGCGCTGGATCTTGCTCCACAGATCCTTGTCGGTTGCTGGAAGCTCGATCCAATCGATGCCGTAAGAACTCGCCTCAAGTTCCTTGAGCGACACGGTCGTCAGCGCCGCACCGGCGGCATCCGCACGACCCTCGATGAGCGCCTTAAGCGAAGCGCCGTAACTCGGGAACTCGACGACCTGCATATCGCTGTAAGAGATGCCACCAGCGTCGAGAATAGGCTCGATCTTCGCGTTGACGGACGTATTCGCCTTTGCGATCGCGTACCGCTTGCCCTTGAGATCCTTCAGTGTCTTGATGCCGCTCGTCTTCGTCACGCAGATGGACAGCGAATTCACGCGACCCAGCAGACAGCGCAGATCCTGCGGCCCCCAGTTCGGCGCGGCATACTCGTAAAGACCCTCGGCGGCGAAGAAGACCTCGGTCGCCAGCCAGCCATGTGTTACGCGACGGTCCTTCACTGGCTGGATGCGGCCGATCGATGTGCCGGAGGGCTGGAGGCGTACGCGCGTGCCATACGTCTTGCCGAGTGCATCCGCTATGGCCGAGGCCTCCACGTAGCCGGAGGCGCCAACGTCGTAGACGCTCCAAATCATGGTCGGCGGTAGATCGGGCAGCGATTTCGTCTGCGCTGCAGCGAGGTCCGGAAGCAGTCCGGCACCCAGAACAGCACCCATCCCGCCGAGATAGGCTCTGCGATCAATCTCCATCAACGCCTCCTCATTCTTACTGGTTTTTCTACTTGTGTCGGCTCGCGCCCTGTAAACCACCTCGGTCACGGGAGTACAAGGCGGCACTTCTTCTAGCACAGGAGGTCGGATTTTTCTTGCACCACGGCCGGTGGGGGGCACCCGGCGGCCTCGGACGCGCCTGCGAGGTAAGGATCGACGACGGGTCCGACCGGGACACGGGAAAAGCAGTCCCACGAAGCCGGGCCTGCCCCTCCGGCCAGAGCTTCTCATCCAGAACCTGCCAGGTGCCCAGCGATTCCCGGCTCAACCCTCGCGGAGCGGAGGAAGATCAAAGTAGGCTTGATCCGGGGTACGGTCGTCAAGACTCGTGAGGTCGTTGTCCGTTGTAGAAGTCGAAACACCGACCAATCGAGCTTCGGGCGTCGCCGACGGTTTCGTAGGATCGCAGATAGACTTCCTCGTATTTGACGCTGCGCCATAACCGCTCGACGAAAACGTTATCCCGCCACGCGCCTTTGCCACCGGCCGGATCGCCCGGCAGCGGAATTGTGGCTTCGGCCTCCAAGGGCACACGTTGCTTCCGCTGTCGGTGTTGAGGCAGAGTGTCCACGAGAAATCAGAGGCTATCGCATTTGACTGGTGGCGGCTTGCGCGCATGCCTTGTCCTTCGAGGCGGCGCTCACGCGCCTCCTCAGGATGAGGCTCATCGGCGTCAGTGCTCGTTGAAACTGTTGCCGCGCACTCGGTCCTCAGCCTGAGGAGTCTGCCTGAAGCGGGCGTCCGAAGGATAGCCGCAAGGAAACGCTATCAAATGCGATAGCCGGCGAAAGAACATGGAGATCAGCATGGCACTGCTCGGCAAGGCCGCCGTTGCGATGTGGTGGAGTGTTCGCGCCGAGCAGCGCGGCGAGTTCGGCGATTGGCATTCGCATGAACACTTCCCCGAGCGGATGAGCATTCCCGGCTTCCGGCGGGGATCGCGCTGGAGCAGCACGACCGATGCCGAAGGCTTCTTCGTGCTCTACGAGCTCGAGCAATACGAAGTGCTCACGTCGAAGGGATATCTGGACCGGCTCAATGCGCCGACACCGTGGTCGAGGAAGATGATGCCGCATCATCTCGGCATGGTGCGCAGCCAGTGCCGGATCGTGGCGAGCTTTGGCGGTGGGATCGCGGACTCGCTTGCCACCATCAGGCTCTCGCCGCGCGCGGGACTCGCGGCAGAGCTACAGGCACATCTCATCGATACGCTCGTCGCCCTCCCCTCGAAGCCGGGATTGACGGGCGCGCACCTTCTCCTCACCGACACGCCCAGGACGAGTGCGCCCACCACCGAGCAGCAGATCCGTGGCAACGATGATGCTGCGGACTGGATCGTGCTGCTGTCCGGGTACGATGCCGACGCAATCGAGGACGTGATCGCCGGCGGGCTCTCGCCGCCATCGCTTCACACGGCCGGCGCTTGCGACAACTCCACAATTGGTCACTACAGGCTGGCATTCACGATGACGTCTCAGGATGCCGCAACCATCTAAACGCATTTTGCCGCGGCTCGTTCACCTCTCCCGCGAGCAAACAGGAGAAGGAGCACACCTCCGCCGTTGCAGCGACCAAGCGTCCCACTTTGCTTTGGTGAGCGCCAAACAAGGCGCGAAAAAAATCGGGCGCACCTGTCGGATCGGCCGCTTCTCCGTCGTCCTCGTGACATGAATGGGACATAGAGGCCAACTCGGGCCCGTCAATCACTCAAGGATAACAAACATGCCCAGCACTGTCCGCCTGCACCGCGTTTTCGCCACCAGCCCGGAGAAGGTCTATCGCGCGTTCCTCGAGGCCGACGCGATGGCGAAATGGCTTCCGCCAAACGGCTTCACCTGCAGCGTGCACCACTTCGAGCCCAAGGTCGGAGGCACCTTCAAGATGTCGTTCCGGAATTTCACCACGGGCAACAGCCATTCCTTTGGCGGCGAATATGTCGAGCTCGTGCCCGGCGAACGCATCCGCTACACAGACAAGTTCGACGATCCCAATCTGCCGGGCCTGATCGAGGTGACCGTGGTCCTGAAGAAGGTCTCGGTCGGCACCGAAATCGACATCACGCAGACCGGCATCCCGGATGTCATTCCGCCGGAGGCCTGCTATCTCGGCTGGCAGGAATCGCTGCGAAATCTGGCGAAGCTCGTCGAGCCTGAGATCAATCAATAGGTGATCCGAGACGCGGGCCGTTCAGCCACCCGCCTGGGCCGACAATCGCGTTTGAAGGCGATTTCTCCATGACCATCCCTGGGGACGCCCGCCGTAGGCGGGCCCCTCTGGGCAAGGAGTGTGCGGCGGTCCGCGGCGGACCGCCCCCGCCTGCGACAGACGCTCCCCGCAATTCGATGCCCCTTGTGCCGGTCGAGCGGACGGCTAAACTCGGATCGAACCAAGGGGGGTTGATGAGACCATTCCAGACGTTGCGGATGCTTGCCTGTAGCGCGCTGCTCGTTGCGGCTACGGGTCCGGCCTGGGCCGAAGGGACTTTCGAGATTCCCGCCGGGGCCCGTTTCAACAAGGACAAGCTGGCAAAAATCGACGAGTTTTTCCGCAACGAAGTGGCGACTGGGAAAATCCCCGGCGCGATCCTGCTCATCCAGCAGCATGGAAAGCCGGTTTATCACCAGGCCTTCGGCGTGCAGGACGTGGTGTCGAAGGCTCCGATTACCGACCACACCATCTTCCGCCTGTTTTCCATGACCAAGGCCATCACCAGCGTGGTCGCGGTGCAGATGCTGGATGAGGGAAAATTCTCCCTCGACGATCCCATCGCGAAATATATCCCATCGTTCGCGAACGTGAAGGTCGGCGTCGAGAAGCAAGCGAGCGACGGGACCAAGACGCTCGAGCTGGTGCCGCCGGAGCGTGCGCCGACTGTGCTCGACCTGATGCGCCATACTTCGGGCATCACCTACGGCTTCTACGGCGACAGCCTCGTGCGCAAGGCCTACAGGGCGGCCGATATTTATGCCGGCGACTTCGACCTCGCCGAGTTCGCCGAGCGGATCGCAAAATTGCCGCTGCACAATCAACCCGGCGCGCTCTGGCAGTATGGCCATTCCACCGACGTCCTGGCGCGGATCATGGAAATCGCAGCCGGCAAGTCCCTGATCGAGATCGAGAAGGACAAGCTGTTCGAACCGCTCGGGATGAAGGATACCGGCTTCCTCGTCACCGACCCCGACAAGCGGAAGTTGCTCGCCGAGCCGATGCCGAACGACAGCAATTTCCGGGTGGGCCGGGAGAACGACCCGACAAAGCCGAAGAAGATGATGTACGCCAGCGGCGGCATGGTCTCCACGATGGCCGACTACGCTCGCTTCGCTCAGATGCTGCTCAATGGCGGCACATACGAGGGCAAGACCATTCTCAGTCCCAAGGCGTTCAAGCTGTTGACGACGGATTATGTCGGGCCGGATTCGGGCGTCGAGCGGGACTTCTTCTATTTTCCGGGCGACGGCTTCGGCTTCGGGCTGGGGCTCGCCGTCCGCACCGATCCGGGCAACGCCAAACCGCCGCCGCCGGGCAATCTCGGCGAGTTGAAATGGGACGGCGCCAGCGGCTGTTATTTCGTGATCGACCGCAAGCAGGACATGTTCTTCATTTTGCTCCAGCAGACCCCCTCGGAGCGCCAGCGCATCCAGAAAACCGTGAAGCAGCTGATCTACGAGGCCATGGAGAATTGAGGGCGCCACGCCAGCGAGCGAATGCGCAAGGTGTGCGCGCTTCGGCTCTGGCTGCGCCCTTGATATGCTGTCAACGAACAAAGTGGCCGGACGCGGGAGTCTTCCCAGCCGGCATCGGAGGCGAGATGATGAGATCTGCTGTCGAATGGTTGATCATTACCGGTCTTGCCGTCGGTTTCGCTGCTTCCGCTCAGGCCGAAGAAGTCGACATCGGCAAGGCGGAGTTCCAGTCTTCGTGCGCCAGTTGTCACGGCGCCGACGCGAAGGGGAAAGGACCGGTCAGCAGTCAGCTCAAGACGCCGGCTTCGGACTTGACCCTGCTGGCCAAGAACAACAACGGGGTGTTTCCTGCCAACGCCGTCTATGAGATCATCTATGGATCGAAATCAGTTCCGGCTCACGGCTCGCGCGAAATGCCGATCTGGGGCGAACGGTTCAACCCGATCGTCAGCCTGCCTCACGCCGTCGATCCCTCCTATTGGCAAAAGGCCGGCCCGCAGCAGAGCCCGGAAGTCGTGGTGCGCACTCGCATCCTCGCGGTGATCGATTACCTGAACCGAATTCAGCAGAAGTAGCGATAGAACAGCGTCACCGCTTCTCGCCTGCTGCGCGGCCGCCGCCTAACTTGCCGTCCAGCGGTCCGGGTCGGGACTATGCCCGATCAATGCGAGGCCGTAGGCGATCGACTCGAACT
Source organism: Bradyrhizobium sp. Leaf396 (assembly GCF_001424605.1). Taxonomy (NCBI): domain Bacteria; kingdom Pseudomonadati; phylum Pseudomonadota; class Alphaproteobacteria; order Hyphomicrobiales; family Nitrobacteraceae; genus Bradyrhizobium; species Bradyrhizobium sp. Leaf396. Next base: position 147,226 of record NZ_LMQJ01000045.1, read on the forward strand.
GGTCGCCCGACATCAGCCGCTCGTTGCCGAAGCGCTCGGCGAACAAGCGCCGTACGGCCGGCACAAAGGACGTGCCGCCGGTCAGGAACACTTTCTCGACGTCGCGCGCGGTGATGCCGGCCTCCGCCAGCACCTTGTCGACGGTGGCTCCCAGCCGGGCGATGTCGTCGCTAATCCAGGATTCGAACTGCTTCCGCGTGATGTCCGCGCCGATCTCGACGCCGCCGCCCTTGAAGCGGAAGTCCACCTCGTCCTGCGCCGACAGCGCGACCTTGGCGTCGGACACGGAACGGTAAAGCGCAAAGCCGAGGTCGAGATCGACGATGGTGATGAAATCCTCGAGCAGCTCCGGCTTCAACGCGGTGCGCGCAAGCTCCCTCAGTTCGCGCAAATCGCCGTTGCTCTTCATCATCGCGAGCTGATGCCAACGCGCGAGGTTGGTGTAATGGCCACTGGGGACCGGGAGCACCTTGTCGAACGAGCGGAAGCTCGAGCCTTTGCCGAGGCGCGGCGAGACGATGTGGTCGACGATGCGATAGTCGAACGTGTCGCCGGCGATGCCGATGCCCGCATGCCCGAGCGGCTCGGCGCGAAGCCGACCTCCCGCGCGCGAGAAGCGCATCACGGAGAAATCGCTGGTGCCGCCGCCGAAATCGGCAACCAGCACGGTGGCATCGCGCTCGAGCCTTCGTGCGAACGAGAACGCCGCACCCACTGGCTCGTAGACATAGCGCGCGTGGCCGGCGCCCAGGCGCTCGAACGCGGCCCTGTAGCGCTGCATCGCAAGCGCCTCGTCGGGATTGCCACCGGCGAAGCGCACCGGACGGCCGACCGTGATGTTCGCGGCCTCGAAGCCGAACTTCTCCCCGCCATGGCGCGCCAGCGTGCGCAGGAACGCCGCCAGAATATCCTCGAACTTGTAGCGCTGCCGAAACACCTGGGTGGTGTTGAAGCTGCTGCTCGCTGCGAACGTCTTGAACGACTGGAGAAAGCGGTAGACATGGCGCCCTTCCAGAAACTGCTCGATCGCCCATGGGCCGCCCTCGGCCTGGGCCCCGGCGCCCGGCCGGTCCTCCCAGAAGCACAGCGCCGACACATAGACGCTGTGGCGCTGTCCGCCATGATCGAAACGGATGGCCTCGACCCGACGATCGTCCGCCGCGAGCGCGACGACCGTATTGCTGGTCCCGAAATCGATGCCGATCGAGACGGCGGACGAGGCGCTCGACATGAACCACTCTGACGATTGGATTGGATAAGGGGGCGGACCACTAGCCGCTTTGCAGGATCATGCCAAGTCCGCCTGTTGCAGTGCGGCCGAGGCTCGACAGGCCACCGGTGCGGCGTCGTTGGTCCGCCCATGCTCTCCGATAGACCGCGCACAGAAAAAACCGTACCGCCAACCCCACGCCGGCAACTTTATGTCGGAAACTCCCCTGCCAACCCAACATTATGCTGCAATGCGAGATGTCGCATGCTGCTATGCAAACAAGAATGTGGATATTGGCATCTGGTATACATAAACTGGCCTCTAGATGAGACGGCAAGGCTGACTGTCTCGAGAAAGGGATTTCCGATGTCAAAGACCGCTTCCGCTGCGCTCGCCCCCTCCTCCTCGCTTTTCGCCCGCCTGGTGGCCGCGATCGACGGCCTCCTGATGGCCAGCGCCGAGATCTCGAACCGCAACGGCGACCTGCCGCGCTTTGGCCTGTAGAATAGGCACTTCCAGTCCGGAGCGGGCTGGCGGATTCCCGCCGCGCACGGATCGACCCATGGCCCCCAAGTCGGGGCCATTTTCTTTTGGGAAGCCCGCTGAACCGACCGCAAGTGCGACAATTTGCCCACCAATGCGCCCGGCGATCCGATTGTGAGCCTGCTGGCATCTCGCATACCATTCGACAAAGAAGAAGGATTGCCAGCTCACAAAGCGGGAAGGCGGGGAAAGGTATCGAGGGCACAGCGACGGCCGAGAGTGCACGTCTTCCGAGCAACCTTGGCAGAGCCTTGTCCGAAAGAAGTGGATGCCGCACGTTGTCCCTGCCCATAGAGTTTCTAGCGGGACTGCCGTGGGAGAATCGACCACACGGTGACTCCGGGCATGTGACTTGAGATGGGCTAACGCAAGCCGACAAAGAGCGGCTGCGTCGAGGGTTCGACAGGGAGAGAAACAGATGAAGCCGTTCGTTCTGAATGTCGCTTTGGCGGCAATCGCGATGTCATGCGTTGGCAGTACCGCAAGCCACGCAGCCTGGGAGCCCGTCCGTCCGGTCGAGTTCATCGTGCCCGCGGGCACCGGCGGCGGCGCCGATCAGATGGCACGCACCATCCAGGGCATCGTCACCAAGCACAATCTGATGAAGCAGCCGCTGGTCGTCATCAACAAGGCCGGCGGGGCGGGCGGCGAAGGTTTCCTCGACGTGAAGACGTCGTCAGGCAATCCTCACAAGATCATCATCACGCTGTCGAACCTGTTCACCACGCCGCTGGCGACGGGAATTCCGTTCAACTGGAAGGATCTGACGCCGGTGGCGATGCTGGCGCTCGACGAATTCGTGCTCTGGGTGAATGCCGAGAAGCCGTACAAGACGGTGAAGGATTACGTCGACGCTGCGAAGCAGGCACCAAGCGGCTCATTCAAGATGGGCGGCACCGGCTCCAAGCAGGAAGACCAGATCATCACGGTCGGCATCGAGAAGGCGATCGAGGCGAAGTTCACCTACATTCCTTACAAGGGCGGCGGCGAAGTCGCCGTCCAGCTCGTGGGCAATCACGTCGATTCCACCGTCAACAATCCGATCGAGGCGGTCGCGCAATGGCGCGGCGGCAAGCTCCGTCCGCTCTGCGTGTTCGACGCCCAGCCAATGGCCTATGACGAGCCGATCGCCGACGGCAAGGCCTGGAAGGATGTTCCGACCTGCAAATCGCAGGGCCTTGCGATGGAATATCTCATGCTGCGCGGCGTCTTCATGTCGCCCAAGGCGACGAAGGATCAGGTCGAATATTATGTCGAACTGTTCAAGAAAGTCCGCGCCACGCCGGAATGGCAGGATTTCATGAAAAACGGCGCCTTCAACACGACCTTCCTGACAGGCGCCGACTACGCCAAGTGGGTCGCGGCGGAGGAGAAGCGCCACGAAGGCCTGATGAAGGATGCAGGCTTCCTCGCATCGGGAAATTGAGCCGCGACGTCGACGACGGCTGAAGACGCTGGTCGTCCTCCCGTCGGCCGTGACCGCGCACCATCGCCATTCCGCCTGGAGATCCCATGACTGAACGATCCGAATCTGGCCCGGCGCACAAAACGCTGGAAATCGGGATGGCGCTGCTGATCGGTGTCTTCGGCCTCGTCGTGATCTTCGGCAGCGTGAAGGCCGGCATCAGCTGGGGCGCGGAGGGCCCGCGTGCCGGCTTCTTCCCCTTCTATGTCGGTGCCACCATCGTCGTCGCAAGCGCCATCAACCTCTGGCATGCGCAGCGCGACGACGACGGCCGACTGTTCGCCGAATGGGGACAGCTGCGCCAGGTCATGAGCGTCGTCGTGCCGACCGCGATCTATGTCGGCTCGATGCCGTTCATCGGCCTCTACGTCGCCTCGACGGTCTTTATCGCCTGGTTCATGCGCTGGCTCGGCGGCTATCGCTGGCTGACGACCGTCGCGGTCGCGATCGGGATGCCGGTGTTGACCTATCTCGTGTTCGAGCGCTGGTTCCTGGTCCCGCTGCCCAAGGGCCCATTCGAGGAATGGCTCGGTCTGTAAGAGCTGCGCCGCATCTTTCGTTACCGCTGCAGGACATATCGACATGGAAGAGTTGGCCAATCTGTTTCACGGCTTCGCGGTCGCCCTGCAGCCCTACAACATCATGCTGATGATCATCGGCATCACGCTCGGCGTCATCATCGGCGTGCTGCCGGGGCTTGGCGGCGCCAACGGGGTGGCGATCCTTCTCCCCCTCACCTTCAGCATGCCGCCGACATCGGCGATCATCATGCTGTCCTGCATCTATTGGGGCGCCTTGTTCGGCGGCGCCATCACATCGATCCTCTTCAACATACCCGGCGAACCCTGGTCCGTGGCGACCACCTTCGATGGTTATCCAATGGCGCAGCAGGGCAAACCCGGCGAAGCCCTGACGGCCGCCTTCACCTCCTCCTTCGTCGGCGCGCTGTTCGCGGTCATCATGATCACGCTGGTTGCCCCGCTCGTCGCGGGCTTCGCACTGCGGTTTGGCCCGGCGGAGAAGTTTGCGGTGTATTTCCTCGCCTTCTGCTCCTTCGTCGGCCTCAGCAAGGAGCCGCCGTTCAAGACGATCGCGGCGATGATGATGGGCTTTGCCCTCGCGGCGGTCGGCCTCGATTCGATCACGGGCCAGTTGCGGCTGACCTTCGGCGTCACCGAGCTCCTCAACGGCTTCGACTTCCTGATCGCCGTGATCGGCCTGTTCGGCATCGGCGAGATCCTGCTGACAATGGAGGAAGGGCTGGCGTTCCGCGGCGGCAACGCCAGCATCAACCTTCGCGTGGTGCTGCATACCTGGCGGGAACTCCCCGCCTATTGGATGACCTCGCTGCGCTCCTGCCTGATCGGGTGCTGGATGGGCGTCACGCCCGCCGGTGCTACGCCCGCATCTTTCATGAGCTACGGTATCGCCAAGCGCCTGGCGCGACGCGGCAACAATTTCGGCAAGGGCGAGATCGAAGGGGTGATCGCGCCGGAGACCGCTGCCCATGCCGCCGGCACTGCCGCGCTGCTGCCGATGCTCTCGCTCGGCGTGCCGGGTTCCCCCACCGCAGCAGTCCTGCTCGGTGGATTGTTGATCTGGGGTCTGCAGCCGGGTCCGATGCTGTTCGTCGAGCAGAAGGAATTCGTCTGGGGCCTGATCGCGTCGATGTATCTCGGCAATCTCGCCGGCCTCATCGTCGTGCTCACCTGCGTGCCGATCTTTGCCGCCATCCTCCGCGTGCCCTTCGGCATCATCGCGCCGCTCATCCTGGTGCTGTGCGCGATCGGCGCCTATTCGGTGCACAACAGCACCTTCGACGTGATGCTGATGCTGGTGTTCGGCGTGCTCGGCTATCTCCTGAAGAAGTGCAACTACCCGCTCGCGCCGCTGGTGCTCGCCATCGTGCTCGGCGACAAGGCGGAGGAGTCCTTCCGGCAATCGCTGCTGGGATCGCAGGGCTCGCTCGGCGTGTTCTTCTCCAACGGTCTCGTCAGCACGATCATGGCGCTCGGCCTCGTCGCCCTGTTCTGGTCCGCGATCCAGGAAGGCTACAGCCGCCTGCGCACGTCGATGGCCTGAGGCGCGGCCGGACCAATCGGTACCGCGAGCAGTGCCAAACCGTCGCAGGCCGGACTTCTGGAATATAGAATTCCAGCCGCCGCACGGTGAGGAAATGACCGCGCGTCAGATCATGCGACCAGCGCAAAGCCTCAAAGATCCGCAAGCGCACTGGCCCTCCGCTGAGATCCAGCAGTCCGACATCAGAATATAACTACGTAAATTCAATTGCTTATATGAATTTCACGATCCCGCCGACGGGATCGCGGCGATGGGGGCTTTACAAGCCCGCGCTCATGGCGCATGTGAAGAAGGCTGCGCCATTTCGCCGCACCTCGCCGCCCTTCGCTTGAATCTTGGCATAATGCATACCAAGCTGCGCGCCGGCGCAGGCATAAAAATGATCGGCGCGTTCGGGAGGGTTTTGAATGACGGACATGGTGCAGTCGGCTGCGGCCCCTAGTGCAACACGTGTGAGCGATGCCTATCGCTGGTTGCAATTGTCGATCGGCGTGGCGGCGATGGTGATGATCGCCAACTATCAATACGGTTGGACGTTCTTCGTCCCGGACATTCAGAAAACATTCGGGTGGGATCGCGCCTCGATCCAGTGGGCTTTCACCCTCTTCGTGTTGTTCGAGACCTGGCTGGTGCCGATCGAAGGATGGTTCGTCGACAAATACGGCCCGCGGATCGTGGTGCTGGTCGGCGGCGTGCTCTGCGCCGTCGGCTGGGCGATCAACGCGCAGGCCACCTCGCTCAACGGCTACTATCTCGGCATGATCATCGCAGGCATCGGCGCCGGCGGCGTGTATGGCACCTGCGTCGGCAATGCGTTGAAATGGTTTCCGGACAAGCGCGGTCTCGCCGCGGGCATCACCGCCGCGGGCTTCGGTGCCGGCTCAGCGCTGACCGTCGCGCCGATCCAGGCCATGATCAAGGACAGCGGCTTCCAGGCCACATTCCTCTATTTCGGCCTCGGGCAAGGCATTGTCATCTGCATCCTCGCCTTCTTCCTGCTCGCGCCCAAGGCGGGACAGGTGCCGAACGTGGTCGCGAACGCCAATCTGCTCCAGACCCGGCGTAACTACCAGCCGACCGAGGTGCTGCGTCAGCCGATCTTCTGGCTGATGTACTTCATGTTCGTGATCGTCGGCGCCGGCGGGTTGATGGTGACGGCCAACCTGAAGCCGATCGCGGCCGACTGGAAGGTCGACAACGTGCCGGTCACGCTGATGGCGGTGACGATGACGGCGGTGACCTTCGCAGCCACGATCGACCGCGTGCTCAACGGCCTGACGCGTCCGTTCTTCGGCTGGATCTCCGACATGATCGGCCGCGAGAACACGATGTTCATCGCCTTCGGCATGGAAGGCTTCGGGATCTGGATGCTCTACCTCTGGGGCCACGATCCGGTCTGGTTCGTGCTGCTCTCGGGCTTCGTGTTCTTCGCCTGGGGCGAGATCTACTCGCTATTCCCCTCGACCTGCACCGACACGTTCGGCGCCAAGTTCGCGACCACCAATGCCGGCCTGCTCTACACCGCGAAGGGCACCGCCGCGCTGCTGGTGCCGATCGCCAACTACATGCAGCAGTCTTCAGGGACATGGGACAGCGTGTTCATCATTGCCGCCGGCGCCAACATCCTGGCGTCGTTGCTGGCGATCGCCGTGCTCAAGCCCTGGCGCAAGATCGTGGTCGCGAAATCCACGATCTGACGCCTTCGCCCAGCTAGCGTGAGTTCGACGCCCGGCCTCGCGGCCGGGCGTTTTCGTTGGCCGCAAGGTCGCCGCCCAGGACCGCCGAGCATGCAAGCGCAGCGAAGCCGCCTTTGCGTCAGCACCGCTGCCGCAAGATTCTTCGGATCAGCCAAACCAGCGCTTGACGATTGGCATTATGTATACCAGACTATTCTCAACGTCAAAGTCAGGGAGGTTGAAATGCTGGTCGGAGACATCCTGCGCAAGAAGACGCCGCGTGTCGTCACGGTGCGCATGAATGAAACGGTGGGTATCGCCACCAAGCTGATGCGCACCAACAACATCAGCGCGCTGGTGGTGAAGGACGTCGTCCGCTCCGAGGGCAACACCGCGGTCGGCATGTTCACCGAACGCGACGTGGTACGCGCCGTCGTCGAGCACGGCGCCAATGCCGTCAACGTCAAGGTCTCGCAGCTGGTGTCGGTACAGCAACTCGTTTCCTGCACCTCGAGCGATACGATCGAGCACGTGCGCCATCTGATGAACCGTCATCACATCCGTCACCTGCCCGTAATCGACGATTACAGCCTCGTCTCGGTGATCAGCATGCGCGACATCGCCGCCGCGCTCGACGAAGCCACCAACTCGACACCGCAAGCAGCCTGAGCAGGCGCGGTGCAAGATGCATCGGCAGCGCTGAATGCTTTCAAGGGCAGAGCTGTCGAAGTCGCAAGCCGACCTGGTCCTGCTCAAGGCTCAGCTGTTCGGCATCGAGGCCATGATTGCGGACTCGAACCGCGGGTCGCCTCCGCGCGACCAACATCCGCATGCGCATCCTCATCGCCATCCTGTTCGCCCTGATTGGCCTGGTCGCCGGCTGGTCCGCGCTGGCCGCGCTGGTGATTGCTCTCGCCGGACCGGGCAACGATGGCGGCATCGCCATGGGCGCGGTCTTCGCCATCGGTCCCGTCGGCGGCCTGGCCGGCCTGATCGCAGGCATCTGGCTGTTCAGGCGTTTCGGCCCAAGCAACGATCAGGATGCACCGCTGCCCGCGTCCCGCGGCGAGGACTCTGCCTGAGGACGACACGCCGCGTCGCCCTGCAAGCGATCTCCACCAATCCCTGCAAACATCACATCTGCGCGCGTCAGAGATATGCCGCCAACATGTCCCGTGCACGCCGCAACTTGGACGCATTCGGACGCCCATCTCTGCGGCGTGTCTGGGGGGCACGGCGCTGTCGTGTTGGACCAAACCTTCAGGGGTATGACTGTGAAGAAAATCGTAATCGCTCTGGGTGCTACGCTTGCTCTGGTGACGGCTGCAAACGCTGCGGATATACCGCGACGCCAGCCGGTGCCGGTCTATCCGGCCGAGCAGGCGCCGATCGGCAAGATGCCGATTGGCAAGAGCCCGGTTGGAAAGGCCCCGATCGGCAAGGCGCCCGGTCCCGTCGCGGCGCGCTACTGACGCGCAGCGGAATACGCGCATCTGCGTAGCAGCCGGCAGTCGAGGGGAATAGCGTGACGAAGAAAGCTGATCGATCGGGATCCTGCATCCTCGCGGGCTTCGCTCTTGCGGCTATGCTCTCGTGCACGACGCCCTCGGCTTCGGCCCACGAGGCAAACAAGCGCGTTGCCGATGCCAACGCGCTTGCGACGGCGGACACCGCCTCGCGACCTCAGCCGCAAGCGGCGCGGCGCTCCGTCGCGCGCGCGGAGAAGGGCCCCTACTACGTCGACTTCCGCGCGCGGACCGCCGCGAGCTGGGGCCATGCCTTCGTCTGGTACGGCAAGACCAGCGAGAAAGCGGTCGAGGTCGCGGGCCTCACGCCCGCCGGCGACACGCTCGCCTATGTGCTGGGTCACATCACCTTCGTGCCATCCGAGACCGGCGCAAGCTACGGCGATCTCGATCCGGAATATCTGACCGCGAACTATCGGGTCTATCTCAATGAGGCCGACGCCAAGCGCGTGTTCGCCTACATCAAGGAGTTGCAGGCCAGCTCTCCGGTGTGGAATGCCGAGACCATGAATTGCACCGGCTTCATCGGCGACATCGCGGAGTTCATGGGATTGAAGGTGCCCCATCGCTGGCAGCGCCCGGAAAACTTCGTCAACAGCCTGAAGCAAATGAACGGCGGCCGCCAGATGGTGCGGCTGTCGGCGGAGTAAGGGAAGCCCTGGAGCCCCTGGACGGAGCGGCACGGCCCAACCGTCGCACCGGAGAAGCTCCATGCACTCCAATTATCCGCCGCACGGAATCATCCGCATCCCCGCATGATCGCCCTGCCTTGGCCGCGCGCCGGCGCGATAGACATTTCCCGACCCGGGCGGCATCCTGCCGCGATCAACCGATAACAGAGAGCGCCACGCAGGGCGCGGGGGAAGCACATCATGTTGCAGACACGGTTCACCAAGCTCGTCGGCGTCGAGCACCCGATCGTCCAGGGCGGAATGCAGTGGGTCGGCCGGGCCGAGCTGGTTGCCGCCGTTGCCAATGCCGGAGCGCTCGGCTTCATCACGGCGCTGACCCAGCCCACGCCGGAGGACCTCACCAAGGAGATCGCGCGCTGCCGCGACCTCACCGACAAGCCGTTCGGCGTCAATCTCACCATCCTGCCCGCGATCAAGCCGCCGCCCTATGCCGAATACCGGGCCGCCATCATCGAGAGCGGCGTCAAGGTGGTCGAGACCGCCGGCAACAAGCCGCAGGAGCATGTCGAGGAGTTCAAAAAACATGGCGTCAAGGTCGTGCACAAATGCACCAGCGTCCGACACGCGCTGTCGGCCGAGCGCATGGGCGTCGACGCCATCTCGATCGACGGATTCGAATGCGCCGGCCATCCCGGTGAGGACGACACGCCCGGCCTGATCCTGATCCCGGCCGCCGCGAACAAGGTCAAGATCCCGATGATCGCCTCGGGCGGCTTTGCCGACGCTCGCGGCCTCGTGGCGGCGCTGGCGCTGGGCGCAGAAGGGATCAACATGGGCACGCGCTTCATGGCGACCAAGGAGAGCCCGATCCATCAGCTCATCAAGGAGAAGATCGTCGCCAACGACGAGCGCGAGACCGAGCTGATCTTCCGCACCATGCGCAACACCTCGCGCGTCGCCAAGAACGCCGTCTCGACCAAGGTCGTCGCCATGGAAAAGGAAGGCGCCAAGTTCGAGGACATCCGCGAGCTCGTCGCCGGTGCCCGCGGCAAGATGGTCTATGCCACCGGCAATTCCGACGAAGGCATCTGGTCAGCCGGCCAGGTCCAGGGCCTAATTCAGGACATCCCGAGCTGCGCCGAGCTCGTCTCCCGCATCGTGCGCGAAGCGGAGGCAATCATCCGCGGCCGACTGGAAGGCATGATCGTTCAGCCGCAACGCGAAGCTGCGGAATAATCACTGTAAGTCGCGAGAGCATTGCATGAAAGCTTATGTCTATGGTCCTGACGGCGCTCGGATTTCCGACGTCGCTCAACCAAAGCCCAAAGGCACGCAGGTGCTGGTGAAGGTCCGCGCTTGCGGGCTGAACCGGGCGGACACCGGCATGCGCAAGGGACACGCCCATGGGGCGGCCGGCGGCGTCGGCACCGTGCTCGGCATGGAATGGGCCGGCGAAGTCGCCGAGCTCGGGCCGGACGCCAAAGGCGTCAAGGTCGGCGACCGCATCATGGGCTCGGGCGGTGCGGCGTTCGCCGAATATACGCTGGCCGATCACGGCCGGCTGTTCCACGCCCCCTCGAACATGAATTTCGAGGAGGCCGCCACCCTCCCCGTCGCACTCGCGACCATGCACAACGCGGTCGTTACCGTTGGCGGAATGCAGGCGGGTCAGAGCGCGCTGATCCAGGGCGCCAGCTCCGGCGTCGGCCTGATGGCGATGCAGATTGCCAGGCTCAAGGGCGCAAAGCTCGTGATCGGCACATCGACCGATGCCTATCGCCGCGGCCGGCTGAAGGAATATGGCGCCGATCTCGCCGTCGACAGCTCCGATCCCAAATGGGTCGACGAGGTGCTGAGGGCGACGAACGGAGAAGGCGTCGATCTCATCGTCGACCAGGTCTCGGGCAAGGTCGCGAGCCAGAATCTAGCCGCGACGAAGATCAAGGGCCGCATCGTCAATGTCGGCCGGCTCGGCGGTACCCATGCCGATTTCAACTTCGACCTTCATGCGGCCCGGCGCATCGACTATGTCGGCGTCACCTTCCGCAGCCGCACCATCGAGGAGGTCCGTGAGATCTTCGAGGAGGTGCGCAAGGACATCTGGGGCGCTGTGGAATCGCGAAAACTGCAGCTGCCGATCGACAAGGTGTTTTCGTTCGACGACATTGAAAAGGCATTCGACCACATGGAGGCGAACAAGCACCTGGGGAAGATTGTGGTCGCGTTGTAGGAGCGGCGGACGGAACGACATGGCCCGCCTCCCTCCACGGCGTCATGGCCGGCTCGCCCCGGCCATGACCGAGGAAGAGGCACGGGTGAGCTTTCCATACAAGAGCAACCGCGATAGCTTCGCTCCTGCAAGTCACTCGCGACTACTTCTGTGGATCATTGCTTGATGTCCCACGCTGGGCTGCTAAATCCCCGCCATGACCTCCCAGCACAGCAAAACCTCGGTCGCGGCGATTTCGATCTTCGCCAGCGGCGGCATGGCGGCGGCGAAGTTCGCGGTCGGGATCGCAATCGGCTCGCTGGCGCTGATCTCCGAAGCCCTGCATTCCTCGATCGACCTGGTCGCCACCATCATCACCTGGGCGGTGGTGCGGGTGTCCGACAAGCCGGCGGACGAGGAGCATCATTACGGCCACGGCAAGCTGGAGAGCATCTCTGCCCTTGGCGTCACCGCCCTGCTCTACGTGCTTGCCGGCGGCATTCTGGTCGAGGCCTATAGCCGGCTGAGCGAGGGAACCCCGCCGCCGACCATCTCGGCCGTGCCCTTCGTCGTGCTGGTGATCGACATCGTCGTCAATCTCTGGCGCGCCCGCGCCCTGCAGCGCGCCGCGCGAGAGACCAGGAGCCAGGCGCTGGCGGCGGATGCGCTGCATTTCGCCTCCGACGTCATGGGCTCATTCGCGGTAATCGCGGGCCTGATCCTCGCCGCGCTCGGCTTCTGGTGGGGCGACGCGGCGGCCGCGGCCGCGGTCGCGGTCATGATCGCAGCTCTCGGCCTGCGCCTGGCCGGCTCAACCGTGCAGACACTGGTCGACCGCGCGCCGGAAGGCGCGCAGGAGAAGGCCACCGCCGCGATCCGCGGCGTGCCGGGCGTGATCGACGTCGACCGGCTGCGCGTGCGCATGGTCGGAGCGACCACGTTCATCGACACCATCGCAAAGGTCCCGCGAACCTATCCGATCGACCGCGTCGAGGAGATCAAGCGCAACGCACAGGCCGCAGTGACCAAGGCATTCGGAGACGCCGACCTCACGTTCGCTGCGGTGCCTGTCGCTCGCGACAACGAGACCGTCCACGACCGCATCATGGTGATCGCGCATAATTCCGGCCTCGCGGTCCACCACGTCACCGTGCACGACCTCGGCGCCAAGCTGATCGTCAGCATCGATCTCGAGGTCGACGCCGCAATGCAGCTCGAGGCCGCCCACGACATCGCCAACACGCTGGAGCGCAAGATCAAGGAAGAGTTCGGCGAGGACGTCGAGGTCGACGTCCACATCGAGCCCATGGAACCGGAACTGCCGTTCGGGGTCGATGCCGCACCTGACAGGGTGCAGACCATCGCGGCTGCTCTGACGGAATACGCCGCCGGCAGCGAGATCCACGACATCCATAACGTGCGGGTCCGCAACACGGACGCCGGCGAGATCGTCAACTTCCATTGCCGCGCAGCGCCGTCGATGAGCGTGATCAAGGTGCACGAGCATGTCGACGCGATCGAGCGCGCGTTGCGGCGTGCATTCCCGAGCGTGAAGCGCGTCATCAGTCACGCGGAACCGCCGCGCGCGTGATGAAGGACGCATGGTGAGACACACGTTCCCGTTTCGGACTCCTCGCGTCCGTGGGTTTGCGGACGCCCGATGCACAAACTGCGTGTTGGATAAGAATAATTTCGCGTTAACGATTCGTTGACTCTCGACAGCCCGCGAAAACTGGATTCAAATCAGTGTGATTCGAAAGCGACGTGGGGCTGCTTTCGAAGCTCGTTTTCAGGGGGCCGAAGGCATGGCGCGCGCAGACGCCGCGAACGCGTGCGTCCAATCCGATTCGATCAAGGGATTGGCGCAATCGATCGCGAAACCTGCCTATCATCGGCTGCTGGTCGCAGAGCCGGCGCTGCGCCGCGCCGTTCCGACGCTCATCATCGCCTTCCTGATCACGATCTGCCTCGGTGCCTTTGTGCAGGTGGTCGATCAAACGCGCCAGAAGCGGCTGGTGATCCGCCAGGATATCAGCGCGCTCGCCGACCTGCTCGCCGAGCGCATCGACCGCCTCACCTCGGTGCGCCACGACCGACCAAAGACCATCGACAGCCTGCCGGCGATGTTGCCGGATCTCATTCCGTCCTGGGGCATGGCCTCGGGCCGCCACGTCATCGTCACCTCGGCTGGCATCGACCGCCGCGTCCTCGCCCGCATCCCGATCGACAGCGATCCCTCCGGCAACGACCGGCTGCTCGATGCGATCACGACCGCCCAATTGCTCGCGGCGCCGACGCGCGACGGCAACATCTCCGACATGACATTGCCGAACGGCAATGCGGCGATGGCGACCTCGCGGCAGATCAAGTCGCTGCCGGGCTTCGTCACCGTGATCCAGGAGCGCAACGAGCCGATCTGGGGCTCGGACGCCGCGCTCTCGGTGACGCTGTCGGCAACCACCGGCTTCGTCGTGCTGATCCTCGGCTTCGCCTTCCACTGGCAGTCGACCCGCGCCCGCGAGGGCGACCTCATCAACGATGCCGTGCGCGGGCGCATCGACACCGCGCTCAATCGCGGCCGCTGCGGGCTGTGGGACTGGGACTTGTCGCGCGGCCGGATCTTCTGGTCGCAATCGATGTTCTCGATGCTCGGCCTCGACGGCCGCCACGAGCTCCTCACTTTCGGCGAAGTCAACGCGCTGGTGAAGTCCGACGACATCGACCTGTTCGAGATCGCCGACCAGCTCATCTCCGAGAAGATCGACCATATCGACCAGACCTTCCGGATGCAGCATGTCGACGGGCACTGGATCTGGCTGCGCGTTCGCTGCGAGAAGACGCGCGGGGCGACCGATTCAAGCGTTCACCTGATCGGGATCGCCGTCGACATCACCGAGCAGAAGAGCCTTGCGGAAAAGACGGTGGAAGCCGATCTACGCCTGCGCGACGCGATCGAGACCATTCCGGAAGCCTTCGTGCTCTGGGACGCGAGCGACCGCCTGGTGCTCTGCAACTCGCATTTCCAGCGCCTGCACAAGCTGCCCGACACGGCCGTCATTCCCGGCACCTCCTACGAGACGGTGCTCGAAGTCGGCCGCATGCCCGAGGTGCGCACCCGCCACAACGAGACCGGAGTCCAGGGCCCGGGCGCACGCACCTTCGAGGCGCAACTCGACGACGGCAGCTGGCTGCACATCAGCGAGCGCCGCACCAAGGACGGCGGCTACGTCTCGGTCGGTACCGACATCACCCGTATCAAGGAGCACGAGCAGAAGCTGGTCGACAACGATCTGCGCCTGCGCGCCACGGTCATCGACCTCAAGCGCTCGCAAGCCGCGCTCGAGCGCCAGGCGGTCGAGCTCGCCGACCTCGCCGAGAAGTACCAGCGCGAGAAGACCCGCGCCGAGGAAGCCAACCAGACCAAGTCGAAGTTCCTCGCCAATATGAGCCACGAGCTGCGCACGCCGCTCAATGCCATCATCGGCTTCTCCGAGATCATGGGCTCGGGCATGTTCGGGGAGCTCGGCTCGGAGAAATATCAGGAATACTGTCAGGACATCCTGACCAGCGGCCATTATCTGCTCGAGGTCATCAACGACATACTCGACATGTCCAAGATCGAGGCTGGCCGGATGAAACTCGACATGGAGGAGCTGGACCTCTCCAAGACACTTGCGGAATCCTTGCGGGTCGTCACCGGCCGTGCCCAGGACAAGCACCTGACGCTCGACGCCGACATCGCAAAATCGATCTCGGTCGTCGCCGACCGCCGCGCCACCAAGCAGATCATCGTCAACCTGCTCTCCAACGCCGTGAAGTTCACGCCCGACGGCGGGCGTGTCGTGGTGCGCAGCCGGCAGCTCGACGACAGGATCGTGCTGATGATCGCCGACACCGGCATCGGCATCGCGCCGCATTCGCTGGCGCGGCTGGGCCGCCCGTTCGAGCAGGTGGAGAGCCAGCTCACCAAGACCTATCACGGCTCGGGCCTTGGCCTCGCGATCGCACGCTCGCTGGCGCAGCTCCACGGCGGCTCGATGCGGCTGCGCTCCAAGCTCGAGGTCGGCACCGTCGTGCGCGTGACCCTGCCGCGCGACGCGATCAAGGCAGCGGCCGGGATCTCGGCCGCGGCTTGAGGTGGCGCCAGTTACGTGCTTGCGCCATCCTTCGAGACGCCCGCCTGCGGCGGGCCCTCAGGACGAGGATGAGTGCGCGGCAGCAGAGCGCGATGGGACGGAGCCTCATCCTGAGGAGCGCGCCCCTCGCGCGCCTCGAAGGACGAGGCGCCTGCTCGAATCTACAATTGCAGCGAAGGCGCGACCTCTCGCGCGACGTTGACCAGCGCCGCGATCAGCGGCGTCATCGGATCGCGTTGCGGGATCACCATGCCGATACTGTAGTTGACGTCGGGTTCGACGATCGGGATTGAGCGTACCGTGTCGGACAGGCCGAGCGTCTCGGCGAGCTTGGCGGGCATCACGCTCGCCCAGCGTCCTGTCTTCACATGCGTGAACAGCACCAGCAGCGAGTTCGAGGTCAGCGTCGGGGTTGCCTCCGCGCCGACCGAGCGCAGCGCGCGGTCGATGATGCGGCGGTTCTGCATGTCGGGCGTCAGCAGGCAGAGCGGCACCTGCCCGACTTCCTTCCAGGTCACCGTCTCGCGATCACCGAACATCGCGTCCGGCGCGGTCAGCAGGCGGTAGCTCTCATTATAGAGCGGAATGGTGCGCACCTTGCCGATCGGCTCGTTCTCGATGTAGGTCAGCCCCGCATCGACCTCGAGGTTTTCGAGCAGCCCGAGCACCTCGGACGAGGTGGTGGACTGGATGCGGAACCGCACCTCGGGATGCCTGGCGCGGAACGGCGTCGTCAGCGCGGCGACCATGCCGAGCACGGTCGGGATCGCCGCGATGCGGATCTCGCCGGAGAGCTGATGCTTCAGACCGTTGATCTCGTCGCGCATCGCGCGGGCATCGCCCACGATGCGCCGCGCCCAGTCGAGCGCCCGCTCGCCTTCAGGGGTAAAGCCCTGAAACCGCGACCCGCGCTGGACCAGCATCACGCCGAGAATCTCCTCGAGCTGCTTGAGCCCCGTCGACATCGTCGGCTGCGTCACGCCGCAGGCCTCTGCAGCGCGTCCGAAATGCCGCTCCTTCGCCAGCGCCAGCAATAGTTCGAGCTTGTCGATCAACCGGTCGTCCCTCGGATCAATGCGGTGACGCGCAGGCTAGCACGCCTGCTCCCTTCCAACACGGAAAAACCAGCCGCCTGAGCGGTGGATGCAGGCGGCGCGGGCCTCGCACCTGAAGTCCGCGAGGCCATTCCATCGCTGAAGCAGACTACGTCCCTTCCAGCAGCGCCCTGAACACGCGCCGCACTTCGCTCTGGGTTTCCTTCACGCGCGCCTCCAGCGACGAGAAATCCGGCGCATCGCCGGCGCGCGCCATCACGCGCTGGAGATCAGTGCCCGCCGTTTCCGGCTTGAACCGGTCGCTGACGCAGAGCCGCAGGATCTGCGTCAGGTCGTGATAGAGCCGGGCTGCTGCACGCAAGATCTCGGTCTCCGATTGCGGGAGCACGCCGATCCTGCATGCGTTCTCCAGCACCTGCACGGTGCTGACATCGAGGATGTCCGGCTTGTCGTGAGCGTGCACGAGCTGGAGATATTGCGCGATGAAGTCGATGTCGACCATGCCGCCGGCAGCATGCTTGAGATCCCAGCAATCGGCCTCGCCCTTTTCCTGGGCGATCGCGCGCCGCATGTCGGCGACGTCGTTGGCGGTGATGGCGGGATCGCGGCGGCGGGTCAGGACGTCCCGGATGACGCGCTCGATCCGCTCCCGGAAGGCGTCCGACGCCGACACCACGCGGGCGCGCGTCAACGCCATATGCTCCCAGGTCCAGGCCTCGTTGGCCTGGTAGTCCGCGAATGAAACGAGACTCGAGGCCACCGGGCCGGCGCGCCCCGACGGACGCAGCCGCATGTCGATCTCGTAGAGCACGCCGTAATTGGTGCGCGTCGTGAACGCGCTGATCAGGCGCTGCGTGAAGCGCGCGAAATAATGCGCGCCGTGCAGCGATTTGGGTCCGTCCGAGTCCGGATGCTCGCCGTCGAAATCGTACAACAGGATCAGGTCGAGATCGGACGAGGCCGTCATCTCGCGGCTGCCGAGCCGGCCCATCGCGATGATCGCGGTCTCCTGCCCCTTGATGCGGCCGTGCTGGGCGGCGAAGCGATCGGCGACGAGGCCATGCACGGTGTGGACGATGCCTTCGGCGACGTCGGCAAATGCCGTGCTGGCCTGTTGCGCAGAGACGGTGCCGGACAGGATGCGCGTGCCGATCAGGAACAGGCTCTCCTGCCCGAACAGGCGCAGCCGATCGAGGAACTCTTCGTATGAGCCGGCGTCCTGCACGGTCGCAGCCAACCGGCCCGACAATTCCTCCCGGTCGGGCATGGCGCCGAAGAAGCGCGGATCGATCAGACCGTCCATCAACTGCGGCTGCCGCGCCAGCATTTCGCCCAGCCGGGGCGCCGCGCCCAGCACCAGCGCCACCAGCGCGACGAGATCGCGGTTCTGGCCGAGCAACGTGATCAGCCGGCCGCCGCGCTGGAGCGCCGCGAGGAAATCATCGAATGCCACGACCGCGCGGTCCGGTTCCTCGGCATGGGCAAGTCCGTCGATAAGAGCCGGCACGAACTCGACGAAAGCATTCCGGGTCGCCTCAACCCGGAACACCCGATAGTCGCCGGTGATCCAGTCGCGCACCGTCTGCGCGACGGCGGCCGGCTTCTTGAAGCCGAGCGTCGCCAGGTGCTGAAGCAGGCGCGGGTCCTCGGGGCCGGCACTATAGTCGAGCGCCGGCAGCTTGGCCGTCCCGGTCGGATCATCGCCCTCGAACAGCTTTTCATAGTGCCCCTGCACGATCTGCAGCTGGTGCAAGAGGTCGCGCGCAAAGGCCTCGCGATCCGGATAGCCGAAGAACCACGCGAAGCGCTCGACTGCTTGCCTGTCCTCAGGCAACGTGTGGGTCTGCTCGTCAGCGATCATTTGGAGGCGATGCTCGACGCGGCGCAGGAACTCGTAGGCCGTGGTCAGCTCGTCGCGCGCCGCGTGGGTGATCCAGTTGCTGGAGGCGAGCACATCCAGCGCCTTCAGCGTCGGCCGCACCCGCAATTCCGGATGGCGGCCGCCCGCTATCAATTGCTGGGTCTGCGCAAAAAACTCGATCTCGCGGATGCCGCCGCGCCCGACCTTGACGTTGTGGCCTTCGACTGCGACCTCGCTCTGGCCGCGATAGGTCTGCATCTGCCGCTTCATGTCGTGCACGTCGGCGAGTGCGGCAAAGTCGAGATGCTTGCGCCAGACGAAGGGCGCGATCTCTGACAGAAGCGCCTCGCCCGCCCTGGCATCGCCGGCACAGGCACGCGCCTTGATCATGGCGGCGCGCTCCCAGGTGCGCCCCTCCCGCTCGTAATAGTTCAGCGCGGCGTCCCGCGAGATCGCCACCTGTGTCGAGGACGGATCGGGCCGAAGCCGCAGGTCGACGCGAAAGACGTAGCCGTCATAGGTGCGCTGCTGGAGGATGCGCGCCATCCCCTGGGTCACACGAACGAAGAACGGCTGCGGTTCGATATCGGGCGCGAGCGTGGTCGCCTCGGGGTCGAAGAACACGATGAGATCGATGTCGCTGGAATAGTTCAGCTCGCCCGCGCCCATCTTGCCCATCGCGAGCACGATCAGCCCGCAGCCCTCTTCGGGAGCCTCGGGATCGGACGGAGAGAGCTTGCCGCGTGCGGCTTCCTGCCGCAGCAGGTACCGAAGCGCCGCCTGCACCGAGAACACTGCAACGTCTGTCAGCGCCGCCGTCACCCGCATCACCGGCCAGACGCCGCCGATGTCGCATAGCGCGATCAGCAGCGCTGCTTCCGCCTTCATGCGACGAAGCAGGCGCATTACCTCGGCTTCGTCGGGGGCTGCGAGCACGGCGTCCCTCGCCTCCGCCATCAGCCCCGCCAGATGCACATCCGGATCGCAGTCGAGCAGACGGATCAGGCGCAGGGGATCGGCCCGCACGAGATCGAACAGGTAGGGCGAGAATTCCGCGATGCCGGTCAAGATATCCCGCGCGAAAGGATGAGCCAGCAGGGATTCGAGACGAGCCGATTGAGCCGGCTCGAGTTCGGCCAGCCAATTCTCAAGGCGTCTTTCGTCGGTTGCGGAAGCGGCAATATGGGGAGCTTCCGCAAAGCGCGCGGCCAGTCTCTCACCATGCTTGTCCGCGTTTCCCGGCGCGGAGTGGTTCATGCCACCTTCTGTGGCACATCCTGCAGCGGCGGAGCAACCCTGTCGCCCGCGCCCGTACGCGCCGGCAGGACGAGCGTGGCGACGAGACCAGGGTGGGCGGCGCCCAAGCGTAGTTCGCCACCGTGCAGGGTCGCAACCGCCGAGGCGAGGCTCAGGCCGAGGCCGGAGCCCGGCAGCGTGCGGCTGGCCTCCAGCCGAACGAATCGCTCGACGACGTGCTTGCGATCGGCTTCGGGAATCCCCGGGCCGCGGTCGGTGACGCTGAGCAGCACCTGCTCGCCTTCCCGCCTCGCCTCAATCGTGATCTGCCTGGCGTCCATGCTGACCACGGTTCCCGCTGCCTGTGCCGCCGGCTTGCCATATTTGATCGCGTTCTCGACGAGATTGGCGAGCGCCTGGCTGACCAGCTCGCGATTGGCGTGAACCGGCGTCGGCTCGGCTTTGACCTTCAGGGTCATGCCGTCCTCTTCGGCCAGCGGCTCGTAGAGCTCGTGGATGCCACCCGCGACTTCGGCAGCGTCGAAATCATCCATGTTTCCGCGCGCCTGGCCCGACTCGGCACGCGCGATCATCAGCAGCGCATTGAAGGTGCGGATCAGCCCGTCGGATTCCTCGATGGTCCGCTCCAGCGCGGCGCGGTAGTCCGCCTCGCAGCCGGACTTGGCCAGAGCCTCCTCGGCACGGTTGCGCAAGCGCGTCAGCGGCGTCTTGAGGTCGTGCGCGATGTTGTCGGAGACTTCCTTCAGCCCCGCCATCAGCGCTTCGATCCGCTCCAGCATGGCGTTGAGGTTCTCGGCGAGCCGATCGAGCTCGTCGCCGCTGCGCCCCACTGGCAAGCGCTCGCTGAGGTCGCCGCTCATGATCCGCTGCGTGGTGCCGGTCATGGCGTCGATGCGGCGCAAGACACGCCGCGCCACGAAGATGCCGCCGCCGAGGCCGAGCACGACGACGATCAGGACCGACCATTGCGCTGCCTTGGCGACGATGCCGAACAAACGACGCCGCTCGGCGAGGTCGCGGCCGATCAGAAGCCGGAAGCCGTTCTCGAGTTCGGTGACGCGCACCAGCGCACGATGATCGCGGTCATCGGCGTCCTCGAGCCGCCGGTAGGCGGTCTCGGACCAGCCGCGCGTCGCCATCACGCCGGGCGCGAGCGAACCGACATTGCCGGCGATCGCCTGCCCCGTCGGCGTCGTCACCAGATAGAGGTTGGCGCCCGGCCGCAGCGCCCGATACTCGATCGCGAGCACGAGTCCGCGCAAGCCGCGGCGACCGTAGATCTCGTTGATCTCCGAGGTCTCGGCGTTGACCGTCTGCGTGATCTCTTCGGTGATGAGCCGCCGCGTATTCCAGGCGAAATAGCCGAGCAGCGAAGCCGCGAACATCGCGAACAGCAGCAGGTAGACCAGCGTCAGCCGGAACGCCGTGGTGCGGACGAGTTTACCGAATGCCGTCACGGATCATGTATCCGGCGCCGCGGATCGTGTGCAGCAGCGGTCGATCGAAGCCCTTGTCGATCTTGGAGCGCAGCCGCGAGATGTGCACGTCGATGACGTTCGTCTGCGGATCGAAATGATAGTCCCAGACGTTCTCGAGCAGCATGGTGCGCGTCACCACCTGGCCGGCGTGCTTCATCAGGTACTCGAGCAGGCGGAATTCACGAGGCTGAAGCGTCAGCTCGTCCTTGCCGCGGGCAACGCGATGTGACAGCCGATCGAGCTCGAGATCGCCGACACGATACAGCGTATCCTCGGCAGGACCGCCGCGGCGGCGGGAGAGCACCTCGACCCGGGCGAGGAGCTCGGCGAACGAATAAGGCTTCGGCAGATAGTCGTCGCCGCCGGCACGCAGGCCCTTGATGCGGTCATCGACCTGCCCCAGTGCCGAGAGAATCAGCACCGGCGTCGTGTTGCCCTTGTCGCGCAGTGCGCCGATCAGCGACAGGCCGTCGCGCTTGGGCAGCATGCGGTCGACCACGAGCACGTCGTAATCGCCGTTCTCGGCCATGGCGAGCCCTTCCTCGCCGTCGGCGGCGTGGTCGGCAATGTGTCCGACTTCGCGAAACGCCTTGGCGAGATAGTCGGCGGATTCGCGGTCGTCTTCGATGATGAGGAGGCGCATCGTGCGTTCGGCGGCGGTCAAGGAGGTCAACCTTCTCTAAACATGGCGCGGGCGGCAATCGCATGCAAGCCGAGCGAGAGACGCCGGCATTGAGAAAAAGGCGGGCGGTGAAGCTGGGGGGACTTCACCGCCCTAGGCCTTCCGACGGAGGGGGGCGTATTCCACCGGAAGGTAGATAGGGGAAGCAAACGTTGCGCTGCTTCCCCGAAGGGCGCCGCGGCGGGGGCGACTGATGCCTGCGACACCCTTCATCTCGTGGCCTCCTGAAGCGCTCAGCCCTTGGCGAGGGGCACCGCGACGAAGCGCGACTGGCCGCCGCTCTTCACGCGCATCAGGACGCTGTTCTTGTTCTCGGTCCGCGCCGTGCTGATGGCCTCGCGGACTTCACTGGCCGTGCTCACGCTCTTGCCGCCGACTTCGAGAATCACGTCGCCTTCCTTGAAGCCGCGTTCAGCCGCGGCACTCTTCGGGTCGACTTCGGTGACCACGACGCCTTCCTTGCCGGCGCCGGCCACGGAATTGGCGGGCGCAACCGTCATGCCCAGCTTGGGCACGTCGGTGCCGCGGCTGGCACCCTTGCCGCTATCCTTGTCGGTGTCGGCCTTGGCCTCGACCGTATTCGGCAACTGGCCGAGGGTGAGGTTCACGACCTTGTCCTGGCCCTTGTGCAGCACGTTGAGCTTCACGGTCGCACCGGGCGCCATGCCGCCGATGGTGCGGGCAAGCTCGCGGGCATCCTTGACGGGTTCGCCGTTGACGGAGGTGATCACGTCACCGGATTCGATGCCGGCCTTCGCTGCCGGACCGTTGGCCTGCGGCTCCGCCACCAGAGCGCCCTCGGCCTTCTTCATGCCGAGGCTGTCAGCGATGTCCGACGTCACAGGCTGAATCTGCACGCCGATCCAGCCGCGGCTGACCGAACCCTTGTCCTTCAGTTGCGCGACCACGCTCTTCACGGTGTTGGCCGGGATCGAGAACGCGATGCCGACACTGCCGCCCGAGGGCGAGTAGATCGCCGTGTTGACGCCCATCACCTCGCCGTTGGTGTCGAAGGCCGGACCGCCGGAATTGCCCTTGTTCACGGGCGCGTCGATCTGGATGAAGTCGTCGTACGGACCGTTGCCGATATCGCGGCCGCTGGCCGAAACGATACCCGCGGTCACGGTGCCGCCGAGGCCGAAGGGATTGCCGACCGCAAGGACCCAGTCGCCGATCCGCGGCTTGCCGTCGGCGAGCTTGGCAAACGGGAAGTTCGAGCCGCCCTCGACCTTGATCAGGGCGAGGTCGGTGCGCTGGTCGGTGCCGATCACCTTGGCGGTATAGGTCTTGCCGTCATCGGTGGTGATCTCGACCTTGTCGGCACCGTCGACCACGTGGTTGTTGGTCACGGCATAGCCGTCAGCCGAGATGAAGAAGCCGGAGCCCTGGCCCTGCACGACGCGGCCCCGACCGCCCCTCATGCCCGGTCCCGGGAAGCCATCCGGTCCGCCGAAGCGGCGGAAGAAGCGCTCCATCGGCGAGCCCGGCTGGAACGGCGAGGATGAATCGTCGCCGTCATCATTGCTCGCGGTCTTCTCCTTCATGTTGACCTTCACCGAGATCACCGACGGCTTCACGCGCTCGACGATATCGGCGAAGCCGATCGGGCGTTCGACCTTGCGAACCTCGTTGTTGACCTGCGCATGCGCCGGACTGGAGAACAGGTCGGCCGGTGACGTCGACGGACTGAAGCCATAGACGGCCGCGCCGAGCCCCGCGACGACCGAAGCCATCAGCGCGAGCCTGCGCGCGGAGAACACCGACCGGCGCGGCTGCCGGTACGACGGAAGGTTCGAGAGGTCGATACGGTCGGTCATGCAGAAATCTCCAGGCCTTGAATTCCTTTTGGTGCCGGATGCCAGCACCTTGCGGACCTGAAGATGGGGACTCCCGCCTTACCGCGCGCTGGCGGCGGGGTTAAACTTTCGTAATGAAGGGCCGCGCGGATGCGGCGGTTTATCGCAGACCGAAAGTTCCGATATTACAGGAACTTACGCGAGCTTCCGCCGAGCGGGGAAAATCGAGATATTGAGCTCTCAGCTCGCCCTGACACTGGCGATGAACTCGTCGACTTCGCGCTTCAAGGTCTCGGCCTGCTGCGACAGGTCGACCGCGGAATCTCGCGCCTCGGCCGCCATGCGGCCCGTCTCGGCCGAGGTCGAGGTGATCTGGACGATATGGTTGGAGACATCGAGAGTGCCGTGCGCGGCGTCCTGGGCGCTGCGCGTGATCTCCTGCGTGGCATTGCGTTGCAGGTCAGTATCGACCTCAATGCCAGACATGATCGACGAAATCTCTGAAAGCGTCTTTGAAATTCCGTCGATCGCGCCGCGCGTCTCCGCGGTGATCCCCTGAATGCTGGCGACATGGGAGGTGATTTCCTCCGTCGCCTTGCTGGTCTGATGGGCCAGATTCTTCACCTCGGAGGCGACCACCGCAAATCCCTTGCCGGCCTCCCCTGCCCGTGCCGCCTCGATGGTGGCATTGAGCGCCAGCAGATTGGTCTGGGATGCGATTGCCTGCACCAGCTGGACGACCTCGCCGATCTTGTCGGCGGCATCGGACAGCGTGTGGATGGTGTCACGGCTCTTTTCCGCCTGGGACGCTGCGCCTTCGGCGCGCTGGGTCGCATCCGTGACGCGGCGGCTGATCGTCACGATCGAATTCGTCATCTCCTCGGCCGAGCCTGCGACCGTCTGGACGCTGGCGCTGGCCTGGCTCGCTGCGCTCGCGACCGCATTGGCCTTGGAGCTGGTGTCGTTGGCTGTCCGCGACAGCGTCTCGGCATTGGTCTTCAGATGCACGGCCGAGGACGCCACGCTGTCGACGACGCTGGCGACGAGATCGTTGAAGCGCTTGATCCGATCGTCCAGGAATCTCGACCGCTCGGCCTGATGCTGAGCCTCGTGCAGCTGCTGCTCGGAGAGGCGGCGTCGCTCGAGGCCGTTCGTCTTGAACACCTCCAGCGCACCGGCAAGCAGGCCGATCTCGTTGGTGCGGCCGAGCCCGGGAACGGACGTCTCGAATTTCTGGTCGGCGACCTCGCGCATGGCATGCACGATCGCCGCCAGGGGATTGAGGATGCCGTTACGCACGGCAAACCAGGTGGTGATGCAGATCGCGACGGCGAGGACGGCGATCACGCCGCAGGCCATCAGGAAATAGGAGAACGCGGTCTGCGCCTGCTGATAGATCTGCATCGCATGGTCGCGCGCGGGACCGCTCAGGGCCGCGAACTGCGAGGACAGGCTGGTGATCTCGTTGTTGAGATAGAGCACCGCGATGAAGCCGGTGCCGCCGCCGATGCCCAACAGGAACAATAGTGCAGCGACGACCGCGCCGACCAGGAATCGGATCGTCAGATTGCTGTTCGCGAACATTGGGGAGGCACTCAGGGTCTGGATTGAAATCCCGGACAAGTTTCCAGACAAAGGTCAACATAGCATGAAGCACGCGCCGCGGGCCGGTGGCCCACGTAGCACTACGTGGCTCGGCTTCAGGAGGACTTGGCGTCGTCCGACATCAAGGCCGCGAGCCGCGCCTCTTCCTCGGGCGTGAGGGGCGCCGCCGGTACATCAACACCATTCCGCGAGCGCCGTCGGATTTGCAGCCAGAGTGCCAGACCACCCCCAATCAGCAGCAGAGGTCCAAGGAGCCACAGCAGGATGGTCTGCCGCTCGAAGCGCGGCTTCAGCAGCACGAACTCGCCGTAGCGCGCGACCAGGAAGTCGAGCACTTGCGAGTTGCTGTCGCCGGCCGCAATGCGCTCGCGCACCAGAAGCCGCAGGTCACGCGCCAGCGGCGCATCGGAATCGTCGATGGACTGGTTCTGGCAGACCATGCAGCGCAGCTCGCGCGACAGCTCTCGCGCGCGCGATTCCTTGGCGGGGTCCGCCATGATCTCGTCGGGCTGGACGGCGTGGGCCGCAGGTAGGGCCAGCAGCAGCAACGCGACGAAGGCGGCCATCATCCTGCGCATCGGATCACTCCGCCGGCTGGAGGCGCTGCCTGGCCCGCGCGGGCTTCGGCGCACCGACCCGCAGGCGGCGGTCGGAGAGCGACAGCACACCGCCGAACGCCATCAGCACCGGCCCCCACCAGATCAGGAGCACCAGCGGCTTGTGATAGATGCGCACGGCAATGGCGCCTTCGGCGGTGGCGTCGCCGAGCGAGACGTAGAGCTGGCTCGCGCCGCTGGTCAGCAGCGCGGCCTCGGTCGTCGAGGAGCCGCGCGTCGTGAAGCTGCGCTTCGAGGGCGCCATCACCGTGAGTGGCTCGCCATCGCGGCTGACCTTGAACTCCGCGATCATCTCGCGATAGTTCGGGCCCTGGCGTTGAAACAGCCCGTCCAGCTTCAGATCGTAGCCGGCGACATGGGCGACGTCGTTCTGCTTCATGGTCGCGATGTATTCGCTGTTCCAGGTGGTCTCGCAGACGATCCCGATCAGAGCGACGCCGAGGCCCGCATGAGCAAAGGCGGTGCCCCAGGCCGACCGGGGCAGGCCGCGCGCACGGTGCAGCACACTTGCGAACGGCAAGCGGACCAGGCCGGTCCGCTCGACGATGTCGGTCACGGCGCCGGCGATGACGAAGACGCCCAGCCCGATCGCGAGCGGCGCCAGCGCGCTGCCGCCGCGCGCCCAGCCCCAGACGATGGCAACCACCACGAGCCCGGCCACGCCCGCCGCGAGCAGGCGCTGCGCCACGCCAAGCAGATCGCCGCGCTTCCACGCCAGCATCGGTCCGAACGGCACCGCAAGCAGCAACAGGGCAAACAGCGGAGAGAAGGTGAGATTGTAGAAGGGGGCGCCGACCGACATCTTGAAGTCGGCGAGCATCTCCATCGCAAGCGGATAGAGGGTGCCGAACAGCACGACCGCGCATGCGACCGTAAGCAGCAGATTGTTGAGAACCAGCGCACCCTCGCGCGAGATCGGCGCGAACAGGCCGCCCTGCTTCAGCGAGGTGGCGCGCCCTGCGAACAACAACAGGCTTCCGCCGATGAACAGGCAGAGGATCAGCAGAATGAACACGCCGCGGGTGGGATCGGTGGCGAAGGCATGCACCGAGGTGATGACACCGGAGCGCACCAGGAAAGTGCCGAGCAGCGACAGCGAGAAGGTCAGAATCGACAGGAGGATGGTCCAGACCTTCAGCGCATTGCGCTTCTCCATCACCAGGGCCGAATGCAGCAGCGCGGTGCCGGCGAGCCACGGCATCAGCGAGGCGTTCTCGACCGGGTCCCAGAACCACCAGCCGCCCCAGCCGAGCTCGTAATAGGCCCAGTACGAGCCCATGGCGATGCCGAGCGTGAGGAATATCCAGGCCACCAGCGTCCACGGCCGCACCCAGCGGGCCCAGGCCGCATCGATCCGCCCTTCCAACAGCGCCGCGATTGCGAAGGAGAACGAGATCGAGAAACCGACATAGCCGAGATAGAGCATCGGCGGATGCACGGCGAGCCCGATGTCCTGGAGCACCGGATTGAGATCGCGTCCCTCGATCGGCGGAGTGGCGATGCGCAGGAATGGGTTCGATGTCACGAGGATGAAGAGGTAGAAGGCGCTGGCGACCCAGGCCTGCACCGCGAGCACGTGCGCACGCAGCGACAACGGCAGATTGTTGCCGAAGGCTGCAACCAGTCCGCCGAATAACGCAAGGATCGCCACCCACAGCAGCATCGAGCCTTCATGGTTTCCCCAGACTCCCGTGATCTTGTAGAGCAGCGGCTTCATCGAGTGGGAGTTCTCGTAGACGTTGGCGACGGAGAAATCCGAGTTCACGTGCAGCATCACGAGCGCGGTGAAAGAGGCGCCCACGAACAGCAGCTGCGCCAGCGCCGTCGAGCGCGCCACGTTCATCAAGGCGGCATCTTGCAGCCGCGCGCCGACCAGCGGCACGATGGACTGGATGAGTGCGAGCGCCAGCGCCAGCACCAGCGCGTAATGTCCGGATTCTGCGATCACCGCATCGCTCCCTGCGGATTGCCTTGTGCGGTCGTGGCCGCAGGTTTGCTCTCGCCCGAGGCCTTGGTGTCCGAGGCCTTGGCATCGTAATCGTCCTTCCAGTGCCCCTGCTTCTTCAGGGCGTCGGCAACCTCCTTGGGCATGTAGGTCTCGTCGTGCTTGGCAAGGACGGTATCGGCCTTGAACACGCCGTTGCCGTCGAGTGCGCCTTCGGCAACGACCCCCTGCCCTTCGCGGAACAGGTCGGGCAGGATGCCCTTGTAGGCAACCGGCAGCTTGGCATTGCCGTCGGCGACCTCGAAGGTCACCGCGAGATTGTCGCCGCGCTGCAGCGAGCCCGGCTGTACCAGCCCGCCGAGGCGAAACCGCTTGCCCGGCTCGACGTGCTTCTCGGCGACCATGGTTGGCGTCGAGAAGAACACGATGGAGTCGCGAAGTGCGTTGAGCACCAGCGCGGCTGCGAGCGCGAGCACGGCGAGCGAGCCGCCGATGATGGTCATACGTCGCTGCTTGCGCGTCATGGCGTATCCGTTCTCCGCTCGTCTCGTCCCGACATCGTCATCCGCCGAGCCCGAGAGTCTTAAGTCCTTCGTCGAGCTGGCGCAGCCGTTCGGCGTCGCTGGCGACCGCCTGCCGGGCGTCGGCGGAGGCCCCCTTCGCCTTGTCCCGCTCGCCCATCACGAGATAGGCGCGCACCAGGCGCAGCCAGCCGTCGACGTCATCGCCGTTCTGCTTCAGCCGCGTGGCCAGACGATCGACCATGCCGCGCACCATCGCGTTGCGATCGCCTTCGGCCAAATCCTTGGAAGCGGCAATCGTCTCGTCGGACAGCGCAGGCATCGTATCGCCTCCACCGACCCGCGCCAGCGAGGACTGCACCAAAGCGCGCCACGGCGCATCCGCGGGCGCCTTTGCAAGCAAGGCGCGCCAAATCCTGGCTGCTTCGTCCTTGCGGCCATCCTGCTCGGCGGCGAGACCGAGGAAGTAGTTCGCCTTGGGGTCATCCGCATTCAGGGCGTGCGCACGCTCGAATTCAGTCTTGGCCTCGGCCGTCACCACGCCGCCCGCTGCAGCCGAGATCGCTTCGCCGAGATCGGACCGGCGCTCCGCGCTTTCGCCATTATAGGTGAGCGAGTTGCGATAGGCGCGCACCGCGTCATCGAAGCGACCGAGCCGCTCCAGGACCGGCGCGAGCACATTCCAGCCGCGCCCGTCGGTCGGATTTTTCTCCAGATGTTGCTCGACCTGGGCGACGAGGGTCTCGAGCGACTGGGCCATGCCGGACCCCGTCCCACGCTCCCGCTGCGCCAATGGAAAATCCTGAAGCCTGGGTGAACCGAGCGGCATGTAGACGCCGATGGCGACGAGCGGCAGGCCGCCGAGCGCCAGCACAGCCGCCGCACGGCGCCATTTGAGGTTCGACTTCGGCGCCATTGCAGGCTCGCTGGCCGCCGCCGCAAGCAGCCTGCGGCTGATCTCGACGCGCGCGGCCTCGGCTTCCGGGGCTGGGATCAACCCCGCGGCGAGATCACGCTCGATCTCGGCCAACTGGTCTTTGTAGACCGCGACCTCGCTGCCCTGGTCCGGCGCGCGGCTACCGCGGCCAAGCGGCCAGAGCACGGCGAAAATCGCCGCGACCGTCATCAGCGCGAACACGAACCATAGCGTCATCTGGCAAGCTTCCGGCGGCGCGCGAACCGCGCCTATAGGTGCCTTTACACCACGGCCGGACAATGCGGCAATTGACAATTGTCAATTCCACGCGACCCCATTTCAGGCTCGAAAATGTGATACTCCAACGGCTTAGCCGATCTCGAAATCCGCGCTTTGCGCCGCGTCCTCGCCGTGCCCGTTGAAGGCCCTCAGGAAGTATGTTCCCGGCTTGATCGCATCCGGCAATCTGATGCGCACCGCGCCGACCGGAACCCGAGATGCAACCCGCGTGATCGTCTCAGGCAGTTGCCGATCGCTTGCCTTCTCGACCAGCACCACTTTGGCGCCAACCATCAGCCTGCGGTACTTGGCTACGATGACTCGGTTCTCGATTTCGATAGAGCTGATGACGGGTTTCATGCGCCCACAAACGGAAATTCCCCGGATTTTCACGGGGACCGTACGGCCCGCCACCGGCACCGTCAACCAGAAATTGTGATCACGAAAACATGCGCTCAATCAGCTTGCGCGTGACGATTTGCGCTCGCCCGTGAGCGCATTCTCTGCCGCGCGACTCATCAGGGAGGCATAATCGTCGCCGAACAGAACCTGGCAGAAGCGGATAGCGGCCTGCACCTGCTGCTGCCGATAGGTGCGGACCTTGTGATCGGCGGCGCGCAGAGACTGCACCAGCTGCTCGGTCGACCGTTCCACATATTGCTGGAGATCGGAATAGGTGCGCAGCGTCACCTCGTTGATGGCAAGCTCGCTTGCATAATTGCGGCACGTCGCGACGAAGTCGATCAGCGCGACCGCTTCCTCGACCTCGGTACTGTCGATCCGCGCGCCCGGCGGAATGTCCTTCTCCGGGCGCTGGCGAAGGATGCGGCGGACGCGGCCGGGAACGCTGTCGATCTCGGATTGCAGGGCATTGGAGATGTCGGCCCGGATCGAGGTCAACTGCTTGCCCCAGGCAGAATCGTTGCGCAGATCGAGCTCGGTGCGCAGGCCGCGCACGCCATCGTGCAGCGTCTTGAGATTGCCGGCGACGTTGTCGAAATGGCCGCGCTTGATGTCCATGCGAAGGATCGCGGCAACGCAGGACAGATCATGCAGCGCGATCGTGACCGCAACGCCATAAGGCGTCGCCGCGACGCGGATCTCGTCGTCGGACGCGGCAATCTTGATCGCGAGGCGGATGATCTGCCAGGGCGCGGTCATCCGCTGCACGACCATCGAGAGCGCGAAGGGCAGCATCTGCGGCGTTTGCAGCACCGGAATGTTGAGCGCCGACGTCACCGAGGCGATCTGGGAATCGCCGAATGCGCGCAGGAAGCGCGGGAGCCTCTCGTTCAGGCTGGCGATGGCCTCCCGGACCTGAAGCACCGCACCGATCGAATAGAGATCCTCGATGACATTGGGCGGGCCGACCCGGGCCAGCGCGCGCGTCTTGTCGCCGCCGCCAGGTCCGGTCAGCTCGAAAATCGCGTCCGCGGCTACCGCCTGGAGCTTCTGCGCCAAGGCCTCGACCTGGCCTGCAGCATCGGCAGGCATGCGCGCCAGCGCCGCCTCGAATTCGTTCACCTTGGCCGGCGCTCCGTCACGGCCGAGCCATTGCCAGATCGGCTGCAGCGAGGAGCGGCGGATCTGGCCGGCCCGGATCGGGGTGCCTGCCTCGACCAGGAACGGTTCCAGGACCTGGAACAGCAGCCGCGACAGATCGTCCGTGCGCGGCGCGGGCGCTTCATCGGCTTCGCTCTTGCGGACGATCTTGCGCAATTGCTCAAGGACGAGGGTCGCAACCGCCGTATCCTGGCCGCGTTCCAGCGCACGCTCGAACTCCCGCATCAGCAGCGCCTGCGACTGCGGCGGGAGCTGCGCGAGATATTCCCTCAGCCGCTCGATCGATGTCTGGCTCATGCGCCCGGGTAATGCACGGTAAAATGGCGGACATGGGATGCGTCCGGGCGCGATCATAGGAGACCCCACTTAAGAAGCCGTTTAGGAAGTGCGGTCGAATGGCCAAGGCCCCCTCCAGACGGTGAGCAGCGAGGACAAAAAGCCGCGTCCAAACAAGGGGCTACAGTCCCGGCAGGACCAATTCGGCCCGCAGGCCGCCGGTCGGAGCAGCGCCGAGCGAAAGGCTGCCGCCATAGAGCGCGGCGAGTTCGACCACGATGGACAGCCCCAGTCCCGATCCCGGCTTGGACTCGTCGAGCCGCTGGCCGCGCCGGGAGACCTGCGCGCGCTCGGCTTCCGACAGGCCGCGGCCGTCGTCGTCGACGATGATCCGCAAATGCGGGCTGGCGCCGGCCTGGTGCGGGGTCTGGACCACGACTTCGATGAAGACGCGCGATGCCGCCCATTTGCAGGCATTGTCGACGAGATTGCCGACCATCTCCTCGAGATCCTGCCGCTCGCCCCGGAACTTCGCGGATGGATCGGCCTTGGCCTCCACCGTGATGCCGCGGTCGCGATGGATCTTCTCCATGGTCCGCCGCAGCGCCTCGATGGCTGGCGCGACCTCCGTCACCGTCGCGACCACCGAGACCCGCGCCGCAATGCGCGCGCGCTCCAGATGGTGGGTGACCTGGTCCCGCATCACGTCCGCCTGCTCCAGCACCTTGGCCGCGAACGGATCGGCGGCGTGAGCGCCAGCCTCGTTGACGATGACGGAGAGCGGCGTCTTGATCGCGTGCGCGAGATTGCCGACATGGGTGCGCGCGCGCTCGACAATCTCGCGATTGGCGTCGATCAGCGCGTTGGTCTCGCGCGCCAACGGCGCGATCTCGACCGGGAATTCACCCTCGAGCCGTTCCGCCCGCCCGGAGCGGATGTCGGCGATCGCTTCCGAGATGCGCTTGAGCGGTGCAAGGCCGAAGCGGACCTGGAACACGGTCGTCAGCAGCAATACGATGCCGAGCGCGGTGAACGTGCCGCCGAGATAATAATCGAAGCTCCGCGTCTCGTCGAAGATCTCGGTGTCGTCGCCGGCGACGCTGACGAGAAACTTGCCGTCGGCGCCGAGATCGACCGGCCGCTCCACCATGCGCAGGTTCTGCCCTTCCGGCCCATCGACGTAAGCGAGCCGGATGCCGGCGGCGGTGAGCTCGGCTCCCTGGTCCTCCAGCTTCGGCAGCTTCTTGTCCCAGAGCGAACGCGAGGAGCGCACCTCCGGCTTCTCGGTGTCGATGCGCGTGATCTGCCAATACCAGCCGGACAGCGGCAGCTCGAACAAGGGCTCGCCGAGGGACTGGAACTGGCGGTCCGGCGGCTCGTCCGGGGTCGCGACCTCGGCGATCAGCGTCCGAAGATAGAGATTGAGCCGGCGGTCGAAGGCGCGCTCCGTGGCATCCTTGTAGACCGACGACAGCACGACGCCCGTGATGGCGAGGATCACCACGAGCCAGGCTGTCGCCGACAAGAACAGTCGGTTCGCAAGCGAGCTAGCGGCCATCGGAACGGTCCCGGCAGGGGCTGGAAGTCAGGTTGTCGGACGTCATGGGCCGAACAAGGCCCGTGTCAGCGCGGCCGTCAAGCCCGGACCGCTCGACGTCCCGCCCTTACGCGCCGGGCGCAGGCGGCGGCGTCAGGAGATAGCCGAGGCCGCGGACGGTCTGGATGATGTCGACGTCGAGCTTCTTGCGGATGCGGCCGACGAAGACCTCGATGGTGTTGGAGTCGCGGTCAAAATCCTGGTCGTAGAGATGCTCGACCAGCTCGGTGCGCGAGACCACCCGCCCGGAATGGTGCATCAGGTAGGCCAGAAGCCGATATTCGTGCGAGGTCATCTTGATGGGATTGCCTGAAACGCTGACGCGGCCGGTCCTGGTGTCGAGCGTGACAGGACCGCAGCTGAGCTCGCTCTGGGCGTGTCCGGTCGAGCGGCGCAGCAGGGCGCGGATGCGCGCGAGCACCTCCTCTAGGTGGAACGGCTTTGCGACATAGTCATCGGCCCCGGCATCGAAGCCCTGCACCTTGTCGCTCCAGCGGTCGCGCGCGGTGAGGATCAGGACCGGCATGGTACGGCCATTGCGGCGCCAGGCCTCCAGCACCGAGATGCCATCCTTCTTCGGCAGGCCGATGTCGAGCACAACGGCATCATAGGGCTCGTTGTCGCCGAGATAATGCCCCTCCTCCCCGTCGAAGGCTCGATCGACGACATAGCCGGCGTCGGTCAGCGCCTTGGTGAGCTGGCGATTGAGATCGGGGTCGTCCTCAACAACGAGCAGGCGCACACGTCTCTCCAAAGATAGCCGCAAGAACTGGCTGCATGAACACCACCCGAGATGAGCAATTCCGGCGTGAACTGGATATGAACGAAGGGAACCGCCTGCGTTACTTTTTGGTCATATACGACCTGCAACCAGCAAATGCTATTGCGCCCGCCATGCCGCGGGACGAGCCGGCGGCATGGCGGGCGCAAGTGATACTTCGAACCGCGAGCCGGAAAGATCCCGGCTGTCCGGATCCGGCCGTCAGGTCCGGAAGAAGACGAACCAGACGACGGCGAGAATCAGGATTGCAAGGCCGGTCGAGATGGCGAGCAACGCTGCCACGGACGGCCCGGGCTCGCCCTGGCGCGCCTCGGTCGGAGTTTCCACGATGCGCTTCTGCTCTCGTGTGGTTGCCATGGTGTCCTCAATCTGTGGCTGTCGCGTCAGGTGGCCGCGACTTCCTCGCGGCGTCTTATTGGCGGGGCAACGCGTGATCGCGGGCGATGTTCCGAACCATGGAGCCGCCGGGCAACTCGGCGCAGGCGGCGATTAACGCCGTTGC
The DNA here is from genome assembly GCF_001424605.1 of Bradyrhizobium sp. Leaf396. Lineage (NCBI taxonomy): Bacteria > Pseudomonadati > Pseudomonadota > Alphaproteobacteria > Hyphomicrobiales > Nitrobacteraceae > Bradyrhizobium > Bradyrhizobium sp. Leaf396. The sequence continues at coordinate 181,436 of NZ_LMQJ01000045.1, forward strand.
AAGATTCCGCGCCGGCGGTTGCTATGATTCGCACCTCGGCAATGTTATCCTCAACACTTGTCCTCTGTTGCGTCTGGAGTAGCCCATGGCCCCCCGCGCCAATTGGAAGGGTTTTCTGCGTCTGTCGCTCGTGACCTGCCCGGTCGCGCTCTATCCGGCCACTTCGGATACGGAGAAGGTCTCGTTCAACCAGATCAATCGCAAGACCGGCCACCGCATCAAGTATCTCAAGGTCGACGCCGAGACCGGCGACGAGGTGACCTCCGAGGACATCGTCAAGGGCTACAAGGTGGACACCGACACCTACATCGAGATCACAAAGGACGAACTCGACGACATTGCGCTCGACTCCACCCACACGATCGAGATCGACGAGTTCGTTCCGAAGGCCGACATCGACAGCCGCTATCTGATCCGTCCCTATTATCTCGTGCCCGACGGCAAGGTCGGCCACGACGCCTATGCGGTGATCCGCGAGACCATCCGCAGCATGGACAAGGTCGCGATCGGCCGCGTGGTGCTGACCAACCGCGAGCACATCATCGCGCTGGAGCCGCTCGACAGCGGGCTGATGGGCACGCTGCTGCGCTATCCTTACGAGGTCCGCAGCGAGAAGGAGTATTTCGACGACATCCAGGACGTGAAGCTGACCAAGGACATGCTCGATCTCGCCAGGCATATCGTCGAGAAGAAATCCGGCACCTTCGAGCCTGAGCTGTTCGAGGATCATTACGAGACTGCCCTGATCGATCTCATCAACAAGAAGCGCAGCGGCATGCCGATCAGCGCGAAGGCTGCGCCGAAGACCGGCGGCAACGTCATCAACCTGATGGACGCGCTGAAGAAGAGCATCGCGAACGAGAAGGACGCTGCGCCAACCGCGAAAGCCGCCAAGGAAACTGGCAAGGAAACTGCCAAGACCAAGAAACCGAAGAAGCGCGTCGAGGGTCAGCGCGAGATGCTGCTGCCGATCGCCGGCAAGGGCGGCAAGGATGCTGCGGCGAAAACGCCGGCGAGGAAGGCCGACAAGCCGGTACGGGCACCGGCGCGCGCGAAGAAAGCCGGCTGACAGCAACCGGCTCGCGGTCGCGCCGTGATGTCTCTCTTCGCCGATCGGCCGGCCTGACATGCCGTGGTCGACCGCGTTCGACGATCCCGTTCGCGTGAGCAACAAAATCAAGCTGCTCACGCTTCAAGATGCGGCTGACTACATCATGCAGCTGCCCGACGACGTTCAGCACGAGGCGCACTGGCAGACCGCGATCGAAACCTTGATCAATGCGGCCGAGACGGGCGGCGGCTGGGTGATGTTCGCCCGCATCGCGACATTGCGGGCGCTGAATGCAACGGGCCGGCGCGGATGAGCGGCAGAGACGTCCCTGCCGGCAAGCTCAACAAACGGTTAAGAAGCCGCGCGAACCACGGCCCTGCAGCGCATCCCGCCCTCAGAGCCCCGAGGGCACCCGATTTGAGTCCATTTGAACGAATCGATGGAACCCAAATTTAATGGATGCCGTCGTATGAGCGGTGGCGGGCTCGCCCTGACTTAATTCTATTGGCGGATAAGACTTGTTCGATTGATTGATGCTTCCGATGAGACGCGGCCATACGTTGGATCGGATGAACAGGAGGTGGCAATGCGTCTGATCAGGTGTTTCCTTGCCGATGAGAATGGCGCAACCGCAATCGAATATGGCTTGATCGCCGCCGGCATTACGCTCGCTATCGTCACCGTCGTGAACAGCACGGGCGGCGCCCTCCTGAACAACAAGTTCAACTCGATCAGCGCAGCGACGAAGTAGGCGGCCCCCCGACCTATGGCGCCTCCTGAGCTCGAGGATGTCGCGACAGTACGCGAGTCTGCCACTGTCGCAGGCCATGATCTGAGTCAACAGCATCAGGACGGCGACGTCTAAGCATGGAGATCCAACTCCCTGCTGCCGGCCCGCCCATGCATCCAGACCTTCCGCACTCCCGACTGAAAATCCGCCGTGTCCGCCTCGATACCGGCCGCGAGAACGTCGTCGTCGTCTCCAGGCATTCGAAGGCGCTGCGCGCGGAGATCTTCCGCGGCTTCAGCCGTGTCGAGCTTCGTCAGGGCGGCAAGGTTCTGCTGGCAACGTTGCTGATCACGGACGACGAGATGCTGGCCGGTCCGGACGAGATCGGTCTCTCCGAGCCTGCGTTCCGGCGCTTTGCGGAGCCCATCGGCACACTTGTCACGGTCAGGCCCGCCTCGCCTCCGGAGAGCCTGGAAGCCGTGCGCGCAAAGATCCGGGGACGAACCTTGAGCCAGGCCGAGATCGGCGCGATCATCAGCGACCTCGCGCATTATCGCTACTCCGACATGGAGATCGCCGCGTTCCTGATCGGTTCGGCGAGCTTCATCACCAGCGACGAGCTTCTCGCCCTCACCGGGGCAATGGCGCAGGCAGGGACGCAACTGGTCTGGCCGACCCCTGTCGTCGTCGACAAGCATTGCATCGGGGGCATTCCCGGCAATCGCACCTCGATGGTCGTGGTGCCGATCGTCGCCGCCCATGGCCTGCCGATCCCGAAGACCTCCTCGCGCGCCATCACTTCGCCTGCCGGCACCGCCGACACGATGGAGGTGCTGGCCCGGGTGAACATCGGCGTCGAGGAGATGAAGGCGATCGTTTCGGACTGCAACGGCTGCCTGATCTGGGGCGGGCACGTGAACCTGTCGCCGGCCGACGACGTCCTGATCTCTGTCGAACGCCCGCTGAGTCTCGACACCCGCGAGCAGATGGTCGCCTCCATCATGTCCAAGAAGATCGCGGCAGGCTCGACCCATCTGTTGATCGACATTCCGGTCGGGCCGACCGCCAAGGTCACCGGCGGCGTCGAGGCCATGCGTCTGCGCAAGCTGTTCGAATTCGTCGGCGACCGCTTCGGCCGCGCCGTCGAGGTGATCACGACCGACGGCAGCCAGCCCATCGGCAACGGCATCGGCCCGGTGCTCGAGGCCAACGACGTCGTGGCTGTTCTCGGCAACGAGAAGGACGCGCCGCGCGACCTGCGCGAGAAGTCGCTGCGGCTCGCCGCCCATCTGTTGGAGTACGATCCGAAGCTGCGCGGCGGGGCCGGCTATGCGCGCGCGCGGGAGCTGCTCGACAGCGGCGCGGCGCTGAAGCAGATGCAGAAGATCATCGAGGCCCAGGGTCCCTCCACCTGCAGCACCGAGCTGGGACCGCTCAGCTTCGACGTCAAGGCAACGCATGATGGCGTCGTATCCGCAATCGACTGCCTGCGCATGAATCGCCTTGCCCGCACCGCCGGCGCGCCGCTCGACAAGGGCGCGGGCATCCGCTTGTTCAAGAAGATCGGCGACCGCGTCGAGCAGGGCGAGCCGCTCTATCGCGTCTACACCTTCGATAGCCCCGAGCATGATCTGGCCGCAGCGGCCACCGCAGAGGAGACCGGCTACCTGATCAACGGTCATGAGACGCCCCCGGGCAAGACGACGCCGTGAGCACGATCGCGCTCCAGACATTGTCGTGCGGCGCCGATGCGGCGAAGCGGCTCGCAGCGCGGCTTGGGCTCGCCTGCGGCGAGATCGCGGTGCATCGTTTTCCCGACGGAGAACTGCGCGTCGCCGTCGCGCCGGCGACCGACACGACGATTCTCTACGCCCCGCTCGATCAACCCAACGACAAGCTGATCACCCTGCTGTTCGCGGCCGAAGCCCTGCGACGTAACGGCACGAGGCGGCTGGTCCTGGTCGCGCCCTATCTCTGCTACATGCGGCAGGACGCAGCATTTCATGCCGGCGAGGCCATCAGCCAGCGCGCCATGGGCCGTTTGCTTGCAACGACAATGGATCGCGTCGTCACCGTGGATGCGCACCTGCATCGCACTCCCGACATCAGGTCTGTTTTTCCCGGCATCGAAGCGGAGAATCTGTCAGCCATGCCGGCCGTCGCGAATGCACTGGCAAAGGACAGCGTCGGTCCGTCGACCGTCGTAATCGGCCCCGACGTGGAGTCCGAGCCATGGGTGAGCGATGTCGCGAGGCGATTGCGATTGCAGCACACAGTGGCGCGAAAGACCCGGCACGGTGACCGTTCCGTGGCGCTCAGCTTTGCCGATCCCGCTCTGCTCTTGGGACGACCGACGCTCTTGGTCGACGACATCGTCTCCTCCGGCACGACCCTGATCGCCGCGGCAAAGGCGCTGACAGCAATGGGCGCCATCTCCGTCGATGCAGTCGTGACGCATGCCCTGTTTCCAGCCGCGATGGTGGCTGCGTTCGCTGAGGCCGGCATACGGTCTGTTCGCTCGACCGACAGCGTACCGCATCCGACCAATGCGATTGCGCTCGACGAAATTCTCGCCGCCGCTTTGCGGTCCGAACTGACGACGACACATCTTCCGGGAAGGACGACATGAGCATCACCGTTCGATTCTGCGGTGCCGCCCGCACCGTAACCGGCTCGAGCTACCTGTTCCAGACGGCGGCCGGCCGTTTCCTGGTCGATTGCGGCCTGTTCCAGGGCCAGAAGACGCTGAAGGAGCTCAACTACGGCGCCTTTCCGTTCCGCCCCGCCGATATCGATGCCGTTCTGCTCACGCACGCCCACATCGATCATAGCGGTCTCTTGCCAAAACTCGTGCGCGCGGGATTCGAGGGGCCGATCCTGGCGACGCGTGGCACGATCGACCTTTGCTCCTACATGCTCCCCGACGCCGGCAGCATCCAGGAATCGGAAGTCACGCAGCTCAACCGGCGCAACGCCTCGCGCGGGCGCAAGCAGGTAGCGCCCATCTACACACAGGCCGATGCGATCGCATCGCTCCAGTCGTTTCGTCCGGTCGATTACGAACGCTGGACCGACGTGATCCCGGGCGTCCGCGCGCGCTACTGGAACGCCGGCCATCTGCTCGGCTCCGCCTCGATCGAGCTCGAGATCGCCGAGCGAGCCTCGACGCGTCCGCTGCGCGTGCTGCTCTCCGGCGACGTCGGACCCGAGGCCAAGCTGCTCCAGCCCGATCCCGAAGCGCCGACCGACTTCGATTACGTCATCTCGGAAGCGACCTATGGCGACCGGGTACGTGAGGCCACGACACCTGCGCTCCGCCGCAAGCACCTCGCCGCCGAGGTGCGCGATGCTGCGGCGGCGGGCGGCGCGCTGCTGCTGCCCGCCTTCGCGGTCGAGCGCACCCAGGAGCTGATCGTCGACCTCGTCGACCTGATGGAGCACGGCGAGATACCGACGGCACCGATCTTCCTCGATTCTCCGCTCGCGATCCGCGCGACCGAGGTATTCCGGCGACATGCCGAGAGCCTCGACCCGTCCGTCGACGTCACCCGCCTGCTCAACTCGCCGCATCTCAAATTCACCGAGACGGCGGACGAGAGCAAGGCCATCATGCGCCTGTCCGGGTTCCACATCATCATCGCCGCGAGCGGCATGTGCGATGCCGGCCGCATACGCCACCACCTGAAGCGCTGGCTGTGGAACGAGCGTGCGACCGTGCTGCTCGCCGGCTTCCAGGCCAACGGCACGCTCGGCCGCTTCCTCCAGAACGGCTCCAAGGCCGTGCGGATCCAGGGCGAGGAGATCAAGGTCGCCGCCCGCATCCGCATGATCGACGAATATTCGGGCCATGCCGACGGTGCCGGCATGGCCAGCTGGATCGCGGCGCGCCGGCCCATCTCCCGCGGGCTGTTTTTGGTGCACGGCGAGGAAGAGGCGATTGCCGGGCTGGCCGAGCGCGTGGCCGGACGCATCATACCGGCAGCCAAGGTCTACCAGCCGATGCTGGACGACATTTATGAGCTCTCCGCACCGGAACCGCGCGTGCTCGACCCAGATCATCGCCGGCGGCTCTCGCCGGAGGCCGTGACCCGTCTCGACTGGCACAACGAGATGTCCGAGCTCATGCTCGATATCAACGATCGTATTGCCGCCGCCGCCGACGACCGCGTCCGCGGGGTCATCATCCGAAGGCTGCGCCGCGCGTTGGAGGAAAACGCGTAGAGCAACGCTGATGGCCGAGATAGCTCTCAGCGTTACTCCCAACATTCGTCATAGCAAGGAGCCCTTGCTGCGAAGCGATCCAGAATCTTTCCGCCGAGGGGCTTTGGATGCTTCGCTGCAGCTCGTTGCATAGCTGACCTACCGGGCTGTTGGCCGCTCCCGCTTTACGCCTCAACGAATTCCTGATCCTCTCACCTTTAATCAGCCGGACCAACCGGCCTAGCCCAAGGAGAGAGACGCCATGAAGCTCGGCACCGCCATTGCGGAAATCATGAGGCGCGAGGGAATCGAGATCCTCTGCGGCTATCCCGTCAACCATCTGATCGAGCATGCGGCCAAAGCCGAGATCCGCCCCGTGATGGTGCGGCAGGAGCGCGTCGGGATCCACATGGCGGATGCGATCTCGCGGGTGACGTCGGGGCGCAGCATCGGCGCGTTCTGCATGCAGCATGGGCCGGGCGCGGAGAACGCGATGGGCGGCGTCGCGCAGTGTTTCGGCGAATCCGTGCCCGTCCTGGTGCTGCCGATGGGCTATCAGCGCCGGCTTGCGCATATCGAGCCGAACTTCAATTCCAGCGAGGCGATGAAGCCGTTTTCGAAATCGTCGGAGCCGATCATTCTCGCCACTGAAGTCGCCAACATCTTCCGCCGCGCCTTCACCAGGCTGAAGAACGGCCGCGGCGGGCCCGTCATCGTGGAAATTCCCGCGGACATGTGGAATGAGGAGGTGCCGGAGCCGCTCGACTATACGCCGGTGCTGCGCACCCGCTATGGCGCCGACCCTGTTCACGTCAAGGAAGCAGCCAGCCTGCTCGTGAATGCAAAGCGGCCGGTGATCTATGCCGGCCAGGGCGTGCATTACGCGCAGGCGTGGCCACAGCTGAAACGGCTTGCGGAGCGGCTGGCGATCCCAGTCACCACCAGCTTGGGCGGGAAATCCTCCTTTCCAGAAACGCATCCGCTCTCGCTCGGCTCCGGCGGGCTCGCCGTGCCGCGCGCGGTGCCGAAATTTCTGACTGAAGCCGATGTCATCTTCGGCATCGGCTGCTCCTTCACCGAAACCAACTTCGGCATTGCGATGCCGAAGGGCAAGACCATCATCCATTCCACGCTCGATCCCAATCATCTCAACAAGGACGTGGAAGCCAAGATCGGCCTGGTCGGCGACGCCGGCCTCGTGCTGGACGCGCTGCTGGAGGAGATCGGCAGGACCGTCACATCCGATCGTGACGCCTCCGCGGTCGCCGCCGAGATCGCGGCCTCGCACAAGGAGTGGCTGGCGAAATGGATGCCGAAGCTTACCAGCAACGACGCGCCCCTCAGCCCTTATCGCGTGCTCTGGGACTTGCAGCACACCGTCGACATCCGCAACACGATCATCACGCACGATGCCGGCAGCCCCCGTGACCAGCTCTCGCCGTTCTGGAAATCCGTCGAGCCCCTCACCTATCTCGGCTGGGGCAAGACGACCCAGCTCGGCTATGGCCTTGGGCTCGCGATGGGCGCCAAGCTGGCAAAGCCCGACAAACTCTGCATCAATATCTGGGGCGACGCAGCCATCGGCTTCACGGGCATGGATTTCGAGACCGCGGTGCGGGAGCGCATCCCGATCATGTCGATCCTGCTCAACAATTTCTCGATGGCGATCGAGTTGAAGGTGATGCCGATCTCGACCGAGAAATATCGCTCGACCGACATTTCCGGCGATTATGCCGCGATGGCGCGCGCCTTCGGCGGCTATGGCGAGCGGGTGACGAGCCCGGAGGACATCATACCCGCGATCAAGCGCGGCATTCAGAAGACGCAGGAAGGCGTTCCGGTGCTGCTGGAGTTCATTACCAGCAAGGAGACCGAGGTGTCGCGGCCGGGCACATGAGCGAGGCGGATTTCAGCAAGTCTTCCGACACTGGTTCCAGCAGCGGAGGATGTGATAATCCGGCCCGGTGAGGTGGGAGGTGCGGCATAGGGCCGGATTGCGAATGATTAACCCTCCGACGAACAGCGCCGATGAGCTCGCCGCCGAGAGCGCGCGGCTGCGCAGCGAGCTTGCGATTGCGCGGGATCGACAGAGCGCCAGCGCCGAGATCCTCCGCACCATCGCGGCCTCTCCTTCCGATGCGCGGCCGGTCTTCGCGGCGATCGCCTCCAGCTCCAAGCGCCTGCTCGGCGGCTTCTCGGCGACCGTGCTCCAGTTCATCGGCGACGAGCTGCACCTCGTGGCATTCACGCCGACCAGCCCGGAGGCGGACAAGGGGCTCGAAGCGTCGTTCCCGCGCAAGATCTCCGACTTCCCGACCTTTGCCCTCGTGCGCGACGGAAAGACGATCCAGTTTCCCGACAGCGAGGCGGCCGAGGTTCCCGAGCTGAACCGGGAGCTGGCACGGCTTCGCGGCTTCCGCAGCGTCCTGTTCATGCCGCTGATGAACCGGGGCACGCCGGTCGGCATGATCAGCGTCACGCGCGCCGAACCCGGTGCGTTCGCGCCTGATGTCGTCCAGCTGCTCCAGACCTTTGCCGACCAAGCGGTGATCGCGATCGAGAATGCGCGGCTGTTCAATGAGACACGCGAGGCCCTGGAGCGGCAGACCGCGACAGCTGACATCTTGAAGGTGATGGCCGCCTCGCCGTCCGATATGCAGCCGGTCTTCGACGCCATCGCTGCCAATGCCAACCGGCTGATCGATGGCTTCTCCACCGCGGTGTTGCGCTATATCGACGGCGCCGTGCATCTTGCGGCATTCACCTCGACCGATCCCGCCGGCGATCGCGTGCTCCAGGCCTCGTTCCCAGTACAGTTCGCACGATTCCCGCCCCACCAGCTCGTGGCCCATGGTCACGCGGCGCAATTGCCCGACACCGAACTCGAGCCCGCCGCGCGCGACATCGCGCGCGCCCGCGGCTATCGCAGCATGCTGTTCACGCCGCTAATGAGCGAGGGCGAAGCGATCGGCATCATCATCGCAACGCGGCGCGCAACGGGCAGCTTCGCCGATCATCATGTGCGGCTACTCCAGACCTTTGCCGATCAAGCCGTGATCGCGATCAAGAACGTCAGCCTGTTCAACGAGGTCGCGACCCGCACCAGCGAGCTGGCCAAATCGCTGGACGATCTGCGCGCGGCGCAAGACCGGCTGATCCAGACCGAGAAGCTGGCTTCGCTCGGCCAGCTCACCGCCGGCATCGCCCATGAGATCAAGAACCCGCTCAACTTCGTCAATAACTTCGCATCGCTCTCCGCAGAGCTGACGGACGAGCTGAACGAGTTGCTCGCGCCGGTCACGCTCGCAGACGACGTCCGCAGCGAAGTCGATGAGCTGACGGGACTCCTGAAGGACAATCTGCAAAAGGTCGTGCAGCACGGACGGCGCGCCGATTCCATCGTCAAGAACATGCTGCTGCATTCACGCGAGGGCGGCGGCGAGCACGGGCTGAGCGACATCAACGCACTGGTCGAGGAGAGCCTCAACCTCGCCTATCACGGTGCCCGCGCCGAGAAGCCGGGGTTCGATGTGAGGCTGAAGCGCGAGCTCGATCCGGCGGCCGGGCAAGCCGAAGTGTTTCCGCAGGAGATCACCCGGATGCTGCTGAACCTGATCTCGAACGGATTCCACGCGGTCACCAGACGCAAGGCCGACGGCGTGGCCGGTTACGAGCCGGAGGTGACCGCCGCAACGCGCGACCGCGGCGACAGCATCGAGATCCGCATTCGCGACAACGGCACCGGGATTGCGGACGAGGTCAAAGAGAAGATGTTCGATCCGTTCTTTACCACCAAGCCGGCCGGCGAAGGCACCGGCCTCGGGTTGTCGATGAGCCACGACATCGTGGTGAAACAGCATGGCGGAACGATCGACGTCGCGACCGTGCCGGGCGAATTCACCGAGTTCACGATTCTGCTGCCGCGGAAGAGCAGCTTTGCGGGCGGACGGGGCTAGCCGCTACTCCACCATCTCGGCGGATTGCTTCGCCGAAGGACCGGCCAGCGGCCGCTCCTCCATCGCGATCAGGCAGAGAGCAGCAGCGGTCATCAGCGCAGTGGCCGCGCCGAACACGTAGCGGAACGCGTGCCGCATGTCCTCGGCGGGAATAGCGACGCTACCTGCGGCGTGATGCTCGCCGAGCGGAATGTCTGCACCGAGCGCGATCAGCAGGATGGCCGCGAACGCCGCAACCGTGAACGACGACATCAGCGAGCGGAAGAAGTTCAACGCGCCGGTGATTGTGCCAACCTGCGGACGTGCGACAGAATTCTGCACCGAGACCACGCAGACCGGAAAGGTTGTGCCGAGGCCGAGCGCAAACGCGGCCATCAGCGTCAACAGGCCCCACAGCGGCAGCGTCGTGAGCGTGAGACCAAGGCCGCACAGCGCGGCCCAGGACGTCCCGATGATGGCGACACGCTTGTAGTGCTTGGCCCGCGCCATCGTACGTCCGGCGATCGCCGCACCGCAGGTCGAGACAGCCGCAAGCGGGATCAGCGCTAGGCCCGCCTCGCTGGCGCTGAGGCGGTAGACCGATTCGTAATAGAGCGGGAGCTGGACCGTGAGGCCCGTGATGGCGCCGAGCGCACAGCCCCCCGCCATCAGCCCGAACGGCACGACGCTTCCACCCAGCAGCGGCAGCGGCAGGAAGGGCTCGTCCGCGCGCCGGGCGTGCCAGACGAAGGTGACGGCGAGCGCGACCGCGCCGCCCACCATCGCGAGCACGGTCGGCGACAGCCACGGAAAACGCGTGCCGCCCCAGGTCAGCACCAACATGAAGACGACCGCGGAGGCCATCAGCAACACGCCGCCGAGCCAGTCGACCTTGCGCTTGCGGTGGAACACCGGGATCTTCTTCATCTTCGGCAGCAAGAGCGCGATCGCAGCGGCCGAAAGCGGCAGATTGATCCAGAAGATCATCGACCAGTGCAGATGCTCGGCGAAGACGCCGCCGATGACCGGGCCGAGAATGCCGCCGACCATCCAGACGCTAGAGAAATAGGCCTGGTATTGCCCGCGCTCCCTTGGGCTCACCACGTCGGAAATCACGGTCTGCACCACCGGCATGATGCCGCCGCCGCCGAGGCCCTGGAGGCCGCGCGCCAGAATCAGCATGGGCATGTTCGGCGCGACCGCGCACAGCACCGAGCCCGCGACGAACAGGCTGAGCGAGGTGATTATCATGGCCTTGCGGCCGTAGATGTCGCTGAGCGTACCGAACACCGGCGCGACCGCGGTCGAGGCGAGCAGATAGGCGGTGATCACCCAAGACAGGTTCGAGACGTCCTGGAACTGGCGCCCGATGGTCGGCAGCGCAGTCGCCACGATGGTCTGGTCGAGTGCGGCCAGGAACATCGTCAGCATCAGGCTGATGACGATGGTGCGGACCTCGTCCTGCGACAGCGGTACCGGCGGCGCGATGGACGGGGCGTCATCGACGCTGATGACCTCGCTGGGAAGCCGGGACAGCTCTTCGGCGATATCGTCAGGCAACGTCTGGACGTCGGCAGCGCTCTGCCGTTCGAACTTGTTCATCTCGATCGGGCGTCGTGAGGCGGCGCAACGCCGCGAAGGAATTCGTTCTATGCAGTCCAATGTAGACAGCAAAGCTTTCCCCAGGCAGGCACCGCGGCGCATGGGTGCATCCCGCCACCGGGTCATCCCGAACGCGTGACCCGCATCACGCGGCGGTTCAGTCCTTCGGACGTCGCTTCAGGCGAGCCCGCTTCGGCAAGGTCGCCGGCCATTGCACGATATGATCCTCCAGCTCCTCGTCCGGGATCTGCTCCTCGCTGCCTTCGACCCGGCCGCGCACGGAGACGCCGGCCTCATGCACCGTGTTGGGATCGCCTGAGACCAGCGGATGCCACCAATAGAGGTCGCGCCCTTCGGCGACGAGCTTGTAGCCGCAGCTCGGCGGCAGCCAGTTCAGGGTGCGGACATTGGCCGGGGTCAGGCGAACGCAATCCGGAACCTTGTCGGAACGATTCGGGTAGTCCTTGCAGGCGCAGCTGGCTCCATCGAGCAGCTTGCAGCCGACATGGGTGAAATAAATCTGACCGGTGTCCTCGTCTTCCAGCTTGTTCAGGCAGCAGCGCCCGCAGCCGTCGCACAGGCTTTCCCATTCGGGCCCCGACATCTCTTCCAACGTCTTGGTTTTCCAGAAGAATCCTTCCTGTCCGGAAGGTCGTTTGGGAGCTGCGGTCATGCGCCTCGATAAAATTCGAAAAGAGCTACGGCGACGCCATCTAGGGCGCGCGGCCGCAAAGGTGCAAGCAAGGCCTTGTCGAAGCCCGTAATTGCCCGGGGGCATTTATGCCTGTTGTTCAAAATCGCGAGCGTGACCATTGGTTTATGGGCCCCGCTCGGCTAGAAGAAACAGCAAGTCCCTCGGATGCTGGCCGGGCGCCTTGGGTTTGCCGCAACATTCCCTCAAGACGTCTCGATGCCGCCCCGGCCGGGTGCTTGAACGCTTTCGAAGCAAGCCTCAAGGGTTCTAGGTGCGCCAGATCATACCACCGCATTGGAAGCAGAGGGTCCGGAATTTCTTCCTCGACCTCGATGCGCGCATCGACTCCTCGCTGTTCTCCTCGGCCAAGGGCATCCGCGAGCTCTACGAGCGTTACTCGACCTTCATGGACCGGTTCTATGTCGGACGATGGAAGCGCTGGGTGTTCATCGAGCCGCTCTCCGAAGCTGCGACGCTCGGGCTCGGCGGCCTCGTCGTGATGCTCGCCCTCGCCATCCCCGCGTTCCGCGAAACCGCGGACGAGGACTGGCTGAAGAAGTCCGACCTCGCCGTGAGCTTCCTCGACCGCTACGGCAATCCGATCGGCAGCCGCGGCATCAAGCACAACGACTCGATCCCGCTGGAAGATTTTCCCGACGTGCTGATCAAGGCGACGCTGGCCACCGAGGACCGCCGGTTCTACGAGCATTTCGGCATCGACATCGCCGGCACCGCCCGCGCGCTCGTCACCAACGCCCAGGCCGGCGGCGTCCGCCAGGGCGGCTCCTCCATCACCCAGCAGCTCGCCAAGAACCTGTTCCTGAGCAACGAGCGCACCATCGAGCGCAAGGTCAACGAAGCATTCCTCGCGATCTGGCTGGAATGGCGCCTGACCAAGAACGAGATCCTCAAGCTGTATCTCGACCGCGCCTATATGGGCGGCGGCACCTTCGGAGTCGACGGCGCGGCGCACTTCTACTTCAACAAGTCCGCGCGCGACGTGACGCTGGCGGAAGCCGCGATGCTCGCCGGCCTGTTCAAGGCGCCGACCAAATACGCCCCCCACATCAACCTGCCCGCCGCCCGCGCCCGCGCCAACGTCGTTCTCGACAATCTCGTCGATGCCGGCTTCATGACCGAGGGCCAGGTGTTCGGCGCCCGCCGCAATCCGGCGTTCGCCGTCGACCGCCGCGACGAGGCCTCGCCGAACTATTATCTCGACTACGCCTTCGACGAGATGCGCAAGCTGGTCGACACCTTCCCGAAGTCCTACACCGAGCGCGTCTTCGTGGTGCGCACCGCGATGGATTCCAACGTGCAGAAAGCGGCCGAGGACGCAGTCGAGAACCAGCTGCGCCAGTTCGGCCGCGACTATCACGCGACGCAGGCCGCGACGGTCGTTGCCGATCTCGACGGCGGCATCCGCGCCATGGTCGGCGGCCGCGACTACGGCGCCAGCCAGTTCAATCGCGCCACCGACGCCTATCGCCAGCCCGGCTCCTCGTTCAAGCCTTACGTCTACACCACCGCGCTGCTGAACGGCTACACGCCGAACTCGGTCGTTGTCGACGGTCCCGTCTGCATCGGCAATTGGTGCCCGCAGAATTATGGCCATTCCTATTCCGGCTCGGTGACGCTGACGCAGGCGATCACGCGCTCGATCAACGTCGTGCCGGTGAAGCTGTCGATCGAGATTGGCCGGCGGGAACAGCCGAAGGCGCCGAACCCGGCCAAGGTCGGCCGCGCCAAGATCGTCGAGGTCGCCCGCCGGTTCGGTCTCAAGGCGCCGCTGCCCGACACGCCGTCGCTGCCGATCGGCTCGGACGAAGTCACCGTGCTCGAGCATGCGGTCGCCTACGCCACCTTCCCGAACCGCGGCAAGGCGGTGACGCCGCATGCGGTGCTGGAGGTGCGCACCGGCGCAGGCGATCTCGTCTGGCGCTGGGACCGCGACGGCCCGAAGCCGCGGCAGGCGATTCCCGCCTCCGTCGCCGCCGACATGGCGGGCATGATGAGCCACGTCGTCAGCGAGGGCACGGCGCGCCGTGCTGCGCTGGACGGCATTCCGACCGCGGGCAAGACCGGCACCACCAATGCGTATCGCGACGCCTGGTTCGTCGGCTACACCGGCAATTTCACCTGCGCGGTGTGGTATGGCAACGACGACTATTCGCCGACCAACCGCATGACCGGCGGCTCGCTGCCGGCGCAGACCTGGCACGACATCATGCTTGCGGCGCATCAGGGCGTCGAGGTCAGGGAGATCCCCGGCGTCGGCATGGGCCAGAAGCTGCCGCCGCATCATGTGAGCAACGCGCACGCCAATGCGGCGCCGAAGGTGCTGGAGACCAAGCCGGGTCCTCCGCCGGTGCTGACCAAGCGTGGCGCCGACATTCTGGTGCGCGTCGAGAGGCTGCTCGACAATGCGGCCAGGACTGCGAACAAATCGACGGATGCCGACAGCAATCCGGCCAAGCCGTCCTCGTCGACGAGCGCGCTCGCCTTCCCGCAGAACTATGCGGAAGAGAACGCCAACACTTCCGCCCCGCGCAAGAACTGATCGAAACCCGTGCGGCTGATCCTGATCACATTGACGGCGCTTCTTCTCGCGACGGTGGTCGGCCTGGGTGCGACCTGGATGACGACGACGCGCGGCACCGAGATCGGCGCGCTGACCATCGGCCCCTGGACCGCCCGCCCGCGCACCGGCACCGCCGACGTCGATCCCTATTCGCGCGCCACCATTGTGCGCAATGGCGAGTTGCCGATCGGCACCGGCGACGGTGTCGCCTTCACCGCCACGACCGACGACAAGAGGAAGGCGCTCGACGGCCGCTGCGACGTGATCGTCTCCGGCGTGACGCCGCCGGCGCGGTTCTGGACGCTGACGCTGTATGACCGCAAGGGCCATCTCGTCGCCAATTCGCTGCAGCGCTACGGCTTCACCAGCCAGGAGATCGTGCGCCAGTCCGACGGCTCGTTCGAGATCCGCATTGCCTCGCGATCGCGCGCCGGCAATTGGCTGCCGACCGGCGGCATCGAGCGCTACGCCTTGATGCTCCGGCTCTACGACACGCCGGTCGGGGTTGCGACGCGCACCCAGCGCGATGCGCCGATGCCCAGCATCACGACGGTGGGCTGCTCATGATACGACTCGCATTCACGATCGTCGCGGGCGTGGTGCTGGGCCTCGTGGTCCATCTCGTCAGCGTGCTGGCGCTGCCGCGGATCGCGACGCAGGATGCCTATTCGCGGCTGACGCCGATGACGAAGGTGAACGCGGTCACCCAGCTTCCCCTCGCCGACCCCAGCACGTCACCGATGCCGTTCATGGATCCTGCCTTTGCGCTGGCGATCTGCCGCTACGATCTGTCGAGCGGACCGATCAAGCTCACGGTGCCGGTGAGTCAGGCCTATACCTCGCTGTCGTTCTACACCCGCAACGAGATCGCCTATTACGCCATCAATGACCGCTCGGCGGGCCGCAAGGTCATCGAGCTCGACCTGATGACGGAAGCGCAACACAGCGAGCTGCCCGAGGACGAAGAAGTCACCGCGGCCGACCGCCTGATCATCGATTCCCCGACCACGACCGGCCTGATCCTGATGAAGGCGCTCGCCCCCGAGCCCGGCCTGATGGCGCAGGCGCAAAGCTCGCTTCAGGCTGCAACCTGCACCCCGCAGACCGAGCCGCCGGCCAAGGCCGAGGCGCCGCGCCGCCGGCGGTGAGCGCGGCCATGGCGGCAACGCAAAACGAAAACTGCGAAAACAACCCCATGCACAGTAGCCGGAGCATTGAGATCAATGTGCTCTTCGGTCAGCGACGACGAAGCTGCCGGGCGACGCGCGCGCTCCTTTGACTCGTCGGGCAAAACACCGGCATACTGGCAGCATCGAAAGTTCGTCACACCCGCGCGGAGCAATCCGCCGCGGGTTTCTTCATGCTCGAGTGCCGGCGGACCCCAGCGGCTGAAACTGCGATCTCGTACGTCGATCCAGCAAGCGTGCGAAAGCTGACCCGCATCTGTCGCTTTCCTGAGACCACACAGCGGCAAGATATCACCACCACTCGACATGGTAGCCGAGCAACATAACGAGATGCTGGGCCCGATCCGGCCTCTGCGCGTTTGACTCGGTCTTCCGCTGTGATACCTGTGCGCGGGGGGCAGGTGAATGACGGGGTTCGCTTACAAGCGACGGATCGGCCGGGGCACTGCTATTGTTGCAGCCTATGCGTTGGTCTTGAATGTCATCCTGTCCGGCATGCTGGTCGCAAGCATCTCCCCTCTGGCCGGCGCGGCGGCTCAAGAGCTCTGCATCAGCGGCGACAACGGAGATGCCGCTCGGACCGATGATGCGGACAAGCACGGCAAGAAGACGAACGTACACTGCCCGCTCTGCGTGGGACACCACGTATCCGGCGCTCTGCCGCCGCCTCAACCCACGTTGACCGATCGCATTCCGCTCACGGCAAGTGCTGCCTATTGGTTTCGGCAGCGGATCGTCGCCTATGCGCGATCTTTCGACCATTTGTCGCGTGGACCACCCGCACTGACCTGATGTTGCCCTCAGGCGGGCGCGAATATTCGCGCTCCCGGCTCTGATCCGCATGCCTGCCCCAGCGGCGGGACGTGCGCGCAGAGCTCGAGCGGGCTTGGCCATCGCTCATTTCCGACATCATCGGCAGGGCCGCCAGCGCGCGCCCCGCTTCCGTCATGCGCCGGCGTGATCGCTGGCCTCACATAGAAACGCTCATGTCCAACACATCAACCAGCCTGCGCCGGTCCATCCTGGCCGCGACGACGGCGCTCATCTCACCTGCCCTGCCTTGTGCGACTTCGCTGCTTCCGCCTTTCGTCACAACGGCCTCCGCGCAATCGGCGGAGCGGCTGCCACCCGTGACGGTCAATTCTCCGCAACAACGCAAACGAAAGCCGCGCGGCGTCGTCGCGGCCGCCCCACCCGCGGCAGCACAAAGCGGCGACATCTCTGCGCCAGATCAGAGTCCGAGTTCAGTGCCCGCATCCGCCAGCCTGCCGCCGAGGGCGGGTTTCGATCGCGGCCTTTCGTCGAGCGACTCCGCCTCTCTCGTCACTGCCCTGCCCGGCGGTGCGGCATGGGGTGCCGGCGGCGTCTCGAGCCTGCCCGCCATCAACGGATTTGGGGCCGACCGGCTGCAGGTCGCGATCAACTCGATGCTGATCAGCCCCGCCTGTCCGAACGAAATGAATCCGCCCCTGTCGTTCGTCAATCCGGCGATGATTGCGAAGATGCGGGCCTATCTCGGCGTCGGACCTGTATCGGTCGGAGGCGACTATATCGGCAGCCGTATCGACGTCACCACTGCGCCGCCGGCTTTCACGCCGGCACAGGCCGGCTGGGTTGCCAGCACCCGGCTTTCGAGCTTCTTCCGCAGCAACGGCAACGCCTATGGCGTCGATGCAACTGCAACCCTGGCCAACCACGACACGAGCGTCACCTACACGGGTGGCTGGGTCCGCTCGGGCAACTACAAGGCCGGCGACGGAACGACGGTCAAGTCAACGCTCTACGAGACGCAGAACCATGCCATCAGCATCTCGAAGCAGGCGCTCGGCAATCTCTTTGCTTTCCAGATTGGCGGTCAGTTCATTCCGTACCAGGGCTATGTCAACCAGTACATGGACATGGTCTATAACCGCGGCCTCTATGCAAACGGCCGTTACGAGGGCGTGTTCGACTGGGGCAAGTTCGAAGCCAGCGCCTTCGTGCACCAGATCCGGCACACCATGGGATTCATTGCGCCCGACAAGATCGGCGAGATGCCGATGGACACGAAGGCTCTCGACGCCGGCTATTCGATGAAGGCGACAGTGGCCCTCTCCGGTCATGACCTGCTTCGCATCGGCAACGAGCTGGCCGTCAACCGGCTCGACGATTGGTGGAGCCCCGTGGCCGGATCGATGATGATGAGCCCGAACGCGTTCATCAACATCAACGGCGGCACGCGCGATCGCCTCGGCACGTTCGTCGAGTGGGAACGCCACTGGGATCGGCAGTGGACATCGATCCTCGGTTTGCGCAACGACGTCGTGTGGATGAACACCGGCAACGTGCAGGGCTACAATGCGATGAGCTACGGCGCGGATGCGGCTGCCTTCAACGCGCTCGACCGTGCCCGCGCCGACGTTCATGTCGACGGCTCCGCCCTCCTCCGCTACGAGCCGAACGACATCAGCCAATACGAATTCGGCTTCGCCCGCAAGACGCGCTCGCCCAATCTCTACGAACGCTACGCCTGGTCCACCAATGCGATGGCGATGAAGATGATCGGCTGGTTCGGCGACGGCAACGGCTATGTCGGGAATCTGGACCTCAAGCCTGAGAAAGCTCACACCGTCAGCTTCACTGCGGGCTGGCACGATCCTGCGCAACGGGTCTGGGGCGTGAAGCTCACGCCCTATGCCAGCTATGTGCACGATTACATCGATGTCGATCGCTGCTCGACTGCGAGCTGCCTCGCGAGCAATCCCGCGAACCTGACGGCGAACACCGGCTTTGTATACCTGCAGTTCGCCAATCACGACGCGACGCTCTATGGCATCAATGTCGAGGGGCGGCTGACCGTATGGGACAATCCAATCTATGGTCAGGGGCAGGTGCGCGGCCTGATCGGCTATGTTCGAGGTCAACGAACCGATGGCGTTGACCTCTATCACATGATGCCGATCAACGCAAAATTCGCGCTCGACCATCTCCTTGGCGGCTGGACCAATAGCATCGAACTGCAACTCGTCGGCTCGAAGGATCAGGTCAGCCAGGTTCACAATGAGCTCACGACACCGGCGTATGCGCTGCTCAATTTGCGTACGGGTTACCAGTGGCAGCACGTCCGACTCGACCTCGGCATCGATAATCTGTTCAACCAGAATTACCACCTGCCATTGGGTGGCGCCGACCTGGTCGACTACAAGGTCGACTCGATGATGGGGTCCTCGGCCGCCTACGGCTACAACGTGAAGGGACCAGGCCGCTCGTTCAACGCGCGGCTCAGCGTCAACTTCTGACCGGACCAGATGCCACGCGGCGATAGACTCGAAGTCGCCGCGTGGCGGGCCGGGGCCGTCGAACGTCCGTTGCGTGAAGCCACCGTCCAGTCGCGGAAACAGCCAATGCGCCGTCACTTCCGCTGCCGACTGCGCCGACTGATCGGGAATCTGGAGCAGCGCGGACTTCTGCAGACACGGGGTCACCGGCGGTTTCCAGGGGTGGACAGCGGCTTTTCACGGACACGGCTACGGTGGGGCGCGATGCGCTGCGCAGGAGCGACCTCCAAACGCGCAACACTCTGAATCCGGTCAACTTTCCCCGCCGCAGTCATCCGCGCCGCTGCGATTGGCCCGCAACTTGCTCATGCGAGTATGATGATCGACTCAAGTCGTCATACTCATGTATGACGACTTACACCAAACATCATACCGCGTGAGGCCGTCGATCGGCCGTCGGTGCGGTAGCGGGGGGCAAGTTGCGTAGAATTTCCTGGCGCGTGGTTCTGGCCGGCATGGCGTTATCAGGCGCTTCTGCCGCAAATCCAGTTCACGCGCAGACGGGACCTGGCGGATCTGCGGCGGGGGCGTTGCCGCCGGTCACTGTCGCGGCGCCCGAGACGGCGCTCAGACGCGTGCGGCGCCCAGAGCTCTCGGCAAGGACAAACGCCGCGCGTCAGGCGCAGCGATCGCCCGTCACGCAGCGCGCATCGCCGCAGCAAGCGGGCACGGGCTTCTCCGCTGGTGCGACGCCGGGACGGGGCGACGTGTCGAGCGCGGTGACCGCGCTGCCGGCGGCCGTAACGGTGATGGACGCACCGGCGATCAGCCGGCTGGCGGTTGCAACCTATGGCGACCTGTTCCGCTCGCTGCCAGGCTTCAATGTGTCCAACTATGGCCAGGGCGGAATCGGCTACGGGCTTTCGCTGCGCGGCTATACCGAATCCGAACACGGCCGCGACATCGCCTATTACATCGACGGCGTCCCGCTCAACGAGGTTTCCTCGCTGCATACGCCGAACTATGCCGACCTCAACGTGCTGTTTCCGGAGACGGTCAAGAGCATCGAGATCGTGCGCGGGCCGTTTTCGGTCGAGTACGGCGACTCCAATATGGGCGGCTCGGTCAACATCACGACCAAGCAGGCCGAACTCTTTGCGAGCCTCGGCATCTCCGGAGGCACGCAAGGCACGGCCCGGGGCGTCGCGACCTACAGCACGACGCAGGGCGCGTGGCTGCCCTATCTCGCGTTCGAGGGCTATCACACCGACGGCTACCGCGATAACAGCTTCATCAATCGCTACAACTCGTTCAACAAGGTCACGACGACGCTTCCGGACGGCGCCACCGTGTCGTTCCGTGCGCAGGCCTACGGCACCGAATACGGCTCGCCGGGCTATGCCAGTCGCGACGCCATTGCCGCAGGAACGATCTCCGAACGCTCGGCGACCAATCCGACCGACGGCGGCAACAAGCAGCTCGAAAACCTCGTCACCAATTACAGCTCCGGTGCACAGGACCAGGAGCTGAAAGGCACCCTGTTCGTCAGCCACCAATTCTCGAACCGGTTCGCGGATTTCGGCGGCGGCCAGCGCGTGCAGCACGAGGATCGCACGATGGTTGGCGGCCGCGTCAGCAAGACCTGGAGCGGAGCCATCGGCGACGACATCCCCGTGCAGGTCCTGCTCGGCAGCAATTGGCGCACCGACTTCATCGAGGCGTTCCAGGCGCCGACCCTCGCCCGCGCCGTGTCCGGCCCGGCCGCGGTCAATGTCGGGTTGACCGAGACGAACATCGCCGGCTTCGGTCAGGTCCAGGTCAAGCCGTTGCCCTGGCTCAAGTTCACGGCCGGTGGGCGTTACGACCAGTACTACTACGACATCAACGACCGCACCACGCCTGGCGGCACGCCGAATCATTCGAACGGCATTGCAAGCCCAAAGGCCGGCGTCGCCATCGCGCCGTTCAAATGGCTGGAGCTGTTCGCCAATTACGGCGAGGGTTTCCGCAGCATCGACGTACCCGCAGAGCTGATCGGCAATCCCGGCATTCAGCCATTCAGGATCGTCAGCCGCGAGGGCGGCGTCCAGTTCACGTTCGATCGCTTCAGGCTGCTGGCGAGCTATTGGACGACGGACTCGGCCAACGAAGCGTTCCAGGCGGCGCCCGGTCTGCCCGTGACGTTCCTGGGCAAAGCCCGGCGCAACGGATACGACGTCGATGCCCGCTGGTTCGTGATCAAGGATCCCGTCAACAACGTCTCGTTGTTCGCCAACTATGGCGGCGTCTCGGCTCGCCTCGTCGACGCTGCGCCCTCCTACTTCGTCCCGAACGTGCCGAGCTACGTCGCCAATGTCGGCGTTGATTTCAACGTCGCGACGGTCAATGCGCAAGTCCTGTCCGGCTCGGTCTATGTGACCTTCGTCGGCAAGAAGAACCTCACGCAGGACGGTCTCATCACCACCTCACCCTACTCCCGCGTGACCGGCAAGCTCGCCTATTCCTGGCCCGAGGGGTGGACCGCGTTCACGCAGGCGACCTGGTATCCCGGCGATCGCCTCAGCGAAATCGCCATCAATTTTGGCGATCCAGTCGACGCAAGGACATCCGACATCTTCGTCAGCGCGCAGCCGACAATCGCCGTGCTTGCGGGCGTTTCGTATCGTTTCCCGACCGTAATAGCGGGGGCAACTCCAAGGCTGGTGACCAAATGAGCCGTACCTTCCCTCGTCTCGCGCACACGCTGCTCGCAACCGGGCTTGTTCTCGGATCGACAGCATCCGCCTCGGCACATGATGTCTGGCTCACGTTCTCGGGGCCAGCCAGCGCACGTTGCGCCATCGTCAATTACGGTCATCCGGACGACCGCCCGCCCGCTTTCGCGGACAAGGTCGTGGACCTCTTCATGATCACGCCGAAAGGCCGCAGCTCGCTGCTCGACGGGCTTGCGATCGCATCCGACAAGGGCATCCAGATCGCACGAACGAAACCGTTCGACGATGCCGGGCATACGCTGCTCGCGGCGCGTTACGACAACGGTTTCTGGGTCAGGACGACAGACGGCCTCTATCGCAACGCAACCCGGCGGCTCGTGCCTGACGCCGCCGAGAGCTTCTGGTCCGGCAAGTTTGCAAAAGCGATCACGGGGGCTGACGCACCCTGGCAGGAGGTGCTTGGACACGACCTCGAGCTCGTGCCACTCACCGATCCAGCCAAGGCGAGGCCTGGTGAGGCGCTCAAGGTCAAGGTGCTGTTTCGCGGCAAGCCTCTCGCCGGAGCGGAGGTCGAACGTGGCGACGGCAAGACCGCGGCTGCGGAGAAGGACATTCCAAAATTCAAGACGGACGCGGAAGGCGTGGCGGCTGTCACCATCGTCAAGCCGGGTCCCCATCTGCTGGTGATCGATCACCGTGCGGCGCCGTCAGTCACGCCCGATCAGGCAAGGGCCGACCTCTACAATGCGACATTGTGGTTCAGCACGGCCGCCAAGCAGCGCTGATCGCAGTCGTGACTTTGTCGCTCTGCCGCTGAACCGGCCGCTGACCTCCTCCGGAGCCGAGCTCGGATCAGCGCGCGTGGCAGCAGCTGTCACGCGACAGTAGGACGCAACCTCAGATCGCCTGCGCTGTTGAAGCCACGCGTCTCGATGGCTATCGGTTCAAGAAATCGTCTGAATCGGAGGAACGCATGAGCACCATCACCGGCGGCTGTCACTGCGGCGCAATCCGCTACGAAGTCGAGGGCGACGCGATTGTGCATGCGCTGTGCCACTGCCGCGATTGCCGGCTCCACGCCGGCGCCCCGGTCGTCGGCTGGACGATGTACCCGGACAATGCCGTCAAGGTGATCAAGGGCGAACCGAAGGTCTACCACTCCTCGGAACACGGCCGACGGCAGTTCTGCGGCGACTGCGGCACCGGCCTGTTCTACTTCAATGCCAGCATGCTGCCGGGGATCATCGACGTCCAGAGCGCGACCTACGACGATCCCGAAGCCGTGCCGGCGACGATGCAGATCCAGGTCGCCGAGCGTCTTCGCTGGATGGAGCATGCGCACGAATTGCCGGCGTTCGACCGCTATCCTCCACAGCCTTAGCGGCGGAAGGAACATCCGGCTCTTTCATCCAGAGACCGGCAACCCTCAAGTCGTGCGTCAGCTCAGCGATGGTGGTGGTGCCGTCGCGCAGCGTCGCTGGACGTGTACCCGCGCAGCTCGGCGTATCTTGCCAGTTGCGCCTGGTCGAGAAGCACCGCAGTGCGCAGGTGGTATTTGAGATGGGCTTGCCGCAGCTCGCCCTGCGTCGTCGCGATGGCCGCGATGGCAAGAGCCAGAGTCTCGGCGGTGATCGTGCGGCTGGCGAATTGCCGATCCAGGTCCGCTTCCTTCTCGATCAATTTACTACCGATGGGCGTGGTCTCGGCCTTCATCTCGGAGAACATCTCCTGGACCTTGCTCCGCTGCTCCTGATTCAACCCGAGCTTGTCTGCGAGCTCAAGCACGTGGGAGGGCCCGGGATATCCGTTGAGCTCGGCCGCCAGCGCCAGCCCCATGCCGCGTCCCGCCTGCAGATCATCAATCTGCTGCTCCGAGAGCGCCTTGATGTGCCGGGACTGCATGCCGGCATACGATGTCTGTGCCGAAACGGCGGCCGGCACGAGCAAAGCGATGATCAAAACGAGAAGCTTCATGACTTTCCACCCATGTTGCGGGACATCAACCACGATCATGCTTCGAACAATAACCCAGATCGCGATGGCAATTCATCCCAATCTCGTCGCGCCGTGCTCCGCCATCAAGGCTCAATCGATCGCCTGCGAGCCGACAAAGCGCATGTATGGCCTTTGCCCCTCGGCACCAAACAGCACGACCTCGTAACGCTGCGGCCTGCCGCCTTCCATCCCGGGCGATCCGATCGGCATGCCCGGCACGGCGATGCCCCGCGCATTGGGACGCTCCAACAGGAGGCGCCGTACGGCCGTCGCCGGCACATGCCCCTCGACGACATAACCGGCGACCTCCGCTGTGTGACACGCGGCCAAGTCCGGGGGGATACCGAGACGGCTCCGAATCGCGTCGAGGTCGGCGGTCTCCTCCACCTGGACGGTGAATCCTCTATCGCGGAGATGCCGCACCCAGCCATCGCAGCAGCCGCAGTTCGGATCCTTATGGACCCTGACGACAGTTTCGTCGGCCTGCGCCGCGTCGGCAGGCCCGGCAAGGAATGCCGCCGCCATCAGCCCTGCGAACGACCGGCGGGTCATCACATGTGCGCGTTCCTTCATCTTAGACTTCCTTTCTCTCATCGTTGGACCGCAAGGTCGGAGGGTCGCGGGCATCAACGAGGGCCCGCCTGGCCCTCGTACATAAACGTCATTGGCTTCAGCCCATTCATGTACCCGGTGCGCATCTCGTCGATGCGAAAGCCGTTCCGGGTCAAGACGTCGGCAATGTCCCGATTGAGATGACAACCGCCGGAGATGCGCATCCATGCGGGGGTCAGTCGATCCTGCCACCAGCGCACGCGCGGTTCGGGCGCGCGGCCATGCTCGACGAAGACCAGCTTCCCTCCCGGTTTCAGCACGCGCCGCGCCTCTGTCATCGCGCGATCGACGTTCGGAATGCTGCACATGGTCCAGGTCGTCAGAACCGTATCGATGCTGCGGTCGTCGATCGGAATTGCCTCGGCCGAAGCTTCAACGAGATCGACTGGAGTTTCCGGCTGTGGAGCGGCTCGCGCCATCTCGAGAAGCTTTGCAGCGGGTTCAAGCCCCACGAGCTGCGTCACAGTAGCTCCGTAGAACGGCAGGTTGCGGCCGGACCCGATGCCGATCTCGAGTACCCGGCCGTGAGCCGCACGGGTCGCGCGTTGCCGATAGGGCGCAAGCTCTTCGTTGCGCATCGCAAGGTCGCAAAGCCGTGGAAGAATGAAGTCGTTGTAGAAGCCCATGCGCGCATCTCCTGGCATCGCCGCTCAATGGTCTTGCTGATCTGTTCAGGTGCGGCAAAGATCCCCTCCGCACGATCGCCCATCTTGCCGGCGCCGCCCCAATATTGGAACGAAAACGACCGATGTGGCGATCAATTCCATGATCCCGAACATCGCCGACATGATGTCGTGCGCCATGGCTCGCCTCATTCGGCAGGCTCCAGCAGCCGCAATCCCGGACCAATCGACTTTGACATTTCGGTCGGTTGTCCGCTGTCCTCGGCCCTGGGAGGCAAGCCGAAGCCTTTCACCAGCCCGAAGATCGCCGGGATCACGATCAGCGTGAGCAGCGTCGAAGAGATCATGCCACCAATCATCGGCACTGCGATCCGCTGCATGATCTCCGACCCGGTTCCGGTGCTCCACATGATCGGCAGCAGGCCCGCCATGATGGCAACCACGGTCATCATCTTGGGACGGACACGCTCGACGGCGCCCACCATGATGGCCTCGTTGAGATCCCGCCGGGTGAAGACGCTCCCCTCGGCGCTGCGCCTGGCCTTCAGCTCGGTCAGCGCGTGCTCGAGGTACATCAGCATCACGACGCCAGTTTCGGCGGCGACACCGGCGAGCGCAATGAATCCGACGGCGACGGCGACCGACAGGTTGAATCCGAGCCACCACATCATCCAGATGCCGCCGACCAGCGCGAAGGGCAGCGACAGCATGACGATGAGCGTCTCGGTCATGGCCCTGAAGTTCAGGTACAGCAGCAGGAAGATGATCGTCAGCGTGACCGGGACCACGATCTTCAGGCGCGCTGCCGCGCGCTGCAGATACTCGTACTGACCGCTCCAGACGACATAGGTGCCGGCAGGAAACTGGATGCTGTCGCTCACGGCAGCCTGCGCGTCTTTAACGTAGCTGCCGATGTCGCGATCGCGGATGTCGACGTAGACATAGGTCGCGAGCTGGCCGTTCTCGGTCCGGATCGACGTCGGCCCCCGCGCCGGCTCGACCTTCGCGACCTCGCCGAGCGGCACCGCGCCACCGGCCGGCATCGGCACCAGGATGTCGCTGGCGATGGCCTTCGGATTGTCGCGCAGATCGCGCGGATAGCGCATGTTCACCGTGAAGCGCTGCCGGCCCTCCACTGTCGTCGTCACCGTCTGACCGCCGAGCGCGGCCGCGATGGTGTCCTGAACGTCCTGGATCAGGATGCCATAGCGGGCGAGCGCCTCGCGGTCCGGGACGATCTCGAGATAGTACCCGCCGATGCCGCGCTCGGCATAGGCCGAGGACGTTCCGGGGACGGTCTTGATCACCTGTTCGACCTGCCGCGCCAGCCGGTCGATTTCGACGAGATCGGTTCCCATGACCTTGACGCCGACAGGCGTGCGGATGCCGGTGGACAGCATGTCGATGCGCGCCTTGATCGGCATGGTCCAGGCGTTGGAGACGCCCGGAAACTGCAGCGCCTTGTCCATCTCCGCGATGAGGCTGTCGACAGTGACGCCGGGGCGCCACTGCTCCTTCGGCTTCAGGTTCACGACGGTCTCGAACATCTCGGTCGGCGCCGGATCGGTCGCGGTCGCCGCCCGACCCGCCTTGCCGTAGACGGACGCGACCTCCGGAAACGACTTGATGATGCGGTCCTGCGTCTGCATCAGCTCGGCGGCCTTGGTGACCGAGATGCCGGGCAGCGTCGTCGGCATGTAGAGCAGCGTGCCCTCGTCCAGCGTCGGCATGAACTCGGTGCCGAGCTGCCGCGCCGGCCATATCGTGACGGCGAGCACGACGAGCGATGCCAGGATCACCGGCGTCTTGGCGCGCAGCACGCCCTTGATGACCGGACGGTAGATCCAGATCAGGAATCGATTGATGGGATTCCTGTGCTCCGGCACGATCCTGCCGCGGACGAAGATCACCATCAGCGCCGGCACCAGAGTGACGGACAGCAGCGCCGCCGCGGCCATCGCGAAGGTTTTCGTGAAGGCCAGCGGGCTGAACAGCCGCCCTTCCTGCGATTCCAGCGTGAAGATCGGCATGAAGGAGACGGTGATGATCAGCAGGCTGAAGAACAGAGCCGGGCCGACCTCGGACGCCGCATCGATCAAAGTCTGAACGCGCGACTGACCTGGCCCGGCGCGTTCGAGGTGCTTGTGCGCGTTCTCGATCATGACGATCGCGGCATCGACCATGGCACCGATCGCAATCGCGATGCCCCCGAGGCTCATGATGTTCGATCCCAGGCCCAGCAGCTTCATGGCGCCGAACGCCATCAGCACGCCGACCGGCAGCATCAGGATCGCGACCAGCGCACTGCGGACATGGAGCAGGAACACGATGCAGACCAGCGCGACAACGATGCTTTCCTCGACCAGCGTGTGCTTGAGGGTATCGATGGCCGCGTAGATCAGGTTGGAGCGATCGTAGACCGGGACGATCTCGACCGACTTCGGCAGGCTGCTCGCGATCTCCTTGAAGCGCTTCTTGACGTTTTCGATGACGTCGAGGGCGTTGACGCCGAAGCGCTGCAGCACGATGCCGCTTGCGACCTCGCCCTCGCCGTTCAGTTCGGCGATGCCGCGCCGCTCGTCGGGACCAAGCTCGACATTGGCGACGTCCCGCAGCAGCACCGGCGTGCCATTGCTCGTCTTCAGGACGATGTTGCCGAGATCGTTGATGCTCCTGACGTAGCCCTTGCCGCGAATGACGTATTCGAACTCCGACAGCTCGACCGTGCGCCCGCCGACATCGGAATTGCTGGCGCGGATCGCCTCCCGGATCTTCTGCATGCTGATGCCGCGATCGCGCATCCGCTGCGGATCGAGCACCACGTTGTATTGCTTGACGAAGCCGCCGATGCTGGCGACCTCGGCGACGCCTTCGGCCTTTGCCAGCGCGAACTTCAGATTCCAGTCCTGGATCGTGCGCGTGTCCGCCAGATTCAGTTCCTTCGACAGGACGGCGTATTGATAGACCCAGCCGACGCCGGTCGCATCCGGTCCGATGGTCGGAGTGACGCCGGCCGGAAGCCGCGACGCCGCGCCGTTCAGGAATTCCATGACGCGCGAGCGCGCCCAGTAGATGTCCGTGCCGTCTTCGAAGATCACATAGACGAACGACACGCCGAAGAAGGAGAAGCCGCGCACCACCTTCGATTTCGGCACGGTCAGCATCGCCGTCGTCAAGGGATAGGTGACCTGGTCCTCGATCACCTGCGGCGCCTGGCCGGGATATTCGGTGTAGACGATCACCTGCGTGTCCGAGAGATCCGGGATCGCATCCAGCGGCAAGTGAACCAGCGCATAGAGGCCGGCCGCGGCCGCAAAGCCGGTGCCGAACAGCACCAGCAGCAGGTTGCGCGCCGACCAGGCGATGATACGGGCGATCATTTGTGCTCTCCGGTCGCATGGCCCGCGTCGGAAGCTTGAGGAGCAGCCTCGGCAAAGCCCTTGAGCGCGGCCTTCAGATTGCTTTCCGCATCGATCAGGAAGTTGGCGGAGGTGACGACGGCCTCGCCGTCGGCAAGTCCGTCCCGCACCTCGATGTAGCCGCCGCCGCGCCGGCCGAGCTTCACCTCGCGCGGCTCGAAACGCCCGCTCCCCTTGTCGACGAGCACGGCCTGGCGCGTGCCGGTGTCGAGCACCGAGCTGTCCTCGATCGCCAGGACCGGCGTCGTATCGGCCGTGTCGATCTCGGCATCGACATACATGTCCGGCAGCAGCGCCGCGTCGGGATTGGCGAGCTCGATCCGGACGCGAACCGTCCGCGTTTCGCGGTTCACCTGCGGATAGATCACCGCGATCCTGCCGGTGAATGCCCGGCCGGGAAAGCTCCGCGCGCGCACCGCAACGGACTGCCCCACCGCGATATTGCCGAGATCGCGCTCGGCAACGTCGACCAGAGCCCACACCAGCGAGGTATCGGCGATGCGGAACAGCACGTCGCCGGGATTGGCGCGCATGCCTTCGATCGCGTTGCGCTCAAGCACGACCCCGTCGCGCGGCGCCGACCACTGGATGGTGACGGGCGCGACGCGCGTTCTCTCCATTCCGGCAATGACCTGATCGGGAACGTCGAGATTGACCAGCCGTTGCCGCGAGCCGCGGCCGTAGGCCTCGACCCCGCCGGTTGTTTTGGAATTGATCGTCGAGAGATATTCGGCGGCGGCAGAGGCGACCGCAGAACTGTAGATTTCCATCAAGGGCTGGCCCGCCTTCACGCGGGTGCCGGTGGTGACGTCCGCGACCTTCTGCACGAAGCTTTCTGCGCGCATCGCGATCACCGAGACGCGGCGTTCGTCGAGCTGGATCGTGCCGGGCGCCTTCACCAGGACCCGGATCGACCGCCGCTCGACGGCCTCGGACTTCACGCCGCTGCGCTGGATCTTGCCGGGCGAAAGCTTCACCGTCCCATCGTCGACATCGTCGCCTTCGTAAACGGGGACATAATTCATCCCCATCGGATCCTTCTTCGGCACCGGCGAGGTGTCGGGCAACCCCATGGGATTGCGGTAGTAAAGGATCTTGCGCGATCCTGCCGGCTGTTGCGGCTTCGGCTCCGCCGGGGCAGCCTGATCGTCGTCGTAGACCGGCAGATAGTCCCGCCCGTCCTCGTCCTTCCTGGGCCCGGCCGACCAAAGCGGCGCACCGCTCGGATCGCGGTAATAGAGCGGAGTAGCGCCGTCTGCGGTCGCCGAGGCGACCTCGGCGTGGACGGACCAAGGTCCATCGATCAAGAACAAGGAGGCGCCCAGGGCCAGGCTGCCGGTGAGCGCGAGTGCTGTGAGAAGACGTTGCGTGTTCATCGCCAGATACCGCGCGCCGCGGGCGCGCGTCCATGTGAATGAGGAAGAGAAGCTCGGGCGTCGTCCGACGCCCGAAGGCTCACTTGGTGGCCTTGATGATGACCTTGCCGTTGACGGTGTCGGGCTCGCCCTGCACCTTCGCGGAAAGCGTGACCTGGTAGCGGCCTGCCATCGACAAATCCGTCTTGAAGACGTAGATGCCCGGCTCGTTTGACGGCAGCGGCGTGACGTCCGACTCCATCTCGGCCATGCCGTCGGGCGCCATGTCCACGCGCGTTCGGAAAATGACGGCGTCCGGCACCGGCTTGCCGGTCCGCTTGTTGGTCAAGCGAAGGGCCAGCGTGACGTCGTCGCCCTTCTTCATCTCGGGATTGACCGGCTCGAAAGCGTAGTCACCCGCGCCGGCCATGGCACCTGATGCGGCGAGCGAAAGGGTGGCGGCAAGAGCCGCGGTGCTGAATCTGGAGAGCATTGTCCTGTCCTCATGAATTGATCTTCCGCCGTGACGCTGGAAGCGCGCACGTCAGTCATCGTCGCGCGCAGGCGTGCCGCACGCGTCGCTGGCTTGGGAGGTCAGATTCGAGGAGGCCGGAAGGGAGGGCTGCCGCCGCGGAAGGAGACGACCTGGTCGGCGGGAATGGCGGTTTTCCCCGCCGCTATGGCAAGTAACGCAAGCGCCAGGGGGTGGATGTCTGCGAGTGCGATGGTGCTGCCGACGCAGCAGAAGCCCATGCCGCACATGTAGCCGCCGGTGTCGGAACCCGTTCCTTTCATGTCGGGACAGCAATCGTCCACCGACATATCGCCGCCGCCGCCCATCTGCATGGTCGCATGCATCTGATCCGACGATATGGCGAGGCTTGAAGCGGACACGCCAGCCGGCAGCATCGCCAAGGATACGGCGATGGCGAATGCCAGGATGGTACGGACGATCCGCATCAGGATGTGCTTAACCTTTTCGATACTTCTTGGAACCGCAGCAGGTTCTTCTAGCATAATCCGCCGCCGAAAGCATTCTTTGATCCGGGTCAAGCATTCGTGAGCGAGGCTCCGACGAATGCCATCGCGCAAGCTACGAATGCTCGCCTGCCGTCGCTTGGGCGTTCTGATCCGCACGAAGCAGCAGAAGCGCGAACAAGGCGGTGACCGAGGCCAGTGCGCTGATCCAGAGCGCGCTGCTGCCGACATGCTCCACCAGCAGTCCCAGCGCAAGCGGCGCGAAAGCGCCTGTTGCCCTGGAGGGCAGCGAGATCACGCCGACACGCCGGCCGAATCCCACCGGCCCGAACAGCGCCAATGGCAGCGTACCACGGGCAATGGTGATGATGCCGTTGCCCGCGCCATACAGCACCGTGAAGGCCGGCGCGAGCCAAGGGCCGCCCGCGACCAGCGCAAGCACGCCGATCGGATTCATGAGCATCGCGAGCCTTGCCGACAGCAGCGGATGAAACCGGCTGAGCCATCCTGCTTCGAGCAGGCGGGCGCCGACTTGCGCAGGTCCGACCAAGGCGCCTGCGAACAACGCCTGTGCCGGCGTCGCGCCGAACGCAACCAGCATGGTCGGCAGAATGGCCGAGACTCCCGAGCTCACGAAGCTCGCGGCCGCAAACATGTATGCCAGCAGCAGCATTGCGAAGGTCTCGCTCTGGCCGCTGGACTGTCGGCTCGCGCTCGTGGTCGATCGGGAGTCCTCGGCCAATGGAACGGCACGGGGCAACGAACAATTGAGCGGCAAGGCAACGCAAATATGGATCGCCGCCCATACCTGGCAGGCCGCGCGCCAGCCGTACTCCGAAGCGAGCCATGTCGTGAGCGGCCAGCCGAGAGTGCTGGCAAAACCGGCGATCAGGGTGATGCCGGTGATCGTTCCTCGCGCATTGGCGCCGTAGATGCGCGCAAGCGTCGCGAACGCCGCTTCATAGAGGCCCATGCCCATGCCGATCCCCAGCAGGATCCAGGCTGCTATCAGCACCGCCACATCATAAGCCGCGGACAACAGGAGCAGACCCGCGACGAAGACAAGGTTCGAGACCGCAAGCAGGCTGCGCCCTCCGAACGTATCGATGGAATGCCCGACGCGTGGGCCGAGCAGACCGGAGATGACGAGCGCTCCCGACAGCGCGCCGAACACGTAGGTCGGCGCAAGGCCGAGATCGCTTGCAATCGGCGCGGCCAGGATCGCAGGGAGATAGTAACTCGACGCCCACGCGATGGTCTGCGCGGTACCGAGCGCGATGACGACGGCGAGCGATCCCGCAGCGCCTCGTCTCATGAGCAACCGCATCCCGCGCCGCCTGCCTTCTTGGCCGACTCGTCGGCGGCGCAGCAGGCCGAAGGCTCGGTTTTGGCAGGACCGCCGCAGCATCCCGCTGCGCCGACGGACTCGACGTCGCCACGCGTGCAGACGCCGGTCTCCGGCAGCACGAGTTCGACCCGTGCCGCAGCCTCCTTGTCGCCGGCGATGTCGGCGACGATCGAGCGGACCTGCTCGTATCCGGTCATCATCAGGAAGGTCGGCGCCCGGCCGTAGGATTTCATGCCGGCGAGATAGAAGCCGGGCTCATCATGCGTCAGTTCCCGCGCACCATGAGGCCGCACCGTTCCGCAGCTATGCTCATTGGGATCGATGAGCGGCGCGAGCGCGACGGGCGCCTCGATTGCCGGATCGAGCCGCAGCCGCAGCTCGGATAGAAACGAGAGATCGGGACGGAAGCCGGTCGACACCACCAGCTCATCCGCAACCACACTCCGCGCACCGCAGCAGGCACCTGCTGAAATCCTGAGACGCCCCTCGAAGTCCGAGAGGTGGGTGACACCGAAGCCGGTCTCGACCTTGATTTTTCCAGCAGCTACGAGCGCGGCGAAGGTGGAGCCAAGTTCGCCGCGGGCGGCGAGCTTGTCGTTGCTGCCGCCGCCGAAGGCCTTGGCAGGATCGCCGCCGCGCAACAGCCAAACGGGCTTGGTGCCGGGCACCTCCTCGGCGAGCTGCGCGAGATCGATCAGCGTGCCCAGCGCGGAATGGCCGGCGCCGAGCACGGCAACGGTCTTGCCGGCATATCTGCCGCGCGCAGCGCCCCGCACGTCCGGCATGCCGTACGCGATGCGGTCGCCGCACTCGGATTCGCCGATCGCAGGCAAGCCGTTGCTGCCGGCGGGATTGGGCGAGAACCACGTACCTGAGACGTCGATGACGGCATCGGCGCGCAGCACCTCAGGGCCCTTGCCGTTCTGATAGCGGATTTCGAAAGGCGCTTGCTCCCGCCCCTTCGTCTTCGCCTTGTCGAAGCCGACGCGGCTGATGGCCGTGACAC
Organism: Bradyrhizobium sp. Leaf396; assembly: GCF_001424605.1. Lineage (NCBI taxonomy): Bacteria > Pseudomonadati > Pseudomonadota > Alphaproteobacteria > Hyphomicrobiales > Nitrobacteraceae > Bradyrhizobium > Bradyrhizobium sp. Leaf396. Next base: position 214,723 of record NZ_LMQJ01000045.1, read on the forward strand.
GGCTCGAGGTCCGGATGGTGTCGCGCAGCGGCGTTCGCGTTGCGAGCGGCGCGAGATAGCGCTCGATCAGCTCGCCGCCGGTCGGATAGGAGCTCGGGTTCGGCGAGTTCCATCCGGTCGGCGCAAGCAGCCGCGTCGAAGCCTTGTCGACGTTGTATTCCCACGGCGAGAAGAGCTGGACGTGCTGCCATTGACGCACCGCATGCCCGGCCTCGGGCCCGGCTTCGAGCACGATGGGGGAAATGCCGCGCTCGAGCACATGCGCGGCGGCTGCGAGACCGACCGGGCCCGCTCCGATGATAGCTACCGTCTTCTTATCCATGTCGAACTCTCCATCCTTCTAGAATTATGGAACAAGAAGCCAAATGAATCAGGCTGCCGTCTGGGCATCCCTGCATCCGGTTTCTTCGGCACAGCACTCCGCAACCAGGAAGTCGACCAGCCCGCGCACGGCGTCGAAATTGGCGCGGCAGATCAGGGTCGTCGATTCCCTGCTCTGACTGACCAGTCCGACCAAGACGAGCGCCTTGATGTGGTGCGACAGCGTCGATGCGGGGATCTTCAGCTTGTCCTGCAAGCGGCCGACCGGCATGCCCGCGTGCCCGGCCCGAACCAGCGCCCGATAGATCTGCAGGCGGGTCCGATTTCCCAGGGCTTCCAGGCGTGCTGCTGCGTCGTCGATCTTCATGAGCCACACGATGCGCCGGTGCGGACCGATTGTCAAACGATATTTCTAGAATATTCGAAACATTGCGCCGCGAGATGCGGATTCCGGGTTGACGCCGCCCGCATAAATCCATAAATCTGGATATATGGAAACGGAGCAAGCTGTCCTGGCGCTCGCCGCGCTGTCTCAACCGACACGTCTGGAGGCGTTCCGGACGCTGGTCAGACACGAGCCTGACGGTCTTGCGGCCGGCGACCTCGCGCGCCTGCTGGAAGTCCCCCAAAACACGCTCTCGGCGCATCTGTCGATTATGAGCCGCGCGCGCCTCGTGTCTTCCGAGCGGCACAGCCGCTCGATCATCTATCGCGCCAACCTCGGCGAATTTCGTGACATCGCGCTCTTCATGCTGCGCGATTGCTGCGGCGGACGGCCGGAAGTTTGCGAACCCGTCGTCGAGAGCCTGCAATCGTGCTGCGCTCCCAATCGAAAGGAGAAGGCCCGTGCCTGATCGCGTATACAACGTGCTGTTCCTTTGCACGGGCAATTCAGCCCGTTCCGTGCTCGCAGAATCGATCCTTCGCAAGGACGGTGCCGGGCGCTTTCGCTCCTTCTCCGCAGGGAGCACGCCGAAGGGCGCCGTGCATCCGCTGGCGCTGCGCACGCTGCAGAGCATGGACTACCCGATCGACGGGATGCGCTCCAAGAGCTGGCTGGAATTCGCAGCCGCCGACGCACCGGTGATGGATTTCGTCTTTACCGTCTGCGACAACGCCGCCGGCGAAGCATGTCCCGTCTGGCCCGGCCAACCGATGACTGCGCATTGGGGCATCGAAGATCCTGCGGCCGTCGAAGGCACCGAGATCGAAAGACTTGCGGCCTTCTCGCGCGCGTTCCGTTACTTGAAGAACCGTATTGGCGCCTTCGTGAACCTGCCCCTCAGCGGCATTGACCGGCTTTCCCTCGGGACCAAGCTTCGGGAAATCGGCCGATCCGAGGGAGCGACCTCCGGCAAGAGCGACGTGGCTTAGCGATGAGCATCTTCGAACGATACCTCACGCTGTGGGTCGCGCTTTGCATCGTGGTCGGCGTGGCGCTGGGCCACGTGATGCCCGGCTTCTTCGGCGCCGTTGCGGCTGCCGAGGTCGCCAAGGTCAACCTGCCGGTCGCGATGCTGATCTGGCTCATGATCGTGCCGATGTTGCTGAAGATCGACTTCGGCTCGCTGGGCCAGGTCCGGGAGCACTGGCGGGGCGTCGGCGTGACCCTCTTCATCAACTGGGCCGTAAAGCCGTTCTCGATGGCGCTGCTCGGCTCCTTCTTCATCGGTCACCTCTTCGCACCGTGGCTGCCGTCCGCTCAGATCCCATCCTACATCGCCGGCCTGATCCTGCTTGCGGCTGCACCGTGCACCGCGATGGTGTTCGTGTGGTCCAATCTTTGCGAGGGAGAGCCCCACTACACGCTGAGCCAGGTCGCACTCAACGACGTGATCATGGTCTTCCTGTTTGCGCCGCTGGTGGGGTTGCTGCTCGGAGTCGCCTCGATCAGCGTCCCCTGGGACACACTGCTACTGTCCGTCGTGCTTTACATCGTGGTTCCCGTGGTCGTCGCTCAGCTGTGGCGCAAGATGCTGCTGCGAGAAGGCCCCGATGGCTTCAACCGCGTCATGCGAATGCTGCAGCCACTATCGCTTGTCGCACTCCTTGCGACCCTGGTCCTGCTCTTCGGCTTCCAGGGAGAGCAGATCGTCAGGCAGCCCGGCGTCATCGCGATCCTTGCCGTCCCTATTCTCGTGCAAGTCTATCTCAATGCGGGCCTGGCCTATTGGCTGAGCCGGCGGTTCGGCGTGGCCTGGTGCGTGGCGGCCCCAGCGGCGCTCATCGGCGCCAGCAACTTCTTCGAGCTGGCAGTCGCCGCCGCGATCAGCCTGTTCGGTTTGGAGTCCGGCGCGGCGCTGGCAACCGTGGTTGGCGTCCTTGTCGAGGTGCCGGTGATGCTGTCCGTCGTCCGCATCGTCAAGGCTACGCGGGGGTGGTACGAAGCGGGAGCGGGTAAAGTCCCGGCGGCTGCCGAGGCCCACCAATAAATCATCATTCGCCGGCGGCAGAGCGGCATGCCGGTCTGCCAGTTACCGAGAGATACGTCGATGAGCGTCACGATCTATCACAACCCGGCTTGCGGCACTTCACGCAACACCTTGGCCATGATCCGGCAGAGCGGTGTCGAGCCTGTCGTCGTCGAGTATCTGAAGACCCCGCCGTCCCGCGACAGGCTGGTCGAGCTCATCCAGGCGATGGGGATCTCCCCTCGCGCGCTGCTGCGAGAGAAAGGCACGCCCTTTCGCGAGCTTGGCCTCGACGATCCCAAATGGACCGATGACGAGCTGATCGATCAGATGGTCGCCCATCCCATTCTCATCAACCGTCCGATCGTGGTGACGCCAAAGGGGACGCGCTTGTGCCGACCGTCGGAGGCCGTGATTGATCTCCTGGACGATCCCGTCGGCCGCTTCGTGAAGGAAGACGGCGAAGTGGTCGAAGCGCGATAGGCTTCCAGCGCGTCTCCTCGCGCCGCTCGATCGGCGCGCAGAACACGGAGCGTGGAATCAGGCGGGACCCGCCTGCTGCGAGCCCGCGTTGAGGAGCTGGGAAACAGCCGCGACGACCTGGGCCGGCGCGAACGGCTTTTGAAGCAAAATGCTGTTTGGCACACCGAGTACAGGCCACTTGTCGGCGGCGCCGCCGGTCATGTAAACCACGGGAAAGTGAGGATCGATCTCACGGGCGGCTCTCGCGACTTCCCAGCCGTCGCGATCACCGAGCAAATTGACGTCGGTTACGAGAGCGCGGTAGGGCACGAGACCACCCTTCAGCAGCGCGATAGCTTCCTTGCCCGTCTTCGCAGTTGCGATCTGAAAGCCTCCCTCTGCAAGGGCGTCTTCAACAACAGCCAGGATCGCATCCTCGTCTTCTATCACCAAAATTAATGGCAGTTCCGTCGCCATGTCGTCCCCCGTTACCGCTACTCTGTCTAAAAGTGCACACAACGTGGTTTGTTCCGGCGGCAGAACGGAATCTGCAGCAACGGGAGAGGAACCGGCGGCGTCCGGCCCTCATCCATAACCTTGCGCCGCCTGGACACCTCTCGACTTGAGCTTGAGACGGGAACAATCCTGCGATTGCCAAGTTTTCCCGATGCCCTTCCCCAAGGGCACCCCGAATGGCCCCAGCTCAATGCCCCCCGATATCCCCCGCGAGCTGGGGCCTCTTTTTACGAGCCTTACTTGCGGTGCCCATAGCGGCAAACGCCGCGAGCGAGCCGCGTGGATGCGGACCTATCCGAGCAATCCCTTCAACCCCGCATAGATCGAGCCGACGCCGGTCGCGGCAACGCCGGCCAGCGGCCCCAGAGTCTGCATGAGATCCTGAATCAGGCGGGCTCGGCGACGCAGTTGCTCTTCGCCGACATGCTGCCCCAGCAGGCGCGCCACGCGGAAGGCGAACGCGTTCGGCTTGCCGCCTTGGGTCAGCACACGCGGTGCGATCTGGAAGATCACGACGCTGAGTATGTTACCTGAGACGAAGGCAAGCAGGATGCTGGCACCATATTCGAACACCTCCCGCCACTCGATCCAGACCGTCGGGAGAATGGGAACACCATCGTGCACTCCTGTCACCGTGAGCATCGCGAGGATACTGACACTTGCGGCCAGGAACGCCAGCACGAGGGCCGTCAGCGCGGACACCCGGTGCAGCGGATAGGCGAGAAAACCGAACAGGAGCGGTATGACGATCGATGCAATCCGAAGCGGGACCGGCGACACGTTGAACGTGATGGTCACCAGCACATGCGCGATCACCAGCAGCAGCGATGGAATACCGACATAGAGCACCGCATGCGTTGCGTAATAGCGCAGCGGATTGTTGTAGCGCTCGAGCCGGACATTGACCCGATCAAGGTCCCGCCTGAGCTTGTCCAGATCGGCAACGATTTCTTCGATTTCGAGCAGCATCGGTCGCACGACGCGTAAATCCCGCGAGCAATGCTTGCACGCGATGGCTTCGTCCTTGATCGTCTCGGCGCAGAACGGACATTCCATCGCTAGAGCGACTTTCTCCGCCTCATGAAAGCCTCGACCTCGCTCCTGGCCCGCTTCAGCTCGTCGCGCAGTTCCTCGCGCTTGCGCAGGAGATCATCGCGCTCCGCAACCAGTGTGGCGGGAGCGGCGATGTCGCGCCCGCAGGACGCGCAAACCAGCGCGCCCTCCATATTCTCGGAAAGGCAGTAAGGACATGTCACCTGGGTGCGACCTTCAGCGTGAAGACGGTCGTGCCCGGCCGGCCATCACTGTCCTTGATGTCGACCCGCACCGCGTATTCACCTGGCGGCAGCTCTGCATCCTGCATGTTGATGCCATCGGGTTTCACGAAGGGCTTGATCCGAGGGGTCAGGTCGACGTTCGGCGTCCGGAGGAAGATCATCTTGACGGACTCCGGATCGATCTTGGTCCCGCCGAACGACTCGAACTTCAACATCAGCTGCATCGGTGAGCTGACGGAAGCGCCGGGGGAAACGAATTCGACTTTTGGACCGCGCAAGATGCCGCGCCTGTCCGCAGCGACCGCGCCTTTCGGAGGCGGCAGCTTGGCTTCCTCCTCCGTGATCAATTGAATCGCATGCGACGTCCCCGGAACCAAGAGACATGCGGCAACGAACCCGACCAAGACATTCCGCTTCATTCCCTGCCCCCCTTCCCTCATTTGATCGTCAACGTAAGCCGCCATCGCCGATGATCGTGTACGGCGCCCAGAACAGCGGATGCGCATAGGCGAACTCTGTCTTGCCTTCGCTGTTGAGATAGCCCGAACCATCGACGAGCGCCATCGCCGCCTGGCGCAGCGCTTCGCTGCGCGGCAGCTTGGGATCCTCGGCCTGCCGCTTGAACAGGTCGGTCACGAGCTGCCGCGCCGACTGTGAATGCACCGACCAGTTCGTCACCAGCAGCGCGCGCGTTCCGGCATAGAAGAACGCACGCCCGAGCCCGGACGCTGCCTCGGCCCCTGCTCCGGCCCCGGCTCCGGTGTTGCAGGCCGACAGGATAACCCAGTCCGCATCGAGCTTGAGACCGAGTATCTCCTCCATGGTCAGGAGGCCGTCGCCGCCCTCGCCCGTCACCGCCGGCGACGACAAGGCGAGCGCCGGCTGCGTCAACCCGTTCAGCTCGCCCGGGACCAGTCCATGGGTGGCAAAGGCCAATATCCTGAAGCCGGACAGGTTCATGCTCTTGACCGCGCTCTCGGTCGCGCTCTTGCCGAGAAACAGCACCTTCGAGGGGTCCGCCTGCAGGGCCAATGCGATCGATTTTAGCTCGTCGGCGGTGTCGGGCAGGCGAGGCAACAGACCGAGCTCGGCGCTGTCGACACCTTCGAGCTTGGGACTGTTGCGCCGCTTCAGCGGACCGCCGCGCGTGATATTGCCGCCGGCATCGGCGACCTGGATCTTCTCCCCGCCGCCTTCCGCCTCGGCGTGCTGTTCGCTGTTGAAATAGGGATCGCCGAAGGCCACGAGGTCGCCGCGGCCGGGCTTGCCCGGCGGCAATTGCCGCAGGGTGCGCAACGCCGCCGCCGACGGCACCGTCGACACCGCATGGGTTCGCGCCAGCCACGGCACGTTGCGATAACCGACGAAGAGTGGGTCCTCCTCCGAGGCCACCTCCGCCGGTGCGGTCGGCAACAGAGACAAAGGCAGCAATCCCAGCGCCCCGTTGGTCACGACGATCAGGTTCTTGGCCGGCTTCCAGCCGCTCTCGACCGGCTTGAGCAGCAGCTCGTAGAGCTCGTGGCCGAGCTTGAGATCGAACGGCGGAATGTCCGAGATCATCGCGGCCTGCGGCTCCAGCGCTTCGCGCAGCTTGCGGATCTTGGTCTCGATGTCGCCGCTCTTGGCCTGGACCGGCGCGAACACCACCGGTCCCGACCTCGGCACCGCCCAAACAAAGCTGCCGTTCTGACCGAAATAGAACGACAGCATGGCCTCGTCGTCGGCCAGCGTCGCGCGGATCTCGGCGACGCTCGGCGGCTTGGGCGACACGAGATCGGCATAGGTCGGGAATTTCTGCTTGATCTCCTGCCGCGCCTTGTCGCGCTGGCCGCGCAGAGTCCCGATCGAGGCCTGAATCTGCTGGACGCCTTTTTCGTCGCGCTCCGCTGCGGGAAGCGCGAGCACATTGTTGAGCGTGCCGAGCTGGGCGTTGACCTGCTTGGTGAGATCCTGCTCCTTGCGCACGAGTTCGGCGAGCGCGGGATCCTTTGCCGCCGCACGCGCGCTCGAGGCTGCCAGCGCCTGCTGCACCGAGCGGCCGCGGACGGCATCGGCGAGGCTAAACGTTTCTTCGCCGATATCCTTGCCTGCTCCTTCCCTCCCGAGCAGCAGCAGATAACTCTCGACGATGGTCTGCAGCCGCTGGCTGCGCGCGGCCACCACAGTCGTGTTCTCGTCATCGGCGTTTTCGTTGGCGCTCGCCATCATGACCGGGATGGCGGCCTTGAACTCGCGGATGGCTTCTGCATCGCGGCGGGCGCGCATCAATCCGACCGCCAACGTGCCGCGCGCCGAGGCGGTGTCGAAATGATTGTCCCCGACCCGGGCGATCTGCTTCTTCACGAGCTGCTCGGCGGCGGCAATGCCCGCGTCCAACTGCCCGGAACCATAGAGCGACAGGATACGAGACGGATTGAGCTCGAACACCTGACGGCGCTGCGGATCCCATCCGGCGACGGCCTTGTCGATCCGCGCAAACATCTCGCTCGCTTCGGCGTTCTGGCGCCGGAGCGTCAGAATGCCGGCGAGCTGCGACAGCAATTGCACCGTTGCCTGCGAGTCCTCCGGCACGCCCACGGTCTTGTTGATCTCGAGCGCGACGCGGCCGAGCTTCTCGGCCTCTTCGTAACGGCCCTGGTCGACCAGAATGCCCGCCAGGCCCATCACGAAACGCGGCGTGACAGAGTTGTACTTGCCCGTGTCCTTCAGTCGCGAGAGCAGCGCGCGGCGCGCATCCACCTCGGCCTCGGCGAGCCTCCCCTGCTTCGCTTTCATGCGCGCCTGGCTCAACACGGCCCCGTCGATCGCCTGCAGCAGAATGGTCTCCGCCGGCGGATCGTCCGAGTCCATGATTGCCTTCATGCTTGCGCGCTTGCGCAGCTCGGCATTGCGGTAGGCGGCCTCGGCATCGGCAAACTGTCCGCGCGCCTCGAAGATCAAGGCACGAGCGAGCTCCAGTTCACCTTCCCAGCTCTGGCCGAACTTCGCATAGGCCGCCCGCCAATTGGGATGGCCGCTGGTGCGGGCCTCCTGGATCGCGGTCTGGCTGCGGCGGAGATAGGCTTCGGCCTGTGAGAGATCGCCCATCTGGATGAGAACAGCTGCAATCCCGCGGTTCGTCACGAACTGCATGCCCTTGGCACCGGGCATGCTGGCCGATTCGCGCAAGAGCCTCTGCATGATCTCGAGCGAGCGCCTCGGATCGCCGGCAACGGCGTGCTGCAGGGACTGAAGCTGCAGCATCCGGCCCAGCAAGTTCGGATTGACGGCGCCCCGCCCGACTTCCACGGCCTTGTCAGCGTCGGACATCGCTTCGCCGAGCCGGCCGAGCTGCGCGCGCGCGTTGGCGCGATCGAAGTAGAGCTGAGCGAGGTCCTGACGGGATTCCTTGCCGGTGGGTACGGCATCGGCGTCCGACTTCAATTCGGCGATCATCTTCTCGTCGGGCTTGTCGCCGTCGAGTACCGCCGTGATGTCGGCAATGCTGCGCGGCGGCGCGACGAAGTCCTTCGGAAGTGCAGTGCCGGCTTCAAGCTTGGGGGCAGTCTCCTTTGGAAGCTCGACGGCAACATTGGCGCGGCCATTGGCGGCGTTCAGCGCCGCCATCGCGCAGGCCCTGACCTGGGGCGAAGCCTTGGCGCGGCAAGCTTCGAGATTGGCGCCGCCGGAGCGCATGCAGGCCTGCACGATCGGCTTGCCGACCGTCATCCGGCAATTCTCGATCGCCGCCTCCCTGGACAGCGCGGCCGCGGAGCCGGTCGATAGAAGCAGAATGGCAAGTGCCAGCAGCTGGCGCGAGGTGACGTCCGGACGGCTCTTAAACGGACCAATGGCGTCTAAGCTCATCGAAGGACCTTTGGGAAAATGACTTTAAGAAACGAGCTGATCCTATCCCGACCGCGGGGAAGGACAAGGGCAATCAATGAGGTTCCCGGCCGCCTCAACGGGGCCGGCCCGGCTCTGGCCGGCATGCGATCCGAGGATCACGCACGGATACGCGGCTCCAGGCCGGTCGCGCAGATGGACCGCGGCGAAAGCCGCGCGTCACCCCTTGGAGACGACCGCCCGGCCGTAAGGCGGCTGCGCCGCGACCGGCGGGTTGGCGGTCTGGGCGGCGAGTTCCCCGATCAGGCGATCGGCGTCGGCGGCCATGCCGTCGGGCGCCTGGATCACCAGGCGCTCCAGCGCCCAGCGATAGGATGAGATACGCTGCTCCAGGCACTGCTGCACCCACTGGATGATCAGCGAATTCTCCTGCATGCGCGCGACCGCGTCGGCCTTCTCCCGCGGCGAGAGCGCGGAGACACGCGCCATGCTGGCATCACGCTTCCTGTCGAGATCGATGACACGGATCGCAGTGCCGAAGAACGGCTCGAAGCGGGTGATGTCGTTGCGCACGTCCTCGATCAGCTGTGCATAGCGCGAGGAGTGCGAGCGGTGCGGCTCGTCGATCAGCGTGCGTCCGTACATGGTTCGGTCGAATACGACCTTCTGCCGCCAGGGCGAGGGCAGCGCCTTGTAGTCGCCGAACACGCTCTTCCACGCCGGGCGGGATAGCGGCGGCTCGATCATGGGATAAGCGAGATCGCGAAGCTGGCGCTCCTCGTCGGTGAGCTGGAATTGCGATGGTCTCAAGCCGACGCTGGACGTGACCTCCGCGCCCAGCCAGCGATGCATGTCGTCGCTGCGCATGCTCTCGCGGGTGCGGCCGAAATCGCCGCCGCTGCAGGCCGCGAGCAACGCGCCTACCAGCGCGAGCAGGGCGGCCGATAGGAGGGGCCGGATCTGGCGGATGGCGTCCGGCATTGCATGGAGCCGGATGTCAGCGGCGACGACGACGGCGCCTGGGCGCCGTGCCCTGCTCCGGCCCGCGGTCGCCGCTGGTTTCGTCCGCCTCGCGCTCGATACGGATCACGGGAAGGATCAGGACCGTTCCCTTGTCCGCGCGCGGAGCGACATCCCCCGACGAGCCCACCCGGCGACCGGCCGGAAATTCAATGATGGTCCCCATGTCAGCTCTCTTCGATTGCCGCGCGACCGAACGCGCCCCTGCAACATGCATTCATTAAGATCAGCTCATGGTTAACGGGGTGTAAACGCGGTGGCCGGACCGTAGCCTCACGGCACGGGCATGCCGTCCCGTTGCGGCACGACAACAGCTCAAATTACGGGGCCGGCTTCACGCCTCGTTTTCCTTAACGAGGCTTTAAAAGAACCTGCGCTAAGTTCCTTGGGAAGTACTCTTTTCCGAGTTGCGTAAGTCTCCATGACCAAGTCGCTGTTTCCCGGATTCGACGGGCTGATGACCCTCTCCCGTCGCGAAGGTGTCGATGTCCGTCCGACGCTGCTCCGCGTGCTGACCGACCTGTATGTCCAGACGAGCACCCACAGCGACGACGAGCAGCGGCAGTTCGTCGAGCTTGCGACACGGCTGATCGACCAGGTTGACGATGCGACGCGCGCGGCCGTCAAGGCGCGGCTCGCGGTCTATCCGCATACGCCCGTCCCCGTTCTGCAGAAGCTCGGGCTGGTCGCGACGCAAGAAGGCCGCCGGGTGCCGTTGGCCAGGGAGATTCCCGCTCCGCCGGCCGCGCCCTTACCGCCGCGCGAGCGGACCGATGCCGAGCAGCGCATGGCCGCCAACATGGCGATGCAGCCGAAGGAAGCGGCCGAGATCCACGACATGTTCTTCCGCGCCGGCGCCTCCGAGCGCGCGCTGATCCTGCACAATCTTGCGCAGACACCGCTGAAAGCCGCCCCCCGCATTCCGACCGTGCGCGCCAAGCGCGCGATCCAGATCCTGGAGATGGCCGCGATCGCGGGCGACGTCGAGAGCTTCGCTTTCGAGCTCGGCGACAGCCTGATCCTGCCCTCGCGCGTCGCAGCCCAGATCGTCGACGATGCCGGCGGCGAGGCACTCGCGGTCGCCGCGCGCGCGCTCGACATGCCGAGCCCCGTCTTCCAGCGCATCCTGCTGTTCTTCAAGCCGGAGATCGGGACGTCCGTGAACGCCGTATACCGGCTGTCGCGGCTCTACGATCGCCTCAGCGACCGCGCGGCCCTGGTGATGCTGGCAGCCTGGCGCGGCTCGACGCTTGCCGTGACGCGGGCGAAGTACCAGGCCGGTCTGCACGACGGCGAACGCCAGCGCGCCCGTGCCGGAGCAAGTCAGACGCGGCAGAGCATGCAGCCCGGTGCGATACCGCCGCGCCGCACCGGCACCGATGGATCTTCGGAGCGCTGATTTGCACGGCCGCTGCCAAGCGTGAGGCGCGCGGCATCTCGGCTCGTCATTGCGAGGAGCTCCTGCCACGAAGCAATCCAGAACCCCTCCGCGGACGGAGTCTGGATTGCTTCGCTGCGCTCGCAATGACGGTGAAGCAGCGGCTACGTCTTCGCCAAATCCAGGAAATGCCGCCCGGCGCGATCCTCGGTCTCGACGATCCAGGCGTCCGGATCGAAGCGGATTTCCTTCGTCAGCCGTTCCTCGACGGTTTGCTCCGGCAGTGGCTGCGGCGCGACCGGCACGAAGAAGCGATCGACGGGCCGGCCGTCGTCGTAGACGGTCTGCGGCGCCGGTGCATAAAGCATCGCATTGCCGTCGAGCAGCGACACCTTGACGAACACCGCCCCCGCCTCCTCGGCGCCACGACGCCGCACGGCGCCGAACACGCCCTCGGTCTGGCAGCGGCGCAAGTAAGCCGCCACCCAAATGTTGGATTTCAAACGCATGAGTCCGACGATAGGCCAGCGCGAGGCCTCACGCCAGCCTCACCTCGTACGTCTCACGCCTTCCGCGTGCCGTCCTGACCACCGCGAATCTGCGTCGCGATGAAATATGACAGCGGCATTGCGAGTGCAAATCCCACCGCCACGGCATAAGGAATGTTCCTGATGGCATCGGCGGCGAAGCTCGGGACCATCAGCACCACGATGAGGCTGATGCCCGCCAGCGTCGTGCCGAGCATGATCCAGACGAGAATCGAGACCTTGAACATGATGACCTCTCTTCCTTGATAAGATGAGCCATCATGGTCCTGCGGCCGCCGGCCGTCATTGATCCCACTCAAATCGCGATTGTAGCGGATCCCGCCTGTCGTGCCGACGCCGGCAATTGACTTGCGTCAATGACAATTGACGTTCGGCTATTCGACGGGATGGCCTATCGCAGCGGCAAGTTCGCGCAGCAGCCGATCGGACAGCTGCCCGGTGACCGGCATCTTGTGCTCGCGCTCGAATTTCTGAATCGCGGATTGCGTCTCGCCACTCATCGTGCCCGTGATCTTCAGATTGCCATAGCCGTATTCCGAGAGCGCGCGCTGCACGCCGGCGATACGGCGCGCGGCCGGGCTTTGCACCGGAACCGGCGCAGGCGGACGGAGAGCCGAGGGCGGCGTCGAAGTCGTCGCCTTGACCAGATTGGCCATCGGATCATTCGCGCGCGTCGCCGCGGTCGTCTCGACGGCTTTTTCCGGCGGCTTCTCGGCGGCACGTTCGGCGTGTTTGGGCTCGATGCGGAACTCGGTCGCGCGCGGCTCGAGCGGTGAGGTGTCGGCGCCGACGGGCCGCGGACGCGGCAACGGATTCGACAGCGGCACCGCCGACGGCGCGGGAAGATTGATCACCGTGCCGAACATCGGCGCGGGGTGCCGCCCGGTCTGGAGGAACAGCGCATTGGCAACGATCGCACCGATCGCGCCGACGGCGACGAGGCCAGCCAGCGTATCCTTGGGGCTGTGCAGCAGCACGCGCATCACGAGGTTGCGCTCGGTCTCGACGTCGATGACCGCGGCCTTGGCGCCACGGCGGCGCGGAGCGGTTTCGTCCTTGGCAGGCTTCCTAGGCACTTTTCTTCACCGGTGCGGGTTCGTCCTGAGTTTGATCTTGAAGGTCCTGACGCAGCACAGGCGTCAGGGTCGCGATTTTGCTCTCGCTCGGCTTCTCGTTGGCAGGCTTGACCTGCGGCGGCGTGTAGACGAGCGGCAGCTTGACGGTGACGGCAGTGCCCTCGCCCAGCCTGCTTTGTACCGTCAATTCGCCGAGATGCAACGCCACGAGGCTCTTCACGATCGAAAGCCCGAGACCGGTGCCTTCGTGACGGCGCTGATAGGTCTTGCCGGCCTGGAAGAACGGCGCGCCGATGCGGTTGAGGTCGTCGGGAGCGATGCCGACCCCGGTATCGCTGATGCATAGCGTCAGCTGCGAACCGGAAACCGCAGCTGCCACGTGAACCTGACCGCCGCGCTCGGTGAATTTGATGGCATTGGCGACAAGGTTGAGCACGATTTGCTTGAAGGCCCTGGGATCCCCGGTCATGATCGGCAGGTCCTGCGGCGCGTCGGTGACGAGGTCGATACCGCTTTCCCGCGCCTTCAGCGCCAGCAGATTGCAGCAATGGAGCAGCGAGGCGCGCGGCGCGAACGGCTCCGATGCAATCTCGAAATTTCCCGATTCCATCTTCGACATGTCCAGGATGCCGTTGACGACCGAGAGCAGATGCTGCCCGGAATCGTTGATGAGCTGAGCGTATTCCTTGCGCTGGGCCGCGCCCAGCATCAGGGCCTGCTCCTGCGCGATCATCTCGGAGAAGCCGATGATGGCATTGAGCGGCGTGCGCAGCTCGTGGCTCATGGTGGCGAGGAAACGCGTCTTGGCGGCATCGGCAGCTTCCGCCGCGCTGCGCGCCTGATCCAGTGCCTGCTCGAAAAGCTTCCGATCGGTGACGTCGCGCATCACGGCGACGACCTCGGCCTCGTGGGTGGAATCACGACCGATACCCTGACGGCCCGGATCCCGTTCGAGCGGGCGGCAGCGCATCTCGACCCAGATGAAATCGACCTGACCGCGCTCGGAGTCGCCAGGCTCCCGCCGCAGCCGGAACTCGACGCTGCGCACGTCGCCGCGTGCCGCGTCGGACAGAGCCGTGAGATAGGCCGGCCGATCGGCGACATGGACGCGGTCGAAGAGGCCGTGGCCGAGCAGCCCTGCCACCTGCGTGCCGAGCATGGACTCCGCCGCCGGCGAGATGAACTGTACCGCGCCGCTGCGCTGATGGCGCGAGATCACATCGCTCATGTTCCGCGCCAGCAGGCGGTAACGCTCTTCCTCGCGTGACAAGAGCGCCACTCCGGTGCGCGCGAGCGACTCCGCGCCAAAGGCGAGGCCCGCGGCATAAAAGGTTGCAGACGCAACGCCGAAGGCCATCAGCACGGCGCGCTCGGCAGCGCTCGGCTCGGCCACCGGCAGCCAGCCGAATTGGCTGATCAGGATCAGCATGCCGGCGCAGGACAGCGCGAGCACCGAGGCAAAGGCAACGACGCGACGCGAGGCCGACAGCGCAGCTTCGAGGGGAACCACGATGAGCCAGACCGCGGCGAATGATTCGATGCCGCCCGTCGTGACCGCAACCGCCATGATCAGGCCGGCGAGCGCCAGCGAAGACAGCACATGCGCGCCCTCAAAGCGGCCGGTGCGCGACAAGAACCAGGACAGCGTGATTGGCGCGATCAGCCAGGCAAAGGCGGCGACCTCGATCGCACCGGGTGCGCCGCGCATGGCGAGATAGAGCGGGAATGCGGCGAAGGCTGCGAGGCTGCCGAGCAGCCGCGGCGCCATGAAGGCACGATGGCGCGCTCGCATCAGCGCATCGTAGCGCGCGGAGGGATGCAGCAGCGCATCGAGACAATCGCGGATGATACTCAAAACTGTCACGGGTCTCGCGCTTCGACTCAATCGTCTCTTGGAAGACGCGCCGGAACGCCTCCTTGTCGTTGAGCCACCGTGTCAGAGCGACCTTAAACGAGTGCTAAGGCGCCACCGCATGTGGCCGGACATCGCCCCATCGCGTAGCTTTTTAGACGATTTGGAGATGTCTTCATTAGGGATGGTGAACACAGGGTTTCACCTCGCCGCGCATGGTTTCGAATTGGTGGATGCGGGGCTGCCACGGCAAATCACGGGCGCGAACGTCAATCGAAAATTTACGACACCGCCGATTGCGAAGAATTCTGCGTAAATTTTCCGCGAATTAAGCTCAAGGCAATCACTTGCGATTTATCGAGGCTTGCTAGGTCCGGCCTCCGCGGGAGATCGCCGCGGGCGGACTCTAACAGACAGGTCGCAGGATGCGCTTTCTGCTTCGCATCACATTCTGGCTCGGGCTGGTGCTTGTGCTCCTGCCGCGGGACAAGACGCCCGAATCGGAGAAGCTGCCGCAGATCGGCGCCGCCGACGCGGTGCAGGCTGCGACCGCGGCCGTCTCCGACATGACCCAGTTCTGCAAGCGCCAGCCGGCGGCCTGCGAGGTCGGCGGACAGGCCGCGACCATCATCGGCCAGCGAGCCCAGGACGGCGCGAAGAAGATCTACCAGATCATCAACGACAAGAAAGAGCAGATCACGAACGAGAAGAACGAGAAGACCGACAAGAAGGCGCCCGACCATACCGGCTCAATCGCGATGGCCGGCGAAGGCGACATTGCTGCGAGCGAGGCGCCGCGCGACACCCTCAGCCAGGACGACCTCGCGCTGGAATGGCGCGGACCCGAAGCTGCGAATTAGCACCCAACCCTATCGATTTCACGGCTCCGCGTCCCTATATTGGCTGGAATGGAACTATTGGCCAGCATGACGACAATCGACGAAATCAGGGACAATTTCGAGCTTCTTGACGAGTGGGACGACCGCTATCGGTATGTCATCGAACTCGGCCGCACCCTGGAACCGATGTCGGAGGCGGAACACTCCGCCGCCAACAAGGTGCAGGGCTGCGTCAGCCAAGTCTGGCTGCAGAAGCTGGTCGACCGCAGCAACGGCGAACTAACCCTGAAATATCGCGGCGACAGCGACGCCCATATCGTGCGCGGGCTGGTCGCGATCGTGCTCGCGCTCTATTCGGGCCGAACGCCGCAGCAAATCCTCGATACCGATGCGATCGCGGTGTTCAACGAGTTCGGTTTCCGCGATCATCTGACGCCGCAGCGCTCCAACGGCCTGCGCTCGATGGTCGAGCGCATCAAGACCGACGCGAAAGAGGCACTCGCGGAAGCGTCGTAGAAATTTACTTCCGCTTCCGCTGCTGCTGCCCCAAACCCATCTGCTTGGCCAGCTGCGAGCGCGCCACCGCATAGTTCGGGGCGACCATCGGGTAGTCGGCGGGCAGGCCCCATTTCTCGCGGTATTGCTCCGGCGTCATGTTGTACTGCGTGCGCAGATGGCGCTTCAGCGACTTGAAGCGCTTGCCGTCCTCCAAACAGACCAGATAGTCGGGCGCGATCGACTTCTTCAGCGAGACGGCCGGCTTGGCCGGCTCTAGCGGCGCGGTCTCGGTACGGCCTGACGACACCCGCACCAGCGCGCCATGCACCTGGCTGATCAGGTTCGGAATCTCGGTCGCGGGCGTCGGATTGTTGCTGAGATAGGCCGACACGATGCTCGCGGTCAGCTCGATGAAATTCTTCGCTCCCGCGTCCGACATGCATCCATCCCTTCTCCGGCCTGCGTCTCACCGGATTGACGATGCCAAAGTATTCCGTGTCAAGAATACATTGGGCTGAAACAGGACAACTGACGACGATGCCGTGATTACTGGGAACGGCGTTGCTCTACTTGAGCCGGGCGACCTCAACCGCGCTGATCGAGATGGGCGCGGAGTTCGTCGATCGAGGCAAATCGCATCATCCCTTCCGGCATCTGCGCCTCGATCGAGCCGTCGGAATAAAGTGAATAGGCCATGCCGTCGACGACGCCGGATTTGAGGACCGTCACGGGTGCGGGCTCGACAGGCGGCGGCGGTTCGGGCGCAGGAGTCGGGGCGGCTTCCGCAAAGGTCGAAGGCGAGCGCGGCGGCGGGCGGCGCGAGCCGCCTGGCGGCTCCGGCGGGCGTGTGCGGTCCGGCTTCGGCCAGGCAACATCAAAGCTCGCGGGCGGACTGTCAGCGGCTCCGCTCGACTCCTCGGGCGGCAGCGCACTTTCAGTGCCTTTCGTCTCTGCGCGCTCACGCTCCTTGCGTGAGGTCGAGGCGAACAGCAGGTTGCGCCGACGCGGCGCTTCAGGCGCGGCGGGCGGCGTAGCGGCTTCCGGCTCCTGCGGTCCCTCGGCGCGCGGCCGCTCGCGCGCAGCAGCTTCGCTCTGCCAGGGTGGCGGGCTTGCCGGCGGCGGCGCAGGCTCGCCCCTCGCAGCAGCGACCGGCTCGGGCGCGAGGCCGTCAGGCAGGGCCAGGCCGGGCAGCACGGGCCTGACCCGAACCTCGGACGGCGCGATCGCACCAGCCAGCCGGCGCGCGATACCCTTCAGCTCGAGCAGCACCAGATGCATGCCGACCAGTAACATTCCGGAGCAGACGCCAATGGTGCCGGCGATTATGAGGGTCCCGCCGAGGCTGAATTCCCTGATGGTCAGGCCGGAAATGATCGCAAGGAGACCCGCCAGGACGGCGCAAATCCCCACGATCAACAATGCCAAGTTCATCGAACTCACCCCCGGGGGCCGCGCATCCACACGCGACAACCGCTACGCCACGATACCGTCATACGATGTTCCACGCCAACGGCGAATTGAGGGCCGTGTTCCCAAGGGGAAGGAAATCAGGGACTTATTCACATTCCCTTCAGCTCCGGCTCACTACTGCTATGGCTGCTCTCAGGCAGGCGGAATTGCTGCATCGCATCAGGAATTTAGCCATAATGGCCAATTACTTGGTAATGGAACTGCGCTATAGGGAATCCGGGGAGCAGGCCCGCGCGCACCAGTTGGGCCTAGAGGGGATTCCGGGGCACCGATAGCCATGACATCGATCACGACCTCGGCGATCGAGACGCCCCTGCGGCGCTCGGTCGAACGGACTTGCGACGATCTCGCCATGCTGGTGCTGGCTGCGGTTGCCGTCATTGCAGGCCTGACCTTCCGAGACTACGGGCTCGGCTGGGACGATTACACCCACGCTGAATATGCGGACTTGCTGCTGCGCATGTTCGGTTCCGGCTTCAAGGATACCGCGGCGCTCTCCTTCGCCAATCTCTACATGTATGGCGGCGGCTTCGACATGGTCGCGGCCCTGCTCCACAAGGTCATCCCACTCGAGTTGTTCGAGACGCGACGCCTGGTCGGCGCCATCGTCGGCGTGATCGGGCTTGCCGTGACGTGGCGGCTCGGCCGCCGGATCGGGGGTCCCCTTGCCGGTCTGGCCTCTCTCCTGCTGCTCGCGCTCTGCCCGATCTTCTATGGCCACATGTTCATGAACCCGAAGGATGCGCCCTTCGCGGTGTCCATGATCATCCTGATGCTGGGGCTCGTCCGCCTCGCCGAGGAGTATCCGCAGCCATCGCCGCGCACGATCCTGATCGTCGGCTTGGGCGCAGGCCTGTCGCTCGGTTGCCGCGTTCTCGGCGGGCTCGCGCTTGTCTACGCCATCATTGGCTTCATACCGCTGTTCCTTGAGGAATTGCGCAACGAGGGCTTTCGCGAGTCTGTCCGCCGCTTCGCCCATGTCATCTACGTGCTGCTGCCCGGCCTCGTGCTCGGCTACCTCGTAATGGGGCTGATCTGGCCGTGGTCGATCATGGAGCCCGCCAATCCTTTCGAGGCGCTGACCTACTTCTCGCACTTTTTCGAGAAACCCTGGAAGGAGATGTTCGACGGCGCGATCGTGTCCGTGCCCGACATGCCCTGGTCCTATCTGCCCACGCTGTTCGCACTCCAGTTGCCCGAGGTGATGCTGGTGCTGATGGCGGGCGCCGTAGTCGGCACCTTCGCCATGCTCCTGCACCGCAAGGTCCCCGCGCGGCGCAAGACCATCCTCCTGATGCTGACGCTCGCCGCGACCCTGCCGCTCGTGATCGCCATGGTGAAGCGGCCGGCGCTCTACAACGGCATTCGCCATTTCGTCTTCGTGATCCCGCCGATGGCTGTGCTCGGGGGTGTCGCCTTCGCCTGGACGATGGAGCGCCTGCGCGCCAATCACCGCACATGGCAGCCGGTCGTACTCGCGACCTTCTGCTTCGGCCTGGCGCTCCCGCTCGCCGAGATGATCCGGCTGCACCCTTATCAGTACACCCACTTCAATCACATCGCAGGCACCGTCCGCGGCGCGGACAACCGTTTCATGCTGGACTATTGGGGCCTCGCGCTGAAGCAGGCCTCCGACGAACTGCGCGAACAGCTCGTCGAGCGCCAGGAAGTGCCGCCCAGCAGTCGCAAATGGAAAGTCGCGGTCTGCGGTCCGCAGCGCCCGGCCCAGGTCGCGCTCGGCCCCGACTTCACCATCGGCTGGGACTCCAACGCGGCCGATTTCGCCATGACGCTCGGCGAGTTCTACTGCAAGGGCCTCACGGCGCCCGTCATGGTCGAGATCAAGCGCGACGACGTGGTGTTCGCCCGCGTCTATGACATCCGCGGCCGCAGCATTTCCAGCCTCCTGTCGATCCCGGCGCCGTAGCAGTTTTCTCCGGGCCGTATCGCTTCCGCCTTCACTCTTCGAGCTACGGCGGACAAGCATGCGGGCTGCGCGCGACAGCCAAGCTCCCCGCGCCTTGCCGCAAACTTCGACCAAGACTACGCTTCGCTCCGCAACAACGAAGTTCGGAGAGACCAGCCATGTCGCCAGCAGAAGCCCGTCTGAGGGAAGTGCCGTCCAACATGACGGAGGCGGAGTGGCAGCAACGGGTCAACCTCGCCGCCTGCTATCGCCTCGTCGCGCTGTACGGCTGGGACGATCTGGTCGACACCCACATCTCCGCGCGCGTGCCCGGCCCCGAGCATCACTTCCTGATCAATCCCTACGGGCTGATGTTCGAGGAGATCACTGCTTCCAGCCTCGTCAAGGTCGACCTGCACGGCAACCAGCTCTCCGAGAGCGAATACAGCATCAACCCGGCCGGCTTCACCATCCATTCGGCGATTCACGAGGTGCGTGAGGACGCCATCTGCGTGCTGCATCTCCACACCCTCGACGGCACCGCGGTGTCGAGCAGCGCGGAGGGCCTGTTGCCGCTGAACCAGACCGCGCAACTGGTCACCCACGACCTCGCCTATCACGACTATGAAGGCATCGCGCTCGATCACGACGAGCGGCCGCGGCTCCAGAAGGATCTCGGCGACCACAACCACATGCTCCTGCGCAACCACGGCACCCTCACGGTCGGCCGCTCGGTCGCCTCCGCTTTCGAACGCATGTATCATCTCGAGCGCGCCTGCTCGATGCAGGTGCGCACCCGCGCGCTGGGCACGCCGGTCTACCCGGTCGATGGCACCGCGATCGACAAGAACACCGAATTGCTGTCGAACCGCGACCGCGCCGAGCTGCGCGCGACCAACCTGGTATGGCCGCCCTTGCTGCGCAAGCTCGACCGCGTCAACCCCGGCTACAGGTCTTGAGATATCCGTGACCTGGTGTAGAATAGCTCCAACGAACCTCTACGCCTTTTGGAATGAAACGCCGCCCAATCCCGGGCGGCGTTTTTATCTGGCAGCCAATCCGCTCGTCGTGCGCGGGCTTGACCCGCGCATCCATTGCAGAATGATCTGGCCTGATGGATTGCCGGGTCAAGCCCGGCAATGACGCCGCTGATGCCGACCTCTTACTTCACCTCCGCGAGCGCCGCGAGAATGCGGGCCCAGGAGCGGATGCCCTTCTGGAAGCTCCGCAGGTCGTATTTCTCGTTCGGTGAATGGATATTGTCATCGTCGAGACCAAAACCCACCAGCAGCGAGTCGAGGCCCAACGTGCGCTTGAAGTCGGCGACGATCGGGATCGACGCACCTGAGCCCATCAGCACCGTCTCCTTGCCCCATTCCTCCGTCAGTGCCTTGCTGGCGGCGGCGAGCGGCTTCATGCTCCAGTCGAGGGCGACAGCGGGCGCGGCGGAATGGTCGCCGAACTCGACCTTGCAGTCGCCGGGAATCCGCGAAGTCACATAATCGCGGAAGGCCTTGCGGATCTTCTGCGGGTCCTGGCCCTGCACGAGGCGGAACGAGACCTTCGCCGAGGCATGCGAGGGGATCACCGTCTTGGAGCCCTCGCCGATATAGCCGCCCCAAATCCCGTTGACGTCGCAGGTCGGACGCGTGGACGCCTGCTCGATCAGGAGCCGGCCCTTCTCGCCGGCGGGAAGCGACAAGCCGACGGGCTTGAGGAACGTGTCGGGCGTGAATTCGAGCTTCTTCCACTGTGCCAGGATGTCAGCGGGCGTGTCCTTCACTCCATCATAGAAGCCTGGAATGGTGATACGGTTGTCATCGTCGAACAGGCCGCCGAGAATCTTCGTAAGCACCCGGATCGGGTTCATCGCGGTGCCGCCGAACACGCCGGAATGCAAGTCGCGATTGGCAGCGGTAATCTTCAGCTCCTCGTAAAGCAGGCCACGCAGCGAAGTCGTGATCGCCGGCGTGCTGGGATCCCACATGCCGGTGTCGCAGACCAGCACGTAGTCTGCTTTGAATTCGTCCTTGTTGGCTTCGATGAAAGGCACGAAGTTCTTCGAGCCGACCTCCTCCTCGCCCTCGATCAGGAAAGTGACGTCGATCGGCAGCGAGCCCGTGACCTTCTTCCAGGCGCGGCAAGCCTCGACGAACGTCATCACCTGCCCCTTGTCGTCCTCAGCGCCGCGCGCGACGATGATCTTGCGGCCATCGGCATGATCCGCGACGGCGGGCTCGAACGGCGGACGGTGCCACAGATCGAGCGGATCAACCGGCTGAACGTCGTAATGGCCGTAAAACAGCACGTGCGGCCGCCCGCCCGCTCCGGTCTTGCCGACTACGGCGGGATGGCCCGCGGTCGGCCGTACCTCGGCGGCTACACCGAGGCTGGCAATGTCCTTGGCGAGATGCTCGGCCGCAGCCTTGCAATCGTCCGCGAAGGCCGGGTCGGCCGAGATCGACTTGATCCGCAACAAGGCGAACAGGCGCTCCAGACTGTTGTCGAAATCCTTGTCGATGTGGTCGAGCACGGATTGGAGCTGCGTGTTGGACATTGGCGTGTTCCTGATTGCGGGGTCTCGATATGTCTGCGCTTTTAACGCCGGCGCCGCGCCAGGACCAGTCACGACACGACGCAGCAGACCAGCGAACGCCGGAGGACCCCTGACGCGGCCTGTGAGTGCGCCGAAAGCAGCCGGCTGCCACGGGTCGAGCGCCGGCTCTAGCGGCCTCTCAGCTTCGCCGCAGCAATCCGCCAAGCGCACCGCGGACCAGCGTGCGGCCGATCGAGCCGCCGAGCTGGCCGCCGACCGACTTGCCGATGTTGGCAGCCATCCCGCCGATCACCTGGTTGGTGACCGATCGCGTCACGTCCCGCGCAATGACCTGGCCGGTCGAAAGACGGCCGCGCTTGACGTTGGTGCCGAAGATGGTGCCGACGATCGAGCCGATCTGACCCAGGATACCGCCGCCCCCGCCTGCCGGACCATTCGCCGTGGCCGCCGTGGCGGCGATGCGCTGCTGGAGCATCTCGTAGGCGGACTCGGAATCGACGGCGCTGTCATATCTGCCCTTCACCGGACTTGCAGCCATGATCGCCTGACGCTCGTCCGGCGTGATCGTTCCGATGCGGGCCGACGGCGGCCGGATCATCACCCGCTCGACCATCGACGGCGTGCCGTTGCCCTCGAGGAAGGACACCAGCGCCTCGCCCTTGCCAAGCTCCGTGATCACCTTGGCAGTGTCGAGCTTCGGATTGGGCCGGAAGGTCTGCGCCGCAGCGGCGACGGCCTTCTGGTCGCGCGGGGTGAAGGCGCGCAACGCGTGCTGCACCCGGTTGCCCAATTGTCCGAGCACGCGGTCGGGCACATCGATCGGGTTTTGCGTCACGAAGTAGACTCCGACGCCCTTGGAGCGGATCAGGCGGACCACCTGCTCGATCTTGTCCAAGAGCGCCTTGGGCGCATCGTTGAACAACAGGTGCGCCTCGTCGAAGAAGAACACCAGCTTCGGCTTGGCCAGATCGCCGGCTTCGGGCAGCTCCTCGAAGAGCTCCGACAACATCCAGAGCAGGAATGTCGCGTAAAGCCTGGGGTTCTGGAGCAGCTTGTCTGCGACCAGGATGTTGACCATGCCGCGGCCGTCGCGGTCGGTCCTCATGAAGTCCTTCAGCATCAACGCCGGCTCGCCGAAGAACTTGGTGCCACCCTGGTTCTCCAGCACGAGGAGCTGGCGCTGGATGGTACCGACGGTCGCCTTGGTGACGTTGCCGAACCCCTGAGCGGCCTTGCGGATCGGTTCGAGCGGATCCTCCTCAGCGTCCGCACCCTTCTTTCCGCTGCCCGGCACGATGGCATCGAGCAGCGCACGCAGATCCTTCATGTCGATCAAGGTGAGGCCGTTGTCGTCGGCGACGCGGAAGGCGACGTTGAGAACGCCTTCCTGCACATCATTGAGGTCGAGCATGCGCGCGAGCAGGAGCGGCCCCATTTCCGTGACGGTCGCGCGCACGGGGTGGCCCTGCTCTCCGAACACGTCCCAGAACACGGTCGAGAATTGATCCGGCTGAAACCTCAGTCCCATTTCGGTGGCGCGCTTGAGGATGAAGTCCTTTGCTTCGCCGATCTGACAGATGCCGGAGAGGTCGCCCTTGATATCCGCAGCGAAGACCGGAACACCGGCGCGCGCAAATCCTTCCGCCATCACTTGCAGCGACACGGTCTTGCCGGTTCCGGTTGCACCCGTGACGAGGCCGTGGCGATTGGCGAGCGCCAGCGTCAGCCAAGCCTGCTCGTCTCCCTTGCCGACGAAGATCTTGTCGTCGGTATCGCCGAGCTTGCTGTCCTGTGCGGTCATTATTCTCTCTGATCTCTCTGCCGAGCTCGCCTATTGAAACTCGGATGCTCCAGTTCCGCAGTTTAGCGCATATCGGGCACCAATTTAAACCGTCCAACGCGGCCCAAGGATGCGAGATCGCCGGACACGAGCGGACGACATCAGCCGAAAGTAGGACCAACGCGTTCGCAACGCGGCAATTTTTCGCCGATTCGATCTCGCCTCTTGCACGGCTGCAACACTTTTCGCGCGTTCGAAGATGAATCGCGCGGTGCGTGCGTTCATCGCTTGAATTTCACATTGCACCGGCTCAAGATCATCTTCGAAGTAAAACTCCGGCATGTAAACCGGTGAGGGGCGGGCCTTATGGACGAACTGATCGGACGGCTGGCGACAAACGCCAGCATAGATGGTGCTGTGGCCGAAAAGACCGTCGGCATTATCCTGGGCTTCCTCCGCAGCGAGGGCCCTTCCGACAGCGTGCAGGCCCTGATCGACCAGATCCCCGGAGCGGAAGCTGCGATCGAGGCGTCCAGGAGCGGCGGCGGCCTGTCGCGGCTGATGGGCGGCGGCTTGATGGCGGTCGGCACGCGCCTGATGGGCCTGGGCCTTGGCATGTCCGACATTCAGAAAGTCGCCCGTGAACTTTTCCGCTACGGCCGAGACAAAATCGGAGCGGATCAGATGGGCAAGATCATCGCGGGGACGCCGGGCCTCAGCCAGTTCGCCTGAGCGACGCTTTTCACATCGAGTATCATGACATATCCGATCTCAGAGATTGAGGGCCTGCCGGCCTTTGCCGCCACCAAGCTGAAGGCGCAAGGAATCCGCACCACCGATGCGCTGCTCGAGGCGGCCTCCACCGTGAAGGGCCGCAAGGCGCTTTCCGCCAAGACCGGCATCAGCGAGCAGCAATTGCTGGAATGGGCCAACGTCTCCGACTACATGCGCATCCCCGGCATGGGCAAGGCCAAGGTCGGCCTGGTCCGCGCCGCAGGCGTCACCACCGTGCGCGAACTCGCCTATCGAAATCCAGCGAGGTTGGCGCAGAGCATGCGCGAGGCCAACGAGAAAAAGAAGCTCGTCCGTGTCCTCCCCTCCGAGAAGTCGGTCGGCGACATCATCGCGAAGGCCAAGAAGCTGCCGCCGAAGATCACGTACTAGCGCGGAATGGCTTTACGTTGAATCGATCGCCGCGGGTGGTTCAGCTCTCCCGCCTGCGGGAGAGGTCGGTGCAAAGCGCCGGGAGAGGGAGTGCACCTCCGTCCCTGCGAGCAAGCCTCAGCCCATCATGCGTTAGCGGGGTTGTTCCGATCCCATCTTGTCCAACGGCCGTGCGTTCCTTCTCCGCATCCCGCGGGAACGTCCGGCCACGGCCGAACGGCCTCCACTCCCGTCTTGACTCCCCCTGCCCGACCGCGCAAAGCGGGCCGCATGAATGCCTCGCCCTCTCCTTCCGTCCCGCCGGCCGGCTCGGCAGGGTTAGATGTGCTGCGGACGCTGCTCGAACGACCGCTTCCTGCGGTGATGGGCGTGCTCAACATCACCCCCGACTCCTTCTCCGACGGCGGCAAGTTCATCGCGCCCGAGCAGGCTCTCGCACGGGCCCGGGCCATGATCGATGCCGGCGCCGACATCATCGATGTCGGCGCGGAGTCCACCCGACCGTACAAGGGCGCCCGGCCGGTCACCGCAGAAGACGAACTGGCGCGATTGAAGCCGGTGCTATCCGGCGTGGCGGCACTCGGTGTGCCCGTCTCGATCGACAGCATGAAGGCCGAGGTGGTGGCGTTTGCGCTCGACCAGGGCGCGGCCATCGCCAACGACGTCTGGGGCCTGCAACGCGACGCCGAGATGGCGCCGCTGATCGCCGCAAGGGGCGTCCCCGTCATCGTCATGCACAACCGCGACAGCGTCGATCCCGCCATCGACATCGTCGCGGACATGAAGACATTCTTCGATCGCTCGCTCGCTATCGCCGCACAGGCCGGCATCGCGCGTGACAAGATCGTGCTCGATCCCGGCATCGGCTTCGGCAAGACCGCCGAGCAGAGCATGACCGCGCTGGCGCGCTTGCGCGAACTCGACACTTTCGGCCTGCCCATCCTGGTCGGCGCCTCGCGCAAGCGCTTCATCGCCTCGGTGTCGCCGTCGGAACCGCCGGAGCGGCTCGCCGGTTCGATCGCGGCACATCTGATCGCCGCGCAGCGCGGCGCCAAGATCATCCGGACCCATGACGTCGGCGAAACCCTGCAGGCGCTGCGGGTGGCGCATGCCATCGAGAGCAAGCCATGACCGATACGATCTTCGTCAAAGGCCTGTCGATCCATGCCCGCCATGGCGTGATGGATCATGAGACGGAAGTCGGGCAGCGTTTCGTCATCGATCTCGAACTCCATACCGACCTGTCGGAGCCGTCGCGCAGCGACCGGCTCGCGGACACGGTGTCCTACGCCGACGTCGTGGCGACGACCACTGCGGCGTTCAAGAACACCAATTACAAGCTCCTGGAGCGCGCGGCGGGCGCGGTGGCCGATGCCATCCTGTCAAATTTCCCGCGCATCCGCGCCGTGAAGATCACGGTGCACAAGCCGCATGCGCCGATCGCCGCGATTTTCGACGATGTCGGCGTCATGCTGACACGCGCGCGGCATCCCTGACCATGGCAAGCGTGCTGATCGCGCTGGGCGGTAATGTCGGCGATGTCCGCGCGACGTTCCAGAAGGCGATCGCCCACATCTGCGGCATGGCGCAAGTCGCTCTGATCGCGCGCTCCTCGGACTATGCCACCCCGCCCTGGGGCGACGCCGAGCAGGAGTCCTTCATCAATGCCTGCATCGAGATCGAGACCGGTCTCGATCCACACGCGCTACTGTTCGTGCTTCAGAAAGTCGAGCAGAAGTTCGGCCGCACGCGGGACAAGGAGCGGCGCTGGGGGCCGCGTACGCTCGATCTCGACATGATCGCCTATGACGATGTCAGCTTGCAGAAGCCCGACCTGACGCTGCCGCATCCGCGCCTGTTCGAGCGCGCCTTCGTGCTCGTGCCGCTGGCCGAAATCGCGGCGGACCGCGTCATCTCGGGCATTCGTGTGCGTGACGGCCTCGCCAGCGTCTCGGCGCAAGGCATTGAGCAGCTTCCGGATACCGGTTAACCAAAAACAACCGTTTGCAGGGACGGCCTGCCGTGGCAATTTCGCCCGCGAACAACGAGACGTTTGGGAGCCCCTCGCCGCATGACCTCCGTGACTGACGACCTGCCGCTGGCGGCGGATTTTCCCAAGGCCACCGTTGAGGACTGGCGCAAGCTCGTTGACGGCGTGCTGAAGGGCGCGCCATTCGAGAAGCTGGTCGGCAAGACCTATGACGGCATCAAGATCGATCCGCTCTATCCGCGCGCCAAGGGCGTCGCTCCCGTCGTGGGGCGACCGGCCGCCGCTGCCTGGCAAATCATCCAGCGGATCGACCATCCCGATGCGGCGCTCGCGAATGCGCAAGCGTTGCAGGATCTGGAGAACGGCGCGACCGGGCTCGCGCTGGTGTTCGCCGGCGCCAATGCTGCGCGCGGTTTCGGCCTGGAACCCTCGGCCGAGGCGATCGCAAAGGTTCTGAAGGACGTTCATCTCGATGCCGGCATTGGCCTCGAGCTCGAGATCGGACCGCAATCGCGGATGGCCGCGATCCATGTCGCGGAATATGTGAAGAGCAAGGGGCTCGATCCCGCGGCCTGCAACATCCGCTTCGGCTTCGACCCGTTCGCGGCCGCGGCGGTGTGGGGCCACAGCCCCTACACGTGGGATGAGATCGCCCCCGCCGTCACCGATGCGATCAAGGGCCTTGCCGCGCTCGGCTTTGACGGACCGTTCGCGTCCGCCGACGGGCGCGTGATCCATGATGCCGGGGGCTCCGAGGTGCAGGAACTCGCCTTCGTGCTCGCCTGCGGGGTTGCTTATCTGCGTGCGATCGAAGGCGCCGGCATTCCGCTCGAGCAGGCGCAGGGCATGGTTTATGCGCGGCTCGCCGCCGATGCCGACCAATTCCTCACGATGGCTAAACTCCGCGCGCTTCGGCTGCTGTGGGCGCGCATCGAGCAAGCCTGCGGGCTCACGCCCAAGCCGCTGTTCATTGCCGCCGATACGGCCTGGCGCATGCTGACGCAGCGCGACCCTTACGTGAACATGCTGCGCGCGACCATCGCGACATTCGCCGCCGGGCTCGCCGGCGCCAATGCGATCACCGTGCTGCCGCACACTCTGGCGCTCGGCCTGCCTGATCCGTTCGCGCGGCGCGTGGCGCGCAATACGCAACTTCTGCTGCTGGAAGAAAGCAACCTTGCCAAGGTCAGTGACCCGGCGGCAGGCGCAGGCGGCATCGAGACGCTGACGGCGCAGCTGTGCGACGCCGCCTGGACACTGTTCCAGGAGAGCGAGACGGCCGGCGGCGCCTTCGCGGCGCTTCAGCAGGGCGTGTTCCAGAGCAAGGTGGCGGCCGCGCGAAAGGCCCGGGACGCCAACATCGCAAAACGCCGCGACGTGCTGACCGGCGCCAGCGAGTTTCCAAATCTGCAAGAGAGTGAAGCCACCATCCTGGAAGCGACACCGGTCACGCTCGCCCCCTACGGCGAGCAGAAGTACAAGTTCGATGCGCTGCCGCCGATCCGGCTCGCGGAACCGTTCGAGGCGCTGCGCGACAAATCCGACGCGGCGTTGAAGGCGCGGGGCGCGCGGCCAAAGGTGTTCCTGGCCAATCTCGGCACGCCGGCCGACTTCACGGCGCGCGCGACCTTCGCCAAGAGCCTCTTCGAAGCCGGCGGCATTCAGGCGGTGGACAGCGAGGGTTTTGCCGATCCGGCCAAACTGGCAGCCGCTTTCAAGGCCTCGGGCGCGCAGCTTGCCTGCCTCTGTTCCAGCGACAAGGTCTACGCCGATCAGGCGGAACCTGCCGCCTGCGCCCTGCAAACCGCAGGCAGCAGACATATCTACCTGGCGGGCCGCCCGACAGATGCCGAGGCGGCGCTGCGGGCCGCCGGCGTCACGGGTTATGTCTTCGCCGGAGGCGATGCGCTTGCCACGCTGCAGGACGCCTACCAACGGATGGAGCAGGCATGACCGAAACCAGCAAACCCGTTCTCACCGGCGGCTGCCAATGCGGCGCCGTGCGCTTTGCAGTCATGACGGCGCCGACCAGGATTTCAATCTGTCACTGCCGGATGTGCCAGAAGGCGGCCGGTGCGCCATTCGCCTCCTTTGCCGACATCAACAAGAACGATTTTGCCTGGACCAGAGGACAGCCCTCGTTCTTCCGCTCCTCCACGATCGCCGAACGCGGCTTCTGCCCTGCCTGCGGCACGCCACTGAGCTTCGGCCGCATCGACGGCGACCGCATCGAGATCATGACCGGCGCCTTCGACCGGCCTGACCGCGTGGTGCCGACGCGGCAGTTCGGCACCGAATCCCGCCTCGGCTGGGTGGTCGGCATCGCCAATCTGCCGAGCCAGACCACACAGCAGAATTACGGACCGGAGAAGATGGCGACCATCGTCAGCCATCAGCATCCGGACCATGATTGAGCGCCCTATGATATGGTTGAAGCCATGAGCCGCATTCCCAATTTCGCCGATGTCGCTTTCGAGCGAGCTGCCACGGCCGTCCCCATCGGAAACGCCGAGCCCTGGCTGACGCCGGAGGGCATTCTGGTGAAGCCTGCCTATGGCGAGGCCGATCTCGCCGGACTCGATTTTCTCGAAACGTATCCCGGCATCGCGCCCTATCTGCGCGGCCCCTACCCGACCATGTATGTCAACCAGCCCTGGACGATCAGGCAATATGCCGGCTTCTCCACGGCCGAGGATTCCAACGCGTTCTACCGCCGCAATCTCGCGGCGGGCCAGAAAGGCCTTTCGGTCGCCTTCGATCTCGCCACCCATCGCGGCTATGACAGCGACCATCCGCGTGTCGGCGGTGACGTCGGCATGGCCGGCGTCGCCATCGATTCCATCTACGACATGCGCACGCTGTTCGCTGGGATCCCGCTCGACCAGATGAGCGTGTCCATGACCATGAACGGCGCGGTGCTGCCGATCCTCGCGCTCTACGTCGCCGCCGCCGAGGAACAGGGCGTGCCGCCGGAAAAGCTCTCAGGCACCATTCAGAACGACATTCTGAAAGAGTTCATGGTGCGAAACACCTACATCTATCCGCCTGCGCCCTCGATGCGGATCATCTCGGACATCTTCGCCTACACCTCGCAGAAGATGCCGAAGTACAATTCGATCTCGATCTCCGGCTATCATATGCAGGAGGCCGGCGCGACGCAGGACCTGGAGCTTGCCTACACGCTCGCCGACGGCGTCGAATATTTGCGAGCCGGCCTTGCCGCCGGCTTGGACGTGGATCGCTTCGCGCCGCGGCTGTCGTTCTTCTGGGCGATCGGCATGAACTTCTTCATGGAGGTCGCCAAGCTGCGCGCCGCGCGCCTGCTCTGGGCGAAGCTGCT
The DNA here is from genome assembly GCF_001424605.1 of Bradyrhizobium sp. Leaf396. Lineage (NCBI taxonomy): Bacteria > Pseudomonadati > Pseudomonadota > Alphaproteobacteria > Hyphomicrobiales > Nitrobacteraceae > Bradyrhizobium > Bradyrhizobium sp. Leaf396. Next base: position 244,953 of record NZ_LMQJ01000045.1, read on the forward strand.
CAAGCCGTTTAATCCGAAGGACCCGCGCTCGCTCTCGCTGCGCACGCATTCGCAGACCTCGGGCTGGTCGCTGACCGCGCAGGACGTCTTCAACAACGTCATGCGCACGACAGTTGAGGCCATGGCGGCGACGCAGGGCCACACCCAGTCGCTGCACACCAACGCACTCGACGAGGCACTGGCGCTGCCGACCGACTTCTCCGCGCGCATCGCCCGCAACACCCAGCTCTTCCTGCAGCAGGAGAGCGGCACCACCCGCGTCATCGATCCCTGGGGCGGCTCCTATTATGTCGAGCGGCTGACGCGCGACCTCGCCGCCAAGGCCTGGGGCCACATCCAGGAGGTCGAGGAACTCGGCGGCATGGCGAAGGCCATCGAGGCCGGCGTGCCGAAGCTGCGCATCGAGGAGGCCTCGGCAAAGACCCAGGCGCGCATCGACGCCGGCAGGCAGGCGGTGATCGGCGTCAACAAATACAAGCCGACCGACGAGGTCCCGATCGAGATCCTGAAGGTCGACAACACCAATGTCCGCCGGCTTCAGATCGACAAGCTCAAGCGGCTCAAGTCCGAGCGCAACCAGAAGGACGTCGACGCCGCGCTCGCCGCGCTGACGCGCTCGGCCGGCGAAGGCAACGGCAACCTGCTCGCGCTTGCGATCGACGCAGCACGCGCGAAGGCGACCGTCGGCGAAATCTCTGACGCATTGGAGAAAGTGTTCGGCCGCCACCGCGCCGAAATCAAATCCATCACAGGCGTCTACAAGCGGGAGGCGTCCAGCATGGGCAACCAGGTCGAGAAGGTTCAGGCGCTGATCGATGCCTTCGAGGAGGCCGAGGGTCGTCGCCCGCGCATCCTGGTCGCCAAGATCGGCCAGGACGGCCACGACCGCGGACAGAAGGTGATTGCGTCGGCTTTCGCCGATATCGGCTTCGACGTCGACATCGGGCCGCTGTTTGCCACCGCCGATGAAGCCGCGCGGCAGGCGGTCGAGAACGATGTCCACATTCTCGGCGTCTCCTCCCTCGCCGCCGCCCATCTCACCGCCGTGCCGGAATTGAAGGCCGCGCTGAAGAAGCAGGGCCGCGACGACATCATGATCATCGTCGGCGGCGTGGTGCCGCCGCAGGATTACGACGCGCTTTATGCCGCAGGAGCCGAGGCCATCTTCCCACCAGGGACCGTCATCGCTGACGCGGCGGAGGAGTTGATCCGCAAGCTGAATGCCCGGCTCGGCCATAGCGAGGCGGCGGAGTAGCCGTCGCCCTCGAGCGTCCGGCAAGAAGGATTTGCGTCATGTTTCCCGCGCCAACGTTCATGCGCGCCGTCGCTGCAGCCGCCGTTTGCTGCGCGCTCTCCGGCTCCGCCCACGCCGCCGATCCCAAACCCGCCGACGTCGTCAAGACCAGGAGCATCGAGGCGCGGGTTTTCCTCGACGACAGGATCAAGGCGGATGCGGCGCTCGCAGCGAATTGCCTCGCCGAAGGCAGGAAATGGCTCGACAAGAGTGCGGCCGAGGCAGCAGCCTCGCGCAAGGAGGATCCGCAGTTCTTCAAGGACGGTGGCTGGGACTTCGAGCGCAAATATGAAATCCGCTCCGTCGTTGCCGACCGCTACATCAGCGTCCTCCGCAACGACCACATGAACACGCGCGGCGCGCATCCCAATTCCGACGTGAACACCATTCTGTGGGACAAGGCCGACAACAAGCGCATCTCCATCCGCCCGTTCTTTGCCGAGACAGCGGACAACGGAGCCACCATGAAGGCGATGGTGAAGGCCGTAATTGCCTCGCTCAAGGCCGAAAAGGAAAAGCGGGGCACCAGCGAGACCGCGACTGACGAGTGGTTCAAGGAGGTCGCGCCGAGCCTGCTCAAGATCGGCGCGGTGACGCTGGCGCCTTCGACCGAAGCTGGCAAAAGCTCCGGCCTGACCTTCCACTACCCACCCTATGCTGTCGGATCCTACGCCGAAGGCGAATATGTCGCGTTCGTGCCGTGGGAGACGCTGAAGCCTTATCTCACCGCGGAAGGCACCCGCATCTTCGGCGGCAGGCGCCCGAAGGGTGACGCGGACGGGCGATGAACGATGGCTAGCTGGATCGCGGGCGCGTCCGAGCCAGTCTCCGCGCCAGCGAGTCCGTCCAATCGGGAATCCAGGAGGCAAACAACGCCTGCCAGCGATCGGCATCCGCGGGTTCGGTATCGAGGGCGACCGACCATTCGATCAAGGTGCGATCGCCGGCAATGATCGGGCGCAGGCGCATGGTGCCTTGGTAACGCACCGGCGCCGGACTCCGGCCGCCGTCGTTTTCCGGATATGGCAGCGCTTCGAGACCGGCATAGGTCAAGCTATGCTGCCGGTCCGAGTGATCGACAAGGCGCTGGCGAATCCAGCTTCCGAGATAACAGAAGCGCCTGATCGCACCCACTTCGTCGCCGCGCTTGTCGTCCTCGATGACGCTCTCGCTCACGCCGTCGATATAGGCGGGATAATTGTTGAAGTCGCGGATCAGCGACCAGACTTGGTCCAGCGGGTGGTCCAGCACGGCGCTGAAATAGGCTTGGGTCATCGGTGGCTTGCCTTTGGTTTCGGTTACGCACCGAGTTTGGTTTCTTGCGCGGGCAAAACCCACCCGGTTTCCGAAGGCCGGGTTGGATGCCCAACTTTCACATGCAGCACGCGATCTCGTTGGTAGCGCTATCTTGCGGCGGCTCTGCAAAGCCGACTAGAATGACGCCATCGACAAGAGCGCCCGGCATCACGGGCGCCGCTGGGAGGCATTCAAATGTCCAAGATTTCGCGCCGCACCTTTGCGGCTTCCTCGGCCGCCGTCGCGGCATCCGCCGCTTTCGGCTTCAAGCCTGCGCTCGCACAGGCCTATCCGGCCCGGCCGGTCACGGTGATCGTGCCCTGGGGCGCCGGCGGAGGCACCGACGCCACCGCGCGCATTGTCGCAGCGCTGCTCGAAAAGGATCTCGGTCAGCCCTTCAATGTGGTCAACCGCACCGGCGGTTCCGGCGTGGTCGGCCATAGCGCGATCGCGACCGCCCAGCCCGACGGCTACACCATCGGCATGCTCACCGTCGAAATCTCGATGATGCACTGGCAGGGCCTCACGGACTTGACGCCCAAGAGCTACACCCCGCTGGCCCTCATGAACGAGGACCCGCCGGGCATCCAGGTCTCCTCCTCCTCGCCGTACAAGACGGTCAAGGAACTTGCCGACGCCATCAAGGCGGCGCCTCCCGGCAAGTTCAAGGCGTCGGGCACCGGCCAGGGCGGCATCTGGCATCTGGCCCTGGTCGGCTGGATGCAGGCGATGGGTCTGCCCGCCAATCAAGTGGCTTGGGTGCCCTCGAACGGCGCGGCACCCGCGATGCAGGACCTCGCCGCCGGCGGCCTCGACCTCACCACATGTTCGGTGCCCGAGGCGCGCGCCATCATCGAGGCCGGCAAAGCCAGGAGCCTCGCCATCATGGCACCGGCCCGCAACCCGATCTTCAAGGACGTGCCGACACTGAAGGAGGCGATGGGCATCGACTACGCGACGGGCGCCTGGCGCGGCATTGCCGGGCCAAAGAACCTGCCGCCGGAGATTGCAACCAAGCTCACAGCGGCGCTGAAGAAGGTCTACGATTCCGCCGAGTACAAAGACTTCATGAGCAATCGCGGCTTTGGCACCGTATGGGGCGATGCCGCTCATTTCGCCGGCTTCATGGACAAGGGCGATGCCCAGATGGGCGAGGCGATGAAGGCGGCGGGCCTGAGCAAGGCGTGATCTGGCATCGCGACGCTCTGATCGCCCCTCCCCGCCGGCGGGAAGAGCGAGTGCGCTTGCCAGAATTCTGACAGGACTTTTCTCATGCGTCTTCCCGACTCCGTCACGGGATCGTTTCTCGTCGTGCTCGGCGTGGCCGCCGCCTATGGCGGCTACATCTTGCCGCCGGTGCCGGGCCAGCCGGTCGGCCCGAACGTATTTCCACTGGTGATCGGCTGCGGTCTTGCACTGTGTGGGCTCGCGATCGCGTTCGGCATTGGCCATTCCTTCGAAGAGGAGGAAGAGTTGGTCCCGTTCGAGGACGGCCAGGCGGCCGCACCGCCGCCGCAAGGCAAGCTCTACGGCCTGCGCGCGTTGTTGCCGCCAGCGTTGCTGCTGTTCTACGTCTTTGCCGCGGACCGGCTCGGTTTCATCATCACCGCGGCAATCATTGTCTACATCACGTCGACCGCGCTCGGGGCGAAATGGAAGCTGGCGCTGCCGCTCGCGGCGCTCTCGCCCTTCGCCATCCACCTCATCTTCGGCAAGCTGCTGCGCGTGCCGCTGCCGGCCGGCCTGCTGCCGACGCCCTGGTGATTGATGTTGAAGACCCTGATTGATGCGTTCGCGCTGATCTCCACCTGGGAGGTCATCATCTCCATATTCGCGGCCTCGGTGTACGGGCTGGTGATCGGCTCGCTGCCGGGCCTGTCGGCGACGATGGCGACCGCCCTGCTCGTCCCCGTCACCTTCTACCTGTCCCCGATTGCGGCGATCGCAACCATCGTGGCAGCCTCGTCGATGGCGATCTTCTCCGGCGACATTCCCGGCGCGCTGCTCCGCATCCCCGGCACGCCCGCTTCTGCCGCCTATGCAGACGAGGCCTATGCCATGACGCGCAAGGGCCAGGCCGAGCTCGCGCTAGGCGCCGGTGTCTGGTTCTCCGCGGTCGGCGGCATCGCCGGCGTGCTGTCGCTGATGATCCTGGCGCCGCCGCTCGCCGAGATCGCGCTGTCGTTCTCGACCTTCGAATATTTCTGGCTGGCGCTGCTCGGCCTGATGTGCGCCACCCTGGTGGCGCGCTCCTCGCCGGTGAAGGCGATTGCCGGCATGTTCATCGGCTTGCTCGTGGCCTGCATCGGCATCGAGAATCCCGGCGGCATTCCGCGCTTCACCTTCGGCCTGACCGATCTGTTCGGCGGCATCGAGCCGATCCCGGCGCTGGTCGGGGTGTTTGCAGTCGCGCAGGTGATGCGCGCAATGCTGGCGCCCGAGCCGCCACCGCTGCCGCGACGAAAATTCGGAAGCATCCTGGCCGGCCAATGGAGGCTCACGAAGCTGTATCACTGGCAGATGACGCGCGGGAACATCGTCGGCATCATCATCGGCGTGCTGCCGGGCGCCGGCGCCGACATGGCCGCCTGGGTCTCCTACGCGATGTCGAAGCGGTTCTCAAAGGAGCCGGAGAAGTTCGGCACCGGCCATGTCGAGGGCCTGGTCGAGGCCGGCGCCAGCAACAACGCCAGCATCGCCTCGGGCTGGGTGCCTTCGCTGCTGTTCGGCATCCCCGGGGACACCATCGCGGCGATCGCGATCGGCGTGCTCTACATGAAGGGTCTCAATCCGGGCCCGACGCTGTTCACCGAGAAAGCGTCGAGCATGTACGCGATCTATCTGATGTTCATCATCGCCAACATCATGATGATCCCGCTCGGCATCGCCATGATCCGCGTCGCAGCCTACATCCTGCTGGCGCCGCGCGCGGCCATCATGCCGGTCATCATGCTGTGCTGCGCGGTCGGCTCGTTCGCGATCGGCAACAACATGTTCGGCGTCGTCACCGTCGCCGCCTTCGGCGTGATCGGCTACGTCATGGAGACGAACGGCTATCCCGTCGCGGCCATGGTGCTCGGCATCGTCATGGGAACGATGGTCGAGCAGTCTTTCGTGACCTCGCTGATCAAGTCCGATGGCAGCATCCTGCCGTTCTTCGAGCGCCCGGTCGCCGCGATCCTCGCCGCCATGGCGATCGGCGCGCTGCTCTGGCCGGTGATGGTGTGGGTATGGCGCAAGGTGAAGCGGCCACAGGCCGCGGCGGCAACATCCCGGTGATTCCAGGCCAGCAGCCCTCGCCTGCCCCGCCGGGGCGTTGTAAAGCAGGGCATGATCGAGAAGAAGGCTTCGCTGGACATCAAGACCCTTGCCCGCGACTTGCGCGCCGGCAGCCGTGCTGCCCTTGCCCGCGCCATCACGCTTGTTGAGAGCCGGCGCGGCGATCATCAGGCACTCGCACGTGAGCTGGTGCAGATGCTGTTGCCCGACACCGGCAAGGCATTCCGCGTCGGTATCACCGGCTCGCCCGGCGTCGGCAAATCCACCACGATCGATGCACTCGGGATGTATCTGATCGCACAGGGCCACAAGGTCGCGGTGCTCGCGGTCGATCCGTCCTCGGCGCGCAGCGGCGGCTCGATCCTCGGCGACAAAACGCGGATGGCACGGCTGTCGGCGTCCGCGGATGCCTTCATTCGCCCCTCGCCGTCGTCTGGCACGCTCGGCGGTGTCGCCGCCAAGACGCGCGAGGCCATGCTGCTCTGCGAGGCCGCCGGCTTTGACGTCGTGCTGGTCGAAACCGTCGGCATCGGCCAGTCCGAGACGGCGGTCTGCGACATGACGGACTTTTTCCTCGCACTCATGCTGCCGGGTGGCGGCGACGAACTTCAGGGTATCAAGAAGGGCCTCGTCGAACTCGCCGACATGATCGCGATCAACAAGGCCGACGGCGACAACCTCAAGCGCGCCAAGATCACCGCGGCCGACTATCGCAGCGCGCTGCATATTCTCGCCCCGAGGTCCGAGCATTGGCATCCCCCGGTCGAGACCTATTCGGCACTCACCGGCGATGGCATCGCAACGATATGGCAAAAGGTCCTCGATCACCGGAAAGCGATGAACGCGTCCGGTGATTTCGCCGCGCGGCGGCGCGATCAGCAGGTGAAGTGGATGTGGTCAATGCTGGAGCAGCGCATGCTGGCGCGGCTGCGCAGCGAGGCATCGGTGCGAACGAAAGTCCGGAAGATCGAAGCCGAGGTTGCCGACGGCCACCTCACCCCCGCCCTCGCAGCCGAGCGGATTCTGGAGTTGCTGCAATGACCGGCCTGCGCATTCTCCTCACCGGCTTCGGCCCCTTCCCCGGCGCGCCCTATAATCCGACCGAGCCGCTCGTGGCGCGGCTGACCCGGCTGCGCCGGCCGGCGCTCGACGATGTCGCGATCTCGAGCCACATCTTCCCGGTGACTTACGCCGCAGTCGACCGGCAATTGCCTGAGGTGCTCGCGGAGGTGAAGCCGGATGCGCTGCTGATGTTCGGCCTCGCCGCACGGACGCCTTACCTGCGCATCGAGACTCGTGCGCGCAACGCCGTTACCATGCTCTGGCCCGACGCCGCCAACACCCGCTCGAGCAAGCGCGGGATCGCCGGCCACGCCGACGCGATGACGTTCGGGCCGCATACGGCGAGGCTGCTGCGCGCGGCGTGCCTCACCGGCATCGACGCGCGCGCCTCGCGCGATGCCGGCGCCTATCTCTGCAATTACCTGAGCTGGCGCGCAATCGAACGCGTCAGGGCTGGCGGGCCACAGCTTGCGGCGTTCATCCATATTCCCCTGCTTGCGCGCGGCGGCGCGGTACGGCGCAAAGGAGCGCCACGCATCACGCTGGAGGAACTGGTGGACGCAGGGGAAGCCATGCTGATGGAGACGGTTCGGCTGGCAAGGAAGACACGCAGCCCGCTTGCGTAAACATTTAACCCTACCGCGAACAATTCTCACGATCCCCGCCGCCCTGCGCTACCTAGTCGGCGCGGACACCCTCCCGCGTCCGCCGGAGGACGCGTCATGGACCTCAATCGCCGTCATCTCATCGGAGCCTCGACTGTCGGCGTCGCCGGCGCTCTGACCATGCCTGCCGACGCTGCGCGCGCCGCGCCGCTGACGTCGCTGCTCGGCCGCGACGCCACGCAATACGGCGTGCGGCCCGGCAGCAACGAGGACCAGACGCGCGCGTTGCAGCGCGCCATTGACGAGGCCGCGCGGACGCAAATGCCGCTCGCCTTGCCTCCGGGCATCTACCGCAGCGGATCTCTGCGCCTGCCGAACGGCGCACAACTGATCGGCGTGCGCGGCGCGACCAGGCTGGTCTTCACCGGCGGGGCCTCGATGATCCAGAGCGACGGCTCCGATGCGATCGGCCTCACCGGTATCACCTTCGACGGCGGCAACATCCCGCTGGCGACGCGGCGCGGGTTGATCCATGTACTCGGCGGGCGCGACGTTCGCATCGCCGATTGCGAGATCACCGGTTCGGGCGGCAACGGCATCTGGCTCGAGCAGGTCGCGGGCGACATCTCCGGTAACATCTTCACCAGTATCGCGGTGACGGCGGTGGTCTCATTCGACGCCAGGGGCCTCAGCGTTTCCCGCAACACTATTCTCGGCACAAACGACAACGGCATCGAGATCCTGCGCACGGCGATCGGCGATGACGGCACGCTGGTTGCCGATAACCGCATCGAGAACATCAAGGCCGGTCCGGGCGGCTCCGGCCAGTACGGCAATGCCATCAACGCCTTCCGCGCCGGCAACGTGATCGTGCGTGGCAACCGCATCAGGAACTGCGATTACTCGGCTGTGCGCGGCAATTCGGCCTCGAACATTCACATCACAGGCAACAGTGTCAGCGACGTGCGCGAGGTGGCCCTCTACTCCGAGTTCGCGTTCGAAGCCGCGGTGATCGCCAACAACATTGTAGACGGCGCAGCCGTCGGCGTATCCGTCTGCAATTTCAACGAAGGCGGCCGCATCGCGGTGGTCCAGGGCAACATCATCCGCAACCTGATCCCGAAGCGGCCGATCGGCACTGCGCCGGACGACGACGCCGGTGTCGGCATCTACATCGAAGCGGATTCATCTGTGACCGGCAATGTGATCGAGAATGCGCCGTCCTACGGCATCGTCGCCGGCTGGGGAAAGTATCTGCGCGACGTTGCGATCACGGGCAACGTGATCCGCAAGGCGCTGGCGGGTGTCGGCGTCTCCATCGTGCCGGGCGCCGGCACCGCGCTCGTGAACAACAACATGATCTCGGAGACCCCGCGGGGCGCCGTCGTCGGTCTCGATCACGCGCGTGCCGTGACACCGGATCTGTCGGCCGACGGCGCACAGCGATTCGCCCAGGTGGTGCTCGGCGGCAATGCGGTGCGAAGGTAGGCATGGCTGACGGACGGGCCGTTCATCCTTCGAGGCTCACTCCGCGGTGCTCTGCAGCCGCGAAGTTCGAGCCTCAGTGATGACAGGGGAGAGCCCCTCTCCCGCCGCCCTAGAACGCGTTCCTGAGCAGCGGGTACTTCGCTTCCAGGCCGTCGAGGCTGAAGGTGAATTCGACCACGCGCTCGGGGGCCGCGACGATCTCCTCGGCCGGCGGGGCGAATTGCGGCAGCAGCGCTGCCATAGCCGCAGGGGCGGCCTTCGGCAGCTGCGCGGCGGGCGCTGCTGCCGGCGGCCTCACTTCCGGCGCGGTGAACGGCGCCATGGCGGCAGGCGCGAGCGGCGACCGTATGGCAGGTGCGGTGAGCGCAGGCTTCGCAGCGGGAGCCTTGAGCGGTGGCATCTCGGGGGGCGCGGTGAACGAGGCCGCTGCGGCAGGCGCAGATGCGACACGCGGCGCGATCGGAGCTTCGGCCATCTCGGCCAGAATGTCCGGCTTCGGATCGAGCCTGACCGGCACGGCGGTTTCGAGAGCAATGTGGACGGCCTTGGGCTGCATGATCTGCCCCTGTTGCGCCCGAGGAAACACGCGCGGCATCGTCGCGGGCGACCAGCCGAATGCAGGCGTTACGCTCGCAGCCGCCTCGGCGACATCCCCGCCAGTCGCAAGCGCGCGCCAAGTCTGGACGGCACGCTTGGCTTCCTGGATGTTTTCGAGAAACGCGATCTCAGAATGATAACGGCGCCAGCGCCCGGTCTCGAACATCTCGGAGAGATGTTGCAGGCGCTGCTCGGCAAGAGCGCACCAGCGCGCCGCGATGTCGCGGCCTGCGACCGCGTCGCGAATAAACTCTTGGCGATGTGTCATGAACCAGCCCGTCGTGAGAAATTACGGACGCGGGGACGCAACGCACACGAATCAATTTAGACGCGACATGAATATTTTGTGGAAAAGTTTTGACTTGTCCAGCAACGACACGAGCTCCGTCATCAAACACCGTAGTCGTGCGGATTTTTCCTAGGGTGTCGGAGTCAAGCTTCGCACAAGCATACCGGAGTTGCGGCGCGTCGGGCGAACCTCAGCGACCGACGCCCTACCGCTCCTCAGCCGACAGAACGAATGCGAGGCCTGTCAAAATGGGATGCCAAAAGAAAAGACCCGTCCGGGGGGACAACCGGACGGGTCGAGCCATATGGGCGCTTGGGGTGGATGGGCGCTCGCGCCTGATATGACTGATGGGGAGGGATGACCGCTCCCACATAATTTGGTCGTGGCAGCTGGCTGAACGTTCAATGCAGGGTTCGCTTTTTTGAGCTCGGCCGGGCGCGCATCTTTGTCGCAGCCGCTATCGAGTGGCCGGCCTATCCATCTGAGAAATCGCGGATTTATCGTCCGAGCTCGACAGCGAGGGCTGCTCGATCGCACGGCTGCCGGGCGCATCGCGACGCTTGTCGGCGTCTTCACGTTTTGTTGTACCGGACGCGGCCGCGACCGGCGTCGCGCTGTTGGCGGGAACGGCCATGACCGCGGCAAATGCGTCGGTCTGACCGTCGCCGAAAAGCTCGTCGCGCCCGGGTGAGCCGAGGTCACGCGCGGTCTTCGCCAGCGTCATGCGCAGCGCTTCCGGCTTCAAGGCATGGTTGCGCTCGAGCAGCAGCGCGGCGACGCCGGAGACATAGGCGGCTGAGAATGAGGTCCCCGACGTCATCTGGTATTTGCCGTCCGGTGCCGGCAGGAAGATGTCGACGCCAGGGGCTGCGACCGCGATGTAGTTACCGCGATTGGAGGCGGAGAACAGCTTGTCCTGCTGATCCGTCGCGCTGACCGCGATCACATTGGGATTCGCGGCCGGATACAGCGGCGGAGATTTCGCACCGGCATTGCCGGCGGCCGCGACCAGCACGAGACCTCGCGCGGCCGTCGCGGCGATTGCGCGCTCGATCACAGCGTCCTTCGGACCGGCGAAGCTCATATTGACGATCTGCGCACCGTGCTCGGCGGCGTAGTTCAGCGAGCGCAGGATGATGTAGGACGAACTCTCGGTGCCGCCGTTGGCGCCGCCGAAGGCCCGGATGGCGATGATGCGCGCCTCGGGCGCGCTGCCCATCAGACGGGCGTGCGCCGCGATCGCCCCGGCGATGCCGGTGCCGTGGACGTGCGGCCCCTCGGCACTGCCGAGCGCGTCGAAATTGTCGGCGATGGAATTGGCGAGTTCGGGATGCCTGGTGTCGATCCCGGAATCGATCACGGCAATTGTGACATTGGCGCCTTGCGCCAGCGTATGCGCCTGCGGCAGCCGAAGCTTTGTCAGCGCATATTGCGCAGGATCTCCCTCGGTCGTCCGCGACGATTTCTGGTCCTGGAGCGCATATCGGAAGTTCGGCTGGAGCGAGCGCACGCTGGCGTCCGCGGCGAATTCGCGCCGCACCGTCTCGTACGGCCGGCCGTCAGTGATACGGAACAGGCCGAACGTCGCCCCGATCAGCGGGAAATTTTCGGAAGCGACGCGGGTCAGGCCGTGGCGACGCGCCAGCTCGTCGGCCTCGGTCGTCGACAGCGCACCGTCGATCTCGGCGACGAATTCGCCGGCAATGCTGCGAGAGGTGACCACGGCCGGCGTGTTGTTGCCACGCCCCTTGCCGGCGCTCTTCTTGGCTGATTTGCCCGCGCCCTCGCCGCCTGCATTCGACTGGCCAGAGCATTCGCCGTCGGCCGCGCGATGGGGAGCGGTACAGGCCGGATAGAGGTTCGGCGAGTAGCGCGCATGGGGCAGCACCGGCGTCGTCGGCCGTACGCGCGACGTCGTGGCATTGGGAATGGTCGCCATCGTTCGCGGGCCGCGATCGACGCTGACGGCACGCGCAGCCACATTCGGGCTGACCCGCGGGGCAATGCTCGGAGAAATGGTCGGCGTGCGCGAGGGAACGCTGATCGTTGGCGTTCGCATGATCGCCTGCGCCTGCGCCACGTCGAAGCCGAGGCAGGCGGCGACCAGAAGCGCGGCTCCGACCGACGAACCGTAGGCCACGGCGCGTACCTTCGTCTTGGACTGGCCCGTCATCGGCTTGAGCGGCGCGCCTAGGGTGCCGCGACGGCGAGGTTGACGAACTTCTCTCGCTGCATCCTGCCGAGCAGCGAAGCGAGCTCGTCCTGGTTCATCGCCTTGTCGAACTGGAGGCGGAACATGCCGCCCTTCGCGTCGCCGATGATCGAAGCCTGGTAGCTGTCGAGCAGTGCGGTGATGTCGGCGACGCGCGCCTCCGGCGTGAAGCGTACCAGCGCGCGCGCCGGCGCGGCCGCGCTGCCGAGCTCGCGCGTGACCGGCGCGCTGGTCGAGAGCGAGGCCGTCTGGAAGGTCGCCGGCTGGTTCTTCATCAGCACCGCGCCGATGATCCCGGCCTGCAGCACGAGCGCGACTGCGCCGAGGCTCGCCGACCAGGCCAGCGTGCGCGGCGACAGGCTCGCGAAGAAGACGGCGATGCGCGCCGAGAGCGGCAGCGAGCCGGCCGCCCGTGCCGGCTCGGCATCGATCGCGGCGAACAGCTTCTGCATTGCGCGCGCCGACGGCGCACCCAGGCTCTCGTTCAGATGGATGGTTTCTTCATACTCGCCGCGGATCGCGGCATATTGTTTGGCAAGTTCGGGATCGCGCGCCAGCGCTTCCTCGACACGGCGGGAATCGCGCGGATTCAGCGTGCCAGCCGCGTGCCACGGCAGCATCAGTTCAATCTCACTGGGCTCTTGCTCCAGCATCTTCTTGCTCAATGCCATCATGGCCAGCCTCGCTCAACGCCGGCTGCCTTCAGCAGTTCGGCCAGTTTCTTGCGCGCATAGAACAAGCGCGTCTTCACAGTGTTCTCCGGTATTCCGACGATTTCGGCCACCTCTTCCACGGACTTCTCGTGGTAGTAGACGAGATCGACGATTTCCCGGTGCTCCGGCGAGAGGCCCGTCAGACACTCCCGCAACGCCTCACTGGTATCCTTCTTCTGCACCACCGTTTCCGGATCGTCGGACGTATCCTCGATCGCGTTGGCGGCTTCTTCGTCCAACTCGAAATCCTTCCTGCGCCGGAGCGCAGACAGGGCCTTGAATCGGGTGATTGCCAGCAGCCAGGTTGAAACGGCGGATCGGCCCTCGAACTTGCCGGCCTGACGCCAGACGTCGAGAAACACCTCGCTGATGAGGTCTTCCGCCGCCTGCTCGTCACGCACGAGCCTCAGTCCGAACCTGTAAACCCTGACATGGTGCCGCCCGTACAGCACCTGCATGGCGAGCCGGTCACCTTGAGCGATCCTGGCGATGAGGATCTCGTCCGAAGCCGCCTGTGTCACACTCAATGGCCGTCTCGCAAAGTTGGTCGGGTCGATGCGGCGGACGGTTCGACCGGGGGTGCAAAATTGTTCAGACTACCGCAGTCATACGGAGAACAGTGTGAGCTAGGCCACATACGCGCTCTTCTTGTGCCACCCGCGTCGATCAACGCCGCCGGTCAGAATAGGTAATATGATACCGAGTTATTTCCCTGCAGAATGCCTGGGCACAGGCCACCCGGCTCGTCCGGTTCCATAGCACTCTGCACCACGTTTGTCGCACCAACCCGTGATTTGGCTCGACCGCATCGCACACTTTGATCGCCCGTGGATTCTCGCGCTGGCTGATCAGCTTGTTCGGTGCTGCGTTTCGGATTCGGTTTCAAAGGATACCAAACCTAAAGGCTTGGCACGTAGATTCTTGCGCTGACATCCACCACTGGCGGGACCATGAGCACGGCCGCGACGTCCTTTCCCGAGAGGAATGCCGCAGAGGTCGCGGATCTCGTCCTCGCGCCCGAGTCCGCGGCCCCTGAAGTCAGGGCCCGCCGGGCCCGGCAGCGCCGCCAGATGTATATCGGGCAGGTCGCGAGCTATTCGCTGGGCGCCTCGGTCCTGCTGCTCTACGCCTATGACGGCACGATCTCCATGGGCGTCCCGTCGCTGTTCTGGCTCGGCGGTCTGCTGATCATTGGAACGTTCACGGTGTTATCGGAAGCCGGTTTCGGTGACCGTTTCGAGGATCATTACCTCACCGTCTACCAGATCTCGGCGCATATGGCGCTGCAACTGGTGTTCCTGCTCGCGGTGCCGACCGTGGGGGTCGCCTTCCTCGCGGTGTTGTTCCTGATTTTCGCGTTTGGCACGCTGCGCATGACGTCGAGCCAGGCGGTGCTCACCTGGGGGCTTGCCACCTGCGGGCTTGCCTTGGTTTTCTTGGGATCTGACCTGCCGATCGGACTGCCAGTCACGACCCGGCTGCAGAGAGCCGCCTCGATGCTCTGCTTCGCGCTGGTGATCGGCCAGTGCGCTTTCCTCGGCCTGTTCGGCGCCACCCTGCGCAAGATACTGTACCGGCGCAGCATTGAACTGAAGGCCGCCTATCAGCGCATCGAGGAATTGGCCGAACTCGATGAGCTTACCGGCTGCTATAACCGGCGCTGCATCATGCGGCTTCTCGAACTCGAGATCGAGAAGTCGCGGCAGGCATCCACGCCCTTCGCGATCGCGCTGATCGATCTCGACTGGTTCAAGCGCATCAACGACGCCCTTGGCCATCCGGTCGGCGACGAGGTGCTGCGCACTTTCGCGATCACCATTTTTGCCAACATCCGCCCGACTGACAGCTTCGGCCGCTACGGCGGAGAGGAATTTCTGCTGCTGCTGCCGGGTACCGACGGTGAGGTCGCCTCGCGCATGCTCGAGCGGTTGCGCGGCATCGTCGCCGACCTCGACTGGAGCGCATTTTCCCCGGGTATGCACGTCACGATTTCCGCCGGCGTCGCGACGCTGCGCGACGTTGATACTGCCGACACGTTTCTCGCGCGCGCCGACCGCGCGCTCTATTCCGCCAAGGCGCAAGGCCGCAACCACATTGCAACGAGCTGACCAATCCATTTTCTCCCGGTGCGACAGAATGCGCCGCGGAGCCGAACGCTCCAGGACAGGGCAATGAAATCCAAGATCGCGAAACAATCCGAAAACCTGCTCGAGGAATTGCAGACTGCGCTCGCGCACGGCACTGTCGCGCGCCGGGTCGAGACGCTGCGCCGCGTCACCGATCTCTTCGTGGGTAACGCGGTGGACTATTCCGACGACCACATCCGCGTCTTCGACGATGTGTTCCAATGCTTGATCGAGCAGATCGAGACCTCGGCGAGGGCGCGGCTCGCCGACCGGCTCGCACCGATCGCGGCGGCCCCGCCGAATATCATCCGCACACTCGCCCTCGACGAGGTCATCGAGGTCTCCGGACCGGTGCTGACGAAGTCGGAGCGCCTGGATGAAGCAACGCTGATCGAGATCGCGCGGAGCAGGGGCCAGCCGCATCTCAAGGCGATCTCGCTGCGGCGGGTGCTGTCGGAAGCGCTGACCGACGTGCTGGTGACACGCGGCAACCAGGACGTGGTGCAGTCGACCGTCGGAAATCCGGGCGCCCGGCTCTCCGAAGGAAGTCTCACCGACCTCGTCACGCGGGCCGAACGCGATGACGACCTCGCCGCCTGCATCGGCCTCCGGCCGGACCTGCCGCGCCACCACTATCTGAGGCTGGTCGCCAAAGCATCATCGAGCGTGCGCAGGAAGCTTGCGTCCGCGCATCCCGAGCTCACCAACGAAGTATCGCGCGTGGTCCAGGAAGCGGCGCAGAGGGTCCGAATCGCCGCCATGACGAAGCAGACCGAGATGGCGCGCGCGCTGGTGAAATCGCTGCACGAGGACGGTCGCCTCGACGAACTTGAGGTCACCGCCTTCGCCGAGCAGGGCAAGTTCGACGAGGCCAATGCAGGATTGGCGGCACTCGCCGGCGTCGCGGTCGAGACCGCCGAGACTATGATGATCGAGAGCCGCACCGAAGGCGTGATGATCCTCGCCAAGGTCGCGGGCATGTCCTGGCCGTGCGTGCGCGCCATCATCGCCATGCGCGAGAAGCTCTCCGGCGGCGCGCAGGCGGACATGCTGACACTGCGCGACACCTACGAGGCACTGCGCTCGTCGACCGCGCAACAAGTGCTGCGATTCCATCGCATGCAGCTGGGCACGACGCCGGCGGCGTGAAGCCGGCGGCGCTAGTAGCGAAGAACTTTGGATCCCGCCAGCGCCCCGATCGCCGTTACGATCGCGGTCGCCAACGTGTACCAGGTCGCGACGAACAGCGGCGAGTCGTCGGTGCAGTGCGAGGCATAAAGGGTCGCAGCCAAGCCGGCCGACACCAGGCCGGCGAGCGCACCGGCCAGCGCAGGACGCGAGGGCGCGCCGTGGCGCAGGCCGAACAGCGCGCCTGCCAGCAGCGGCAGCGACATGGCGGGGATCGCGACCAGGCACACCCTGGAGTTCTTGCCCATCAGGCGCATCGTCATCGGCATGGCCGGCGCCATCATCGCCTCGCCGCCGATCGCTACGGCAAGGAGCCCGACGGGAAGCAGCAGCAGCCAGCCCCAGCCGCGCAGCAGGGCTTCGGGACGCGACAAATGCAGGCTGATGATGATTGCGGGGATTGCGAGCGACAGGGTCACCGCGAACTTCATGTCGAAGAACGGATTGCGCATGGCGCTCATCAGGTCGGCGCGCACGCCGAAGAACGTTGCGAAGATCAGGATCGACAGCGGCGCGGCCACCAGCAGCGCCATCGTCAGCACGGCGCCGACGCGCGGCGCGCGATGGGCGTTGTCGGCCGCGAGCGAGCGGATGAGTTGATCGGTGTCCATGACTAGGCGTCCCGCAGTTTGGCCGTCAGCGCCGCAAGTCCGCGATGCAGCGCGACCCGCACCGCACCCTCACTCATCGAGAGCTTTGCCGCCGTGTCCTTGATCGAGGCGGCCTCGACTGCGATCGATTGCAGCACGTCGCGCTGTCGTTGCGGCAGGGTGCCCAATTGGGCGGCGACCTCGCCGGCCGAAGCGGTCTCCTGCGGCGCCTCGCCCGGCAGCGTCTCGGCGAAGTCGTCGATGTTCACGAACACGCGCCTGCCGCGCCGGCGAAGCGCGTCGATCAGCTTGTTGCGGCCGATCGCAAACAGCCAGGGCGCGAAGGGGGCTTCGCTGTCCCAGGTGTGCCGCTTCAGATGCACCGCCAACAAAATCTCCTGCACGATATCCTCGGCCTGGTCTGGAGGCTGACCCGCCCGCGCCAAGCCGCGCCTCGCGGCAGCGCGCAGCACAGGCGTGACTGCCTTCAACAAGCGCTGATACGCCGCGTCATCGCCAGCCATGGCCGACCGCATCAGGCCGGTCCATTCGTCTTCACGTCCGCGCACCCGCGCCCCTCATCATGCAATTCGGCTGCTCATTCAATTTGTTACGCAGGCGGCCGGAATTATCACGAATTCGTGATGAAGTCCCGAACCTCGCGGCCGATGTAGTCGTAACATTGCTAAGGCTCATAACACCGATCGGCCCATGCCGCATCGGCCAGCCAGCCGCAAGGGGCGGTCTGCCCCGTTTTTGGCGGGTCTAACCCGAAGATTCCCATTTTCTGCCCCGCTGTCGTCACGCCCAAGGGTCTCTGTTCACTCCTGGGACGGGCGGAATTGGGGAGATCGTCGACATGATGAAAGCCAGCGCGCGCGCGGCCCTGATCGTTGTGGCCGGGCTTTTCTTGCTGTTCGGGGGCGTTGCACAGGCGGCGCCGAGTTCGGCGGCCGGCAACAAACCGGATAGCGCGGAGAAGCAGGCCGACACGGCCAAGCACCGGCGCCACGATTCGCGCCGCACCGGCAGCAACAAGGCGGTGAAGAACTCCGTCAGCAAGGCCGGCAAGAAGGACACTGCCGCAAGGACCGACGAGGCCAAGGCTGACGGCAAGACCGAGGGTGTCAAGACCGACGGTGAGGGGCCGGCATCGAACCAAATGCCGCCGGAGGTCGCCAATGCCAATGCGCAGCTCGCTGACGACACGCCGACCGCAGCTGCCGCCTCGGCGATGACGAACCGGGCCAACGACAATGTCCAGGCGGCAGCGGATAATACCAATGCCGCGGCCCCGGAAAGCCAGGTCGTCGCACCCGATCAGCTCAACGACATCGATCGCGCCGTGCAGCAGGAAAACCCGCCGGCGCAGAAGGCGGTGCTTGCCGCAACCGAGGCGCAGCCTCGGCCCGCCCCGGTGATGGCAAGCAGCCAGCAGAGCTCGGCCTGGGACCAGAGCTCCCTGATCGGCAAGATCTTCATCGGCGTCGGCACGCTGCTGACGCTGGCCTCTGCCGCGCGGATGTTCATAGCCTGATTGCCAGTTCCGCCAGGACGCAAACAGGACGCGCACAGCCCGCGCGTCCTGCCTCCGGCCCCCCTTGAAGCCCACCGCGCCAGCGGGCACATTGCCCGCTCAATCAAAAGCGTGGGTGGAGCATGAGCACGTTTGAACACATTATCGTCGAGAGCAAAGGCGCGGTCGGCATCATCAAGCTGAACCGGCCGAAGATGCTCAACGCGCTCTCATTCGGCGTCTTCCGCGAGATCGCTGCCGCGGTCGACGATCTCGAGGCCGACGATGCCATCGGCTGCATCCTCGTGACCGGCAACGAGAAGGCCTTTGCCGCCGGCGCCGACATCAAGGAGATGCAGCCCAAGAGCTTCATCGACATGTTCTCCGAGGACTTCGCCGCGATCGGCGGCGACCGCATCGCTCGTTGCCGGAAGCCAACCATCGCCGCGGTCGCCGGTTATGCGCTGGGCGGCGGCTGCGAGCTCGCCATGATGTGCGACTTCATCATCGCCGCCGACACGGCAAAATTCGGCCAGCCCGAGATCACGCTCGGCACCATTCCCGGCATCGGCGGTACCCAGCGCCTGACGCGCGCGATCGGCAAGTCCAAGGCAATGGACCTCTGCCTCACCGGCCGGATGATGGATGCGGCCGAAGCTGAGCGCTCGGGCCTCGTCAGCCGCATCGTCTCGGCTGACAAGCTGATGGACGAAGCGATGGCGGCAGCCGAGAAGATTGCCGCGATGTCGCGCCCTGCGGCCGCAATGGCCAAGGAGGCGGTGAACCGCGCATTCGAGACCACGCTTGCCGAGGGCATGAGCGTCGAGCGCAACCTGTTCCATTCGACTTTCGCGCTCGAGGACCGCTCCGAAGGCATGGCTGCCTTCATCGAAAAGCGCAAGCCGGTGAACAGGAATCGGTAAGGCGCGCAACCGGCCATGCTCGTGTAAGGCTCTGCCGCGTTCCCGTAGAACCCTGTGACGGAGCTGCAACAAGCACGGATTTCATGGGGGTTTTCCCCGCGGCAGTTTGCCTGCGGGACCTCGGCTGGTTAAACAGTTAAGAGGACCGCCATCGGCGGGGGCGAATAGCCAGGGTTTGTGGAATTACATGATTGGGCGTACCGCCAGAGCTGGTCGCGTGCTGACGCGGCATCGATCGGGCGTGGCTCCCGTGCTTGCGACATGGACCACGCTGGCGCTCTCCTGCGCCCTCGCCTCTCCCGCCTGGGCGGAGGCCCTGCCCGAGGCGCTCGCCAAGGCCTATCAGACCAATCCGCAGCTCAATGCCGAGCGTGCGCGCCAGCGTGCGACTGACGAGAACGTACCGCAGGCGCTTGCCGGCTACCGGCCGCAGATCTTGGCCAGCCTCAGCGCCGGCCTGCAATCGGTGCGCAATCTGCTGCCCGACAACACCATCCAGACCGCCAACCTGAAACCCTGGATCATCGGCGTCACCGTGACGCAGACCCTGTTTAACGGCTTCCGCACCGCCAACAGCGTGCGGGCCGCGGAACTCCAGGTGCAGTCGGGCCGCGAAGCGCTGCGCAATGTCGGCCAAGGCGTACTGCTCGACGCCGTCACCGCTTACACCAACGTGCTCGCCAACCAATCGCTCGTCGAGGCACAGCGCTCCAATGTCGCCTTCCTGCGCGAAACACTTTCGGTGACCCAGCGCCGCCTCAATGCCGGCGATGTCACGCCGACCGACACCGCCCAGGCCGAGGCCCGTCTCAACCGCGGCCTTGCCGATCTCAACGCGGCCGAGGTCGCGCTCGCCGTCAGTCAGGCGATGTATGCACAGGTGATCGGCAATGCGCCCTCGCAGCTTCGCCCCGCCGAGGCCGTCGACCGCTATCTGCCGAAGAGTCGCGAGGACGCGATGACGAAGGCGATCCGACAGCATCCGGCGGTGATGGCCGCCAGCTTCGACGTCGATGTCGCCTCCACCAACATCCGCATCGCCGAAGGCACATTGCTGCCGAGCGCGACCATCCAGGGCAGCGCGAGCAAGAGCCGCAACAACGACCCGACACTCGGCACCTTCGCCGAAGACCAGGCTTCGATCGTCGCCAACGTCACTGCGCCGATTTACGATGGCGGCCAGGCCGCGGCGCAGACCCGGCAAGCCAAGGAGATCACGGCGCAGAGCCGGCTCGTGCTCGACCAGGTGCGCAACCAGGCTCGCGCTGCGGCGGTGAGCGCCTGGGTCGCCAATGAAGGCGCCAAGGTCGCGGTCTCCGCCTCGGAGTCCGAAGTGAAGGCCGCGACGGTCGCGCTCCAAGGCGTGCAGCGCGAGGCCGCCGGAGGACAGCGCACGACCGTCGACGTGCTGAACTCGCAGGCCGATCTGATCCTGGCCAAGGCCCGCCTGATCGGCGCACAACGCGACCGCGTGATCGCCTCCTACACGCTCCTCAGCGCCATCGGCCATCTCGACGTCAAGACGCTGAACCTGAACACGCCGGACTATCTGCCCGAGGTGCACTACCATCAGGTCCGCGACGCCTGGCACGGCCTACGCACGCCATCAGGGCAGTAGGAGCCGAAACTTCCCTCTCGCTCCTGCGAAGGAACCATCACAGCTTCGACTCCTGGCGTGTAGAAGCCGCATAGAGCCTTGCTGGCGTGCTATCATTGCTCGGCAACGAAGCAGGAGAGAGACACCATGCTCTGCCAACGCGGTTTCCTGTTCGCCTTCTCGCGGCCGGAGTAACCATGATCGACCAAGTCCACGCCCGTGCGGCACAGCCCGCGACGCGGGTCAACTTCGACGTGCCGGCGCATGCCTGCGACTGCCACACCCACATCCACGGCGACGTCGGGAGATTTCCTTTCTTTGCCGGGCGCGTCTATACGCCGGAGCCGGCGAGCCCCGAGGAAATGACTGCGCTGCACAAGGCGCTGCATATGGAGCGCGTGGTGATCGTGACGCCGAGCGTGTACGGCACCGACAATTCTTCGACGCTGTTCGGCATGAAGGCGCGCGGCGCGACCGCGCGCGGGGTCGCTGTGATCGACGACAAGACGACGGAGGCCGAGCTCGACACGATGCAGGCAGACGGCTTCCGTGGCATCCGCATCAATCTGGCGACCGACGGCATCAGCGATCCCAACGTCGGACGAAGCCGCTTCACGGCGTCCGTTGAGCGCATGAAGACACGCGGCTGGCATGTGCAGCTCTACACGACATTGCCGGTGATCTCGGCGATCAAGGATCTGGTGCTGGCTGCACCGGTGCCCGTCGTGTTCGACCATTTCGGCGGCCTCGAGGCCCCGCTCGGACTGGAGCAACCCGGGTTTGACGACCTGATAGCGCTCGTGAAGTCCGGCAAGGCTTATGTGAAAGTCTCGGGCGCCTATCGTTCGTCCAAGCTGGCGCCGGACTACCAGGACATGGTTCCCTATGCCCGCGCGTTGATAGCGGCGAACGCGGACCGCATCGTCTGGGGCACCGACTGGCCGCATCCGGATTCAAGCCACGTCGAGGGACGCAAGCCCACCGACATTGCGCCGTTCTATCAAATCGACGACGGTCGGTTGCTCAACCAGCTTCCGGTGTGGGCGCCGGATGCGGACGTGCGTAAGAAGATCCTGGTCGATAATCCGGCGCGGCTCTACGGCTTCTGACGATCAGCGCGCCCGGCGGGAGAAAAACGAGATCAGCACCGGCAACGTCAGGAGGATCACCACCGGCGCCAGCATCATGCCGGTGACGACGACGACCGCGAGCGGCTTCTGCACCTGCGAGCCGATGCCCTCCGACAGTGCCGCCGGCAACAGGCCGACGCCCGCGACGACGCACGTCATCAGCACGGGCCGGAGCTGAAGCTCGCCGGTGCGCACCACCGCACTCATGCGGTCCATACCCTCTTCGATGAGCTGGTTGAACTGCGACAGGATGATGATGCCGTCCATCACGGCGATGCCGAACAGCGCGATGAAGCCGATCGCCGCGGAGACGCTGAATGCCGTGCCCGAGATCAACAAGCCCAGCACCCCGCCGAAGATCGCCATCGGGATCACGCTCATCGCAAGCAGCGTATCGGTCATCGAGCCGAAATTGAACCAGAGCAGCACGCCGATCAGCACCAGCGAGATCGGCACTACGATCGACAGCCGCCGGATCGCGTCCTGGAGATTGCCGAACTCGCCGACCCACTCCATGTGCGAGCCCGGCGGCAGCTGCACCTGATCGGCGATCTTGTCCTGAGCCTCGCGGATGGCGCTGCCGAGATCGCGCTCGCGCACCGAGAACTTGATCGGCAGATAGCGCTCCTGCTGCTCGCGATAGATATAGGCCGCGCCCGAGACGAGGCTGATGGTTGCGACCTCGCTTAAGGGGATCTGCGTAACCATGCCGTTCGGCCCGGGCGCGCCGATCCGCAAATTCTGGATCGCCTCGGCACTGCGACGATATTCCGGCGCGAGGCGAACAATGATCGGAAAGTGGCGGTCGCTTCCCGGCTCATAGAGATCGCCGGCGGTGTCGCCGCCGATCGCGACCTTGATGGTGGCATTGATGTCGCCCGGCGCAAGGCCGTAGCGCGCCGCCTTGGCGCGGTCGATGTCGATTTGAACGGTGGGCTGCCCGAGCGAGGTGAACACGGCAAGATCGGTCACTCCCTGCACGGTGGCCAGGACCGATTTGATCTTGTTGGCGGTGTCGGTGAGCGCCTGGAGATCGCTGCCGAACAGCTTGATCGAGTTCTCGCCTTTCACGCCGGAGACGGCTTCGGAGACGTTGTCCTGAAGATATTGCGAGAAGTTGAACTCGACGCCGGGGAAGCTGTCATCGAGCTGCTTGAGCAGCTGCGCGGTCAGCTCCTCCTTGTCGCGGGTGCCTGGCCACTGGCTCGCGGGCTTGAGCGGCGCGAAGAACTCCGCATTGAAGAAACCGGCCGCGTCCGTACCGTCATCGGGACGGCCGTGCTGCGATACGACGGACTCGACCTCCGGCCGGGCGCGGATCACCTTGCGCATCTCGTTGACGTAGGAATTGCCTTCCTGAAGCGAGATGGTCGGCGGCAACGTGGCACGGATCCAGAGATTGCCCTCCTCCAGCTTCGGCAGGAATTCGAGGCCGAGCAGGCGGGCGAGCGCCACCGTCAGCAACACGAGTCCGACTGCACCGCCGAGCACGATGTTGCGATTGGCGACGGCCCAATTGAGCAGCGGCGAGTACAACCGGTGCAGGATCAGCATCACCTTGGTTTCGGTTTCCTCGACATGCGCGGGCAGGATGATCGCGGACAGCGCCGGCGTAACAGTGAAGGTCGCGAGGAGCCCGCCCGCGAGCGCATAGGCGTAGGTGCGGGCCATCGGCCCGAAGATGTTGCCCTCGACCCCGGAGAGCGTGAACAGCGGCAGGAACGCTGCGATGATGATCGCCGCGGCGAAGAAGATGGAGCGTGAGACGTCGGCGGCGGCGCTGAGGATGGCATGGCTCTTCATGCCGAACAGCGTCTCGGACGACATCTGTTCGGATTCCGCGATCGGCGTGGTTTGCGTCAGGCGGCGGAAGATCGCCTCCACCATGATGACGGTGGCGTCCACGATCAGGCCGAAATCGATCGCGCCGACCGACAGCAAGTTCGCCGATTCCCCGCGCAGCACCAGGATGATCACCGCGAAGAACAGCGCAAACGGAATTGTGGCGCCGACGATCAGCGCGCTGCGTAGGTCGCCGAGGAAGATCCATTGCAGCAGCACGATCAGCAGGATACCGACCACCATGTTGTGCAGCACGGTGTGCGTGGTGAGCTCGATCAGGTCCCCGCGGTCGTAGATGCGCTCGATGCGCACGCCGGGCGGCAGGATGCTGGAGTTGTTGATCTGCTGGACGAGTTTGTGGACGCGCTTGATGGTCGGCGAACTCTGCTCGCCGCGGCGCATCAGGACAATGCCTTGCACGATATCGTCGGCCTCGTCGAGGCCGGCAATGCCGAGACGTGGTTTTTGGCCGACGGTGACGGTTGCGACGTCCTTGACCAGCACCGGATTGCCGCCGGTCTGCGCCACCATGGTGTTGGCGAGGTCGTCGATCGAGCGGATCAGGCCGACGCCGCGCACCACGGCCGATTGCTGGCCGATGTCGATGGTGTTGCCGCCGACGTTGACGTTGGAATTGCCGACGGCCTGGAGCAACTGCGGTAGCGTCAGTCCGTTGGCGACCAGCTTGTTGAAGTCGGCCTGAATCTCGTAGGTCTTGCTCCTGCCGCCCCAGCCGGTAACGTCGATGACGCCGGGCACGGCGCGGAAGCGGCGTTGAAGGATCCAGTCCTGAACAGTCTTGAGGTCGAGCACGCTGTAATTGGGCGGCCCGACCAGACGATAACGGAAGATCTCGCCGATCGGGCTGAGCGGCGAGATTTGCGGCTGCACGTTGCCGGGTAGCGGCGCGAGTTGCGCCAGGCGATTCAATACTTGCTGCAACGCTTCGTCATAGGTGTAGGCGAACGAGAACTGAATCTTGACGTCAGAGAGACCGTAGAGCGAGATGGTCCGGATGGTCGTGATGTTCTTCAGGCCCGCGACCTGGGTCTCGATCGGGATCGTGATGTAGCGCTCGATCTCCTCCGCCGACAGGCCCGGGCTCTGCGTCACGATGTCGACCATCGGCGGCGTCGGATCGGGATAGGCCTCGATGTTGAGCCGGTTGAATGCGATCAGACCGCCGATCAGCACGGCGGCGAACAGGCCGACCATCAGGAAGCGCCGGTTGACGGCAAGGGCAACGAGACGATCCATTCAGGTCTTCAATTCTCTTGAATCGTCGATCAGCTGCCGGACGCCGCGCGGTCGATGAAAAGGCTGCCTTTGGTCACGATCTGCTCGCCGGGCTTCAGGTTGCTGGTGACCTCGACCAGGTTGCCGTTGATGAGACCGATCTTGATCTGGCGCAGCTCGACCGACTTGTCCTCGCGCGCGACCCAGAGGCGAACCTTGTCCGCCTCAAAGATCAACGCCTGCTTCGGCACCGCCGGCGCGGCGCGGCCGCCGGCCGAATAGATCGTGACGTTCGCGAACATCTCCGGCTTGAGCAGTCCGTCCTTGTTGTCGATGGTGGCGCGGACGAGCAGGCGGCGGGTGGTCGCATCGATCGCGGCGGCGACGTAGTTGATCTTGGCGGTGAGCGGCCGGCCCGGCAGCGCCATCACGTTGACGATAATGTCCTGGCCGATGCAGATCGCCGCCGCATCGCTCTCGCGCACAAAGGCGGTGAGCCAGACCGTGGAGAGATCGCCGATCACGAACACCGGATCGCTGGCACCGGCGCTGACATATTGTCCGGGGCCGATCTTGCGCTGCACGACCGTGCCGGAGATCGGCGAATGGATCGTGATCTCCGGGTTGATGACGCCCTTGTCCCGGAAGGCCTTGATGGTCTCGTCGGTGAAGCCGAGGATGCGCAGCTTGTTGCGCGCAGCTTCCAGCGCCGTCGCCGAGGAGCGCATGTCGTTCCGCGCCTGGACCTGCGCCGCCTCCGCCAGCTGATAGTCCTTCAGCGGAATGGCATGGCCTTCATAAAGGTCCTTGGCGCGCTTGAACTGGATGTCGGAAAGCTCGAGCGCCGAGTTCGCCTTGTTCTGCGAGGTCATCGCCGCGATGAAATCGTTCTGGGCCTGCACGGTGTCGGCGGCTTCGATCGTGAGCAGCGGTTGACCTTGCTTCAGCATCTCGCCCGGCTTGGCTAGCAGCCTGGTGACCCGGCCTGCATAGGGCGAGAACACCGGCGTCGAGCGATCCTCGTCGATCGCGACCTTGCCCTCCGTGACATACTCGGCGCGGAAGCTCCTGGCCTTCACCGGCTCGATCGTCAACGTCGCCCATTCAGATGGCGTCGGCGTAAAGGTCTGCGCATTCTTGCGCGACTGACTGGAGATCTCTGAATGTTTCTTCTGCTTGGCAGACGAATACAGCAAGCCATAGGCGCCAGCACCGGCGAGAGCCAGCAGAACTACGGATGCAATCATCCGTCGCTTTGTAAGCAGCTGCAATCTCTTGGTCTTTTCGACTACCATGAAGCCCGGTCGCGTCTGCAGCGATCTCGGCAAATGATTGCCGGATCGGTCGCGGCTAATAGTGCCGAATTCTGATTGCAAACAACCCAAAAAGCGCAGGACGCCTCGCGATTGGCGTTAAAATTTTGCGACATGTCAGCTTCATGTAAGCTTCGCAACTGCCGTTTGGGCGAATAACTCCAAGCGGCATCGCCAGACGGCTCCGGTGCGCCGGTGTCTTCGACAGCAGCGCCGAATGCTGCATTGCGTTCAACGTGCCGAGCCTGATGATATGCTCTCGATGAATGCAGCATGCACGGCCTCGCCCCCCCAAAGAGACTTCGGATCGTGTCGCTACGCTCGCAATGTCGAAGTGGAAAGTTCAGCACGTCGTCCGAAACAGCTACACTCCCGGTTACCAACAACAAGGAAACCAACAATGGACCTCGGTCTCAAAGGCAAGAACGCCATCGTCCTCGGCGGCACGCGCGGCATCGGGCGGGCAATCGCGGCGACGCTGGCCGGTGAAGGCGCCAATGTCGCGGTGTGCGCGCGCAACGCGGATCAGGTTGCGGCAACGGTCTCGGAGCTGAAGGCGCGCGGCATCAACGCCACCGGAAGCCCTGTCGACGTCACCGACGGCGCGGCGCTGAAATCCTGGATCGAGGCTGCAGCAAAGGAGCTCGGCGGCGTCGACTTGCTGTTCTCCAACGCCGGTGCAATGGCGCAGGGTGGCGATCCCGCATCCTGGGAGCAGAATTTCCGGCTCGACGTGCTCGGCGCGGTGCATGCGTTCGATGCCGCGCGGCCGTTTCTCGAAGCCAGCGGCGCAGGCAAGGGCGATGCCGCCTTCGTGATCATCTCGTCGATCTCCGCGGCGCAAGCCGATACCGCAAGCTCCTACGGTCCGATCAAGGCGGCCCTGATCCACATGGCCAAAGGACTGGCGCGGCAATATGCAAAGAAGAAGATTCGCGTGAATGTCGTTTCGCCCGGCACCGTTTATTTCAAGGGCGGCGTTTGGGAGATGATCGAGAAGAACATGCCGGAGCGCTACAAGGATGCGATGAACCGCAATCCGACAGGCCGGATGGCGACCCCGCAGGAAATCGCAAGCGCGGCGGTGTTTCTGGCAAGCCCCGTGTCGGGGTTCACGACCGGATCCAATCTCGTCGTGGATGGCGCGATCTCGAACCGGGTGAACTTTTGAGGAGTTGGTTCGCGAGGCAGGCTCTGCCGTCATGGTCGACTTGACCCGGCGATCCACGCGATGCCGAGCAATGGGATGCCCGGGGCAAGCCCGGGCATGACGACCGAGGGCGTCGCACGCGATCCCTCAACAAAGCTGTCATTGCGACCGTAGCGAAGCAAATCCAGGCTGTTTCCGCGGAGGGATTATGGATTGCTTCGCTGCGCTCGCAATGACGAGTGTGGCGACAGTCGTGCATAAATTCGTGCATAATCTCAATGAAAATCCCGCGACGGCGGCAGGATGCGGACGTTGCGGGGATGGCGGATTTTCTGCGCAGGCATGTCTGCGAGCGCGCGAGGGTCTTCGTTGAGTGGTTCGACCACGGTGGCGCCTGCCGGCAGCGGATGCTTGCGGCTTAGCGCATCGTTTGCAAGACCGACCAGATCATGCGAGCGGTCGACCATGCGCTGGGCAATGAGATGCGTCACCTTCTCGGGACTGCTCTGGATGTAGCCTTCGACCAGGATGAGGCGTGCGCCCATCACCTCCTTGCGGTACTGCTCCATGATCTTGGGCCACACCACGACGTTGGCGATGCCAGTCTCGTCCTCCAGCGTCATGAACACCACGCCGCTGGCGCTTCCCGGCCGCTGGCGGACCAGGACCACGCCGGCGCAGCGGACGCGGCGCCGCTCGTTCTCATGACTGATCTCCTTGCAGGCGACGATGCGCTCGCGCGTAAACAGCTCGCGCAAGAACTCCATCGGGTGGCCCTTCAGCGACAGGCGGATGGTCTGGTAGTCCGCGACGACCTGCTCGGCGCGCGGCATCGCCGGCAACGGCCTTGCGCCTTCGTCCGGCTGCTCGCGCGCGGCCGCCGCCTCGAACAGCGGCAGCGGCACGTCGTCGGGCAGCCGCCGCACCTGCCACAGCGCCTCGCGACGGTCGAGCCCCAGCGAACGGAAGGCGTCGGCATCCGCCAAGAGGATCAGTGCGCGCTTGGGCAGGCCGGTGTCGCGGGCGAAATCTTCGAGCGAGGTGAAGGGACGGCGGTTGCGGGCGGCGACGATGCGATCGGCCCAGTCCCCTCTCTTGTCATTCCGGGCCGATGCGTCAGCATCGAGCCCGGAGCCCAGTCCTCCAGGCAAATGCGGTTCGATGGATTCCGGGCTCGCGCCAAGTGGCGCGCCCGGGAATGACGACTGGGAGCGCTTCAACCGCTCCTCATCTTCATCCAGCCAGTGAAAGCCGTCGATCTGACGGAAACCCAGGCGAACGGCGCAGTATCTACCACTCCCCTGCTCCAGCGTGTTCTGCACAAAGCTATAGGACACGTCTATGTCGCGCACCTCGACGCCGTTCTTGCGGGCGTCGCTGACGATCTGCGCCGGGGCGTAAAAGCCCATCGGTTGCGAGTTCAACAGACCGCAGCAGAAGGCGTCGGGGTGATGGTACTTCAGCCACGAGGAGATGTAGACGAGTTGCGCAAAGCTCGCGGCGTGGCTCTCCGGAAAGCCGTAGGAACCAAACCCCTTGATCTGCTCGAAGCAGCTTCGGGCGAAGTTGGGATCGTAGCCGCGCGCCACCATGTTGCCGACCAGCTTTTCTTCGTATTGACCGATGGTGCCGACATTGCGGAAGGTCGCCATCGAGCGGCGCAGGCCATTGGCTTCCTCGGAGGTAAATTTTGCCGCCTCGATGGCAATGCGCATCGCCTGCTCTTGAAATAGGGGAACCCCCTTCGTCTTGTGCAGGACCTTGTAGAGTTCGTCCGCGGGGCCATGCTCAGGCGACGGCGAGGGATAGCTCACCTTCTCAAGTCCGTTCCGCCGTCGCAGATAAGGATGCACCATGTCGCCCTGAATCGGTCCCGGACGCACGATCGCGACTTCGATGACGAGATCGTAGAAAGTCCTTGGCTTCAGGCGCGGCAGCATGTTCATCTGGGCGCGGCTCTCGACCTGGAAAACGCCGAGCGACTCTCCTCGCTGCAGCATTTGATAGACTTCGTCGTCATCCTCCCCCTTGATATCCGCAAGCGCGTAACGCTTACCCTTGTGCTGATCGATCAAGTCAAAACATTTCCTGATGCAGGTCAGCATGCCCAGCGCGAGCACGTCGACCTTCATCATGCTGAGCGCATCGACGTCGTCCTTGTCCCATTCGATGAAGGTGCGGTCGTCCATCGCGGCGTTGCCGATCGGAACATAGGTATCGAGCCGGTCCTGCGTGAGCACGTAGCCGCCGACATGCTGGGAGAGATGGCGTGGAAATTCGATCAGCTCGGTCGCAAGCTCGACCGCGAGGTTGATCATGGGATTGTTGGGGTCGAGTCCGGCCTGCCTGACCTGCATGTCGTTGAGGCCCTTGCCCCAGCTGCCCCACACCGTATCGGCGAGTGCGGCGGTGACGTCCTCGGTCAGGCCGAGCGCCTTGCCGACGTCGCGGATGGCACTGCGCGGACGATAATGGATGACGGTGGCGATGATCGCGGCGCGATGGCGGCCATAGCGGCGATAGACATATTGCATCACCTCCTCGCGTCGCGAATGCTCGAAATCGACGTCGATGTCGGGCGGCTCCAGCCGCTCCTTGGAGATGAAGCGCTCGAACAGCAGATCGACCTTGGTCGGATCGACCGAGGTGACGCCGAGCACGTAGCACACGGCCGAGTTCGCCGCCGATCCTCGTCCCTGGCACAAAATGTTCTGGCTGCGCGCGTATTGGACGATGTCGTGCACGGTGAGGAAGTAATGCGCGTATTTCAGCTCGGCGATCAGCGCGAGTTCCTTGTTGAGCGTTGCGCGCAGCTTGTCGCCGATCTTACCGTCGAAATATTTGTCGACGCCCGCCCAGGTCAGATCCTCCAGATGCCCTTGCGCGGTCTTGCCCGGCGGCACCGGCTCATCCGGATACTGGTATTTGAGCTGGTCGAGCGAGAAATCGACCTTGCCCGCAAAACGCATGGTCTCCGCGATCGCATCAGGGAAATCGCGAAACAGCCGCGCCATTTCTCGCGGTGTCTTCAGAAAACGCTCGGCATTGGCTTCCAGCTTCTTCCCAACCGCCGCGATCGTGGTCTTTTCCCGGATGCAGGTGAGCACATCCTGGAGAGGCCGGCGGCGGGGATCGTGATAGAGCACCTCGTTGGTCGCGAGCAGCGGCACTTTGGCTCTTGCTGCGAGATCGTCGAGCCGCGCCAGGCGACGCCGGTCGTCGCCGCGATAGATCAGGCTCGCCGCCAGCCACACACCCGCGGCACGGCTATCCCTAAGCTTTGCGAGAACATCCAGCGCCTGCGGGTTGTCGAAGCGATGCGGCAGGGTCAGGACCAGAAGCTGACCTTCCGAAAACTCAAGGAGGTCGGCGAAGGTGAGACGGCATTCGCCTTTCTCGATCCGCGTGAGGTCGTCGCCGCGCTTGCCCCGGGTGAGAAGCTGGCAGAGCCGGCCATAGGCCGCGCGGTCACGCGGATAGACCAGAATGTCGGGCGTGCCGTCGACGAAGACGATGCGCGCGCCGATCAAAAGCTTCGGCTTGTGCAGCACCTCATCATTGTCGAGTTCCTTGTAGGCCCGCACCACGCCGGCGAGCGTGTTGTGGTCGGCAATGCCGATCGCGGAGATGCCGAGAATGCTCGCCTGATGAACATAGGCGCGCGGGTCCGAGCCGCCACGCAGGAACGAGAAGTTCGTGGTGATGCCGATCTCGGCATAAGCGGGCGAGATCATGCGAAAAGACCGTGCACATACCAGCCGGGAGAAGCGGGCTTGCCGTCGCCGTCGAACACTTCCCCCTCGTAGAGACCGTCGCGAAAGATCCAGAAGCGCAGGCCTTCGGCATCCTCGATGCGGAAATAGTCCCGCGTCAGCTGCTTGCCGTCCTGCCGCCACCACTCCATCGCGATGCGCTCGGGCCCTTCCACCCGCACCACTGCATGCAGCGCGCGCCGCCAGGTGAATTGATGCGGCGGACCATCCGGCACGGTCGCGAAAGGCACCTTGATCGGCTCCGGCTTGTCGAACAGCCGCAAGGGACGCAGCGGCGGCTCGCTCTCGGTGCGCGCCGGCCATGTGGCCTGCATGGCGGCGGCGAGATGATGCTGCGCCTGTGCGGCGAGCACCGCACACTCGGGGATATGAGTGTCCTGCGGCAGATGTACGACGACACGCTTTCCGCCGATGCGCGCGGCGATGCGGTCGATCAGCGCAGCAAGCTCGTCATTGTCATGGACATGGGCATCGAGATCGCGCTGCTCCTGTACCACGATCTCGGTGCGGCTCGCCGACAGCCGTATCATGTCGAAGCCAAAGCCGGGGTCCAGCGGATCGGCGAGCGCATCGAGACGCTCGCGGAACAGCCGGTCGATCACGGCGCTTCGCGTCACCGGACGTCCGGTCTCGACCGTGATCGCGCGCACCGCGCCATCGGTGCGGAAGAACGCGGCCTCCAGACGCCGCGCGCCCTTGCCCTGCTTCTCCATGGATGCGATCAGCGTGTCCGCCAGCCGCGACAGCGTCATCGCGATCATAGTGTCGGTCGCGATCGGTTCGGCAAAGCGCTTCTCGACGATGTAGTCGGGCAACGGCTTGCGCGGGCTGATCGGCGCATCGCCCTGCCCCAGCGCATGCGCGAGCAGCGTGGAGAAGCGCGCGCCGAACCGCGCCGTGATCTCGCTCGGCGCGCGCGAGGCGACATCGCCGATGATTTTCAGACCGGCGCGGCGCAGACCGGTGGTGATCGCCTCGCCCGCCCCTAGCGCGGACACCGGAAATGAACTGATCGCGACCGCCTCCTCGCCATCGGCCACGATGGTGCCCGTGGCCTGCCGCGTCAGCGTGCGTGCACAGACCGAGGTGCCGGCAATCGCGGCACTGACGGCAAAGCCCTGCCGGCCGAGCGCCCGGACCAGCGTCCGCAACAGTGCGGCTTCGCCGCCGAACAGATGTGCGCAGCCGGTGATGTCGAGGAACAGCCCGTGCGGCGGATCGAGCGCCACCAGAGGTGTGAAGCGGTCGCACCAGTCGGCGATATCGCTGAGCGTCTTCGCATCGGCCACGGTATCGGCGTCGAACACCTTCAGGTCAGGACACATCGCACGCGCATTGGCCAGAGGCTGGCCAATGTACAGGCCGAGGCGCTCGGCGGCCTCGTCCAGCGCATGAATCAACAGCGCATTGTTGTCCTTGATGACGACGATGCTCGGCTCGTTACTCTTATGCAGACCGACTTTCCCAAAGAACCGTTGGATCCGATCGATGGGCAGGCGCGGCAGCCACAGGCTGAGAATACGTCGACGGCTCATTGAACTGGCACTCATCACAATTCCATTCCATGATCCACCGGCCGCACGGGCCATGACGATTGCGGAGGAGTTCAGCATCGAAGCGTGGCGCACCCCAGGCACTCCATGCTGCCCCCGGCGGCGAATGCGCCGCGCGCAGCATCCATCGTGTCTCCGCGGTCGAGGGCAGCGGCTGCGCGGCCATGCGCAACATCAGGCCGACGACGCCGGAGCCTTGCGCGGCCAGCGTCAGCTTGCGGCTCGCCACCGGATCGAACTGCTTGATATCGCCCCAGAGCTCGAGCACGACAGCGCCCAGTGCGTCGCAGGCAAGCGCATCGGCCGAGGTGCGCAGCGCGCTCTCGACATCGGCGGCACGCACCATCACCACGCGACGCGGATCGAGGCCGAGTTCGGCGAGTCCGCTCATCGACAGCGCGCCGGTTTCGATATCCGAAAAATCCTGCCGCACCCACAGCAGCGGCCGACGCGCTGAGACGCGCCCCGCAAGTCCCATGACAAACCCTGTCGCGGCAGCACCCTGACGTCCTTCGCAAAACACCTCGTGGATCGCCGCGCGCGCAAGCCCGCCCTTCAGCGCGCTGTCCGCCTCGCTATGGCCGAGCGCGACGCGCTCGTGCTGATGCACGACCGCGGTCTCGATGCGCTCGATCTGGCCGCGCAAGATTGCAAGCGCGCTTCCACGTGCGGAGGCGCATGATCCGCCAAAGTGTGAGCGGTTTGGCGACAAGATCATGTGCCCTCTTAAAAAGAAGAGCGCGATCGGACGCAAAACCGGCGACCACTTTTGCTGATCGCGCTCTGCATGCCCGCCGCTCCTCAGAAATTTGATGCCGTGGTCTTCAAAAGAAGAACCAGCAGCTGGCCCATTTGTTCATGATATGTTCTAATATAAAGCTAACGGTCGCCACAGAGTCAATCGAATTGGCGCACTTTCAGATTCACGAGCTGAATCAAGAGGATTCCTCCATGGACGTACAACGCAAGCTGGAGATTCTGGCGGATGCCGCCAAATACGACGCGTCCTGCGCCTCCAGCGGCACCGAAAAGCGGGATTCCAGTGATCGCAAGGGCATGGGCTCGACCGCGCCCGGCATGGGGATCTGCCATTCCTACGCGCCGGACGGCCGCTGCATCTCGCTGCTCAAGGTGCTGCTGACCAACGCCTGCAATTACGATTGCCTCTATTGCGTCAACCGCGCCTCCTCCAATGTACCGCGCGCCCGCTTCACCATCGACGAGATCGTCAAGCTCACGCTCGACTTCTACCGGCGCAATTACATCGAAGGCCTGTTCCTCTCCTCCGGCATCATCCGTAGCCCTGATTACACGATGGAGCAGGTCGTCAGCGTCGCGCGCAAGCTGCGCGAAGAGCATCATTTCCGCGGTTACATTCACCTGAAAACCATTCCCGAAGCCGACGATGCGTTGATCGCGGAGGCCGGCAAGTATGCCGACCGCCTCTCCATCAACATCGAGATGCCTGAGGAAACCAGCCTGCAGCAATTCGCGCCGCAGAAGAATGTTCGCGCGATCCGCCGCACCATGGGCCGGTTGCGGCTGAAGCTAGACGAGGCCGAGGACAGCCATAGCGCAAAGACGAGAGCCAAGCCGCAGCGTTTCGCACCCGCTGGCCAGAGCACGCAGATGATCGTCGGCGCAGACGCGGCCTCCGATCAGACCATTCTCCACACCAGCGCCAATCTCTACGGCGCCTACCGGCTGCGGCGCGTTTATTACTCCGCCTTCAGTCCGATCCCCGACGCCAGCCGCGCTTTGCCTCTGGTACAGCCGCCCTTGCTCCGCGAGCATCGGCTCTACCAGGCCGACTGGCTGATGCGGTTCTACGGCTTCGACGTCGGAGAGATCGTCGATGGCAGCGCGATGCTGCCGCTCGACATCGACCCCAAGCTCGCCTGGGCGCTGCGCCATCGCGACCGCTTCCCGCTCGACGTCAACCGCGCCAACCGCGAAGAGCTGCTGCGCGTGCCCGGCTTCGGCACCAAGGCGGTCGAACGCATCATTGCGACGCGGCGCACCACCACGATCCGCGTGGCCGATCTCGCGCGGCTGCACGTGCCCCGCAACAAGGCACTGCCGTTCATCATCCTCAGCGACCACCGCCCCTCTCCGCATCGTCTCGATGCCGCCGGACTGATCGAACGGTTCAAGCCAAAAGCGACACAGCTGGGATTTGGCTTCTGATGCAATACATCATCCTCGACACCGAAACCGATTTCGACGGCTGGCGCAAAGCCGCGCGTAGCCTCGTGCTTCACCACGTGCGGCCCAGCGACGTCACCTGGAGCGTGCAAGGCCGTGAAGCGGAGTTGTTCGCACCGCCCTCGCCATCTCCGATCCTCGAGGTGAACGACGCCACCTTCACCGTCTCGACAAAGTTCATCGAGCTTGCGAAGGCCGCAATCCTGCATCGCGATGCCGAGCGCTTTGCGGTCCTCTATCGGCTGCTCTGGCGATTGAAGGACAATCACGACCTCATCGAGGTCGCGACCGACCCTGATGTCGCACAGGTCACTGCCATGGCGAAGGCGGTCTATCGCGACGAGCACAAGATGCATGCCTTCGTGCGCTTCCGCGAGATCGGCCGGGAACGCCAGGCGCATTACGTCGCATGGTTCGAACCGGATCATCACATCGTCGAGCTCGCCGCTCCCTTCTTCGCCAAGCGCTTTGCCGACATGCCCTGGTCGATCCTGACGCCGGACCTCTGCGCGCATTGGGATGGCCATGCACTTTCATTCACATCCGGTGTCAGCAAGAGTGAGGCTCCGAGCGAAGACCGGCTCGAGGAAACCTGGCGGCGCTATTATGCCAGCATCTTCAATCCGGCCCGCCTCAAGCCGAAGGCGATGCAGGCCGAGATGCCGAAGAAATATTGGAGGAACCTGCCGGAGGCTTCGATCATTAAGCCTTTGATCGAGGATGCCGAGCGCATGACCGGTGCTATGATCGCCAATGCCGCAACCGATCCGCACAAGCCTCAAAAGCGACCGGAGGCTCCGATGAAACGCAAGACTGTCGGCGACGATCTCGAAGCGCTTCGCGAGGAGGCTGCGCATTGCCGCGCGTGCCATCTCTACAAGGATGCGACCCAGACCGTGTTTGGCGAGGGTCCGAAATCCGCCAATATCATGCTGGTAGGCGAGCAGCCCGGTGACAAGGAAGACCTCGCCGGCCATCCCTTTGTCGGTCCGGCCGGCCAGATGCTCGATCGCGCGCTGGAGGAAGCCGGCGTCGACCGCAAGAAGGTCTATGTCACCAACGCGGTCAAGCACTTCAAATTCGTGCCGCGCGGAAAAATCCGCCTGCATCAGAAACCGAACACACCTGAGATCCGGGCGTGCCGACAATGGTATGAGCGGGAAGTTGCGGCACTCCAGCCCGATCTCATCGTTGCAATGGGCGCCACTGCCGCGCAAAGCGTGTTCGGCAAGATCACTCCGATCGGCAAGAACCGCGGCCGGCTCATCGACCTTCCCGACGGTCGCAAAGCGCTCGTGACGGTGCATCCCTCATATCTGCTGCGACTGCCGGATCCGGAAGCCAAGGTGCTGGAGTATCGACGCTTTGTCGAGGATTTGAAGATCGCCGCCGGCTTACAGAGGAAGTCCGCACGAGCTGCGTAAATACGCGCAGAAACGGCTTCACGCATCGTCGGCGATGCGATCTCTCAAACAACAAAGGGCTCGTGGAATGCACGGGCCCTTTCATTGATGCTTCCAGCTCGACCTTAGGACGCCGCCAGCTGCTCCTCGACCAGCTTGACCCAGTAGGACGTGCCGTAGACGATCGCCTCGTCATTGAAATTGTAGGCGGGGTGATGCAGGCCGGCGCTGTCGCCGTTGCCGCAGAAGATGAAGGCGCCGGGCCGCGCTTCCAGCATGTAGGCGAAATCCTCGCCGCCCATCAGCGGCGCCATCTCGTGAACATTGGCTTCGCCCGCGACTTGCCCGGCAATGCGCCGCGCCACCTCGGTCTCCGCCGCGTGATTGTTCACGATGGGATAGTTGCGCTTGTAGCGCAGGTCGATCTTGGCGCCAGTGATCTGCGCCACGCCTGCGACCACTTCATGCACGCGCTTCTCGACCAGCTTGCGCACCTCCGGCGACAGCGTGCGGATGGTGCCTCTCAGCGTCGCCGTCTGCGGAATGACGTTCCGAGCGTTTCCGGCGTGAAATTCGCAGATCGAGATCACCGCCGATTCGAGGGGATCGACGCTTCGCGCGACGATCGTCTGCAGGGCCGTGATCACCTGCGCACCGACCAGCACGGAATCGACGCATTTGTGCGGGCGCGCGGCGTGGCCTCCGAGGCCCTCGATCATGATATCGACCTCGTCGGTCGCCGCCATGATCGGACCCGGCCGGATCGCGAATGAGCCGATCGGGATGCCGGGCCCATTGTGCATGCCATAGACCTGCTCGATGCCGAAGCGCTCCATCAGGCCGTCCTTGACCATTGCCGCGCCGCCGGCGCCGCCCTCTTCGGCCGGCTGGAAGATCACGACGGCATCGCCGGCAAAGTTGCGGGTTTCGGCGAGGTAGCGGGCGGCTCCCAGCAGCATTGCAGTGTGGCCGTCATGGCCGCAGGCGTGCATCTTGCCAGGGATCTTGGAGGCGTAAGGCAGGTTGGTCTGCTCTTCGACCGGCAGCGCGTCCATATCGGCACGCATCCCGATTACTTTGAGACCCTCGCCGGGCGGCTTATTGCCCTTGATGACACCGACCACGCCGGTCTGGCCGAGCCCGGTCACGACCTCATCGCAGCCGAACTCGCGAAGCCGGTCCGCGACGAATGCTGCGGTGCGGTCGACGTCATATAGCAGTTCGGGGTGCTGGTGGATGTCCCGTCGCCAGGCCTGGATGTCGGGCTGAAGGTCGGCGACGCGGTTCACGATGGGCATGGAGATCTCGACATTATGGGAATGCAGGATTGTCTATCATGCAAGCGCCGGTCCACCCAACTGCCGGGGATCGGGGGAGCCCCGCCTGCTTCGCATGGCCGGACTTGTCCCGATCCGCTGCGTCTGCGTATTAAGCGGAACGCAAAATGACCATCCGGGTGGAGCAGAATGCCAAGACGGCTCGAAGGTGAGTTTGACTACATTGTCGTCGGAGCCGGTACGGCGGGCTGCATCGTCGCGAACCGGCTGTCG
The DNA here is from genome assembly GCF_001424605.1 of Bradyrhizobium sp. Leaf396. Lineage (NCBI taxonomy): Bacteria > Pseudomonadati > Pseudomonadota > Alphaproteobacteria > Hyphomicrobiales > Nitrobacteraceae > Bradyrhizobium > Bradyrhizobium sp. Leaf396. The sequence continues at coordinate 282,883 of NZ_LMQJ01000045.1, forward strand.
GCCATGCCAAGCAATCGCGTTCTCGTCCTCGAAGCCGGTGGCGACGACAATTGGATCTGGTTCCACATCCCGGTCGGTTATCTCTTCGCGATCGGCAATCCCCGTTCGGACTGGATGTTCAAGACCGAGGCCGAGCCAGGCCTGAACGGCCGATCGCTCGCCTACCCCCGCGGCAAAGTGATTGGCGGCTGCTCGGCAATCAACGCCATGATCTCGATGCGCGGACAGGCTGCCGACTACGATCACTGGCGCCAGCTTGGGCTGACCGGCTGGGGCTATGAGGACGTGCTGCCGCTGTTCAAGCGGCTGGAGGACCACTTCCTCGGCGCGAGCGAGCATCACGGCGCCGGCGGCGGCTGGCGTATCGAGGCACCGCGGCTGTCATGGGCCATTCTCGACGCAGTCGGCGACGCCGCCGAGGAGATGGGCATCAAGCGCATCCCGGACTTCAACACCGGCGACAACGAAGGCACCAGCTATTTCCACGTCAACCAGAAGCGCGGCCGCCGCTGGTCGTCGGCCCGCGGCTTCCTCAAGCCCGCGTTGAACCGCCCCAATCTGCGGCTCGAGAAGCACGTCCTGGTCGATCGTCTCATCATCGAGCAGGGCCGCGCCGTCGGTGTCCGCTTCATCCAGAACGGCCAGATCATCGAGGCGCGTGCGAAGCACGGGGTGATCCTCTCGGCAGGGTCGATCGGCTCGGTGCAGGTGCTGCATCGTTCTGGCATCGGACCCGCCGACTGGCTGTCGCCGCTCGGCATCGACATCGTCATGGACAAGCCCGGTGTCGGGCGCAACCTGCAAGATCATCTGCAGCAGCGCGCGATCTACAAGGTCGAAGGCGTGCGCACGCTGAACGAGACCTATTACAATCTGCTCCGCCGCGGCCTGATGGGACTCGACTATGCCTTCCGTCGCCGCGGCCCGCTGACCATGGCGCCGTCGCAGCTCGGCATCTTCACGCGCTCCGATGCAACGCGCGCCCGCGCCAACATCCAGTTCCATGTGCAGCCGCTGTCGCTCGACAAATTCGGCGATCCGCTGCACCGCTTCCCCGCGATCACTGTCAGCGCCTGCAATCTCCAGCCCACCTCGCGCGGCACCGTGCGACTGCGCGCGGCAACGCCGGAGGAGAAGCCGATCATCGCGCCAAACTACCTGTCGACCGACGATGACCGCCAGGTCGCCGCCGACGCCATCCGCACCACGCGACGCCTGATGCAGCAGAAGGCGCTGGCCAGGTACCGCCCCAGCGAATACCTGCCCGGCCCCTCCGTCGGCGACGATGACGCCTCGCTCGCAAAAGCCGCCGGCGACATCGGCACCACGATCTTCCATCCCGTGGGCACGGCGAAAATGGGCGCGGCGAACGATCCGATGGCGGTGGTGGACGAACGGCTGCGCTTCTACGGCCTCGACGGTCTGCGCATCGTCGATGCCTCGATCATGCCGACCATCACGTCGGGCAACACCAATACGCCGACCGCGATGATCGCGGAGAAGGGGGCGACGATGATCCTGGAGGATGCGAAGTAGCATCTTGCCACCATGATCCATCGGCGCTTTTCGATCGGTACTGCCGGCGCAGAGCTCGCCATGCTGCAATGGGGCGAGCGCGGAAAGCCCCCTGCGCTGCTCTTACATGGCACCGGCTTCGTCGCCGACGTCTGGGACGAGGTCGCACGCGCACTTGCCTCAACCCACACCGTGTACGCGCTCGATCGCCGCGGCCATGGCGCCAGCCATAAGCCCGGCGCCTATCAATTTCTGGACTATGCAGAGGATGTCTGCCGGGTGGTCGACGCGCTCGATCTCCACGACATCTACGCAATCGGCCACAGCGCGGGTGCGACGGATCTCCTTCTCGCGGCGAGACTCTTGCCCGGTCGCTTCACACGCCTGTTCGCGATGGAACCGACCATCATGGATCCGCGCGCGGCGCGCGCCGGCGGATTGAGCGAGGAATCCCAATCCCTCGTGGCGGGCACGTTGCGCCGACGCGCCGAGTTCGACAGTGCCGACGCCGTGCTCGAACGCTACCGCACAGCGCCGGCCTTTGCTGATTGGACCGAGACCTCGCTACGCGCGTATGTACGCCACGGCTTCGTACCGCTCGGCGATGGCCGCATCCGGCTCTGCTGCACCCCCGAGATCGAATCCGCGATCCTGCGTCCGATCTTTGAGGCGATGGAGCAGGTGTATATTGGGGACGCTCGCGGCAACCCGTTCGCCTGGCTGACGGAGATCGAATGTCCTGTGCGCGTCACGACCGCCGCAAAGTCGGATGCGATCTACAAGGAGATGGCGCAACGCGCCGTGTCGCTGATTCCCCGCGTCAGCACGCAGGTCTTTGATGGCGCGGGACATTGCGTCGCGCAGGAAATGCCAGAACGTGTGGTGGAAGCCGTGCGGGACTACGCGAAAGCCGGCACCTGATTTTGCTGGCGGCCCGCAATCCAAGCCTGCTGAGTTCAGCCTCGGCTCGACCTTACGCCGACCTTCGCACGGCGTTGTCCACCAGCGTCTTGCCGAGCGACCAGATCGCACCCGGGACCTTGTGGCTGCCGGCGATCACGTCATCGAAGGCGCGCTCGATCCAGCTGCAGTCTTCCTCGGTGATGGTGAGCGGGGGCAGTAGCTTGATGGTGTGGCTGCCGTGACCGGCCACCTGCGTCAGGATCTTGTGGTCCTTGAACAGCGGCACGGTGATGAGCTGGCAGAACAGGCCCTTATTGGCGGTCTCAAGCACGTTCCAGGAGGCGCGCAGGCGCAACGATTTCGGCGGGCCGAACTCAACGCCGATCATGAGGCCCTTGCCGCGCACTTCCTTCATCAGCTCGTAGCCGGGCACCATGCGCGTCAGCGCGAGGCGCAACTCGGCACCGCGCTTTGCCGCTGATTCGATCAGCTTCTCGGACTCCATGACGTCCAGCGTGGCGATGCCCGCGGCCATGGCGAGGTCGTTCTTGGAGAAGGTGGAGCCGTGCACCACCGCGCGGTCCATCTGGTTGAAGATCTTGTCGAAGATGGCCTTGCGCGTCAGCACGGCGCCGACCGGCACGTGGCCACCCGACAGCGACTTCGACAGCAGCACCATGTCGGGCTCGACGTTCCAGTGCTCGACCGCGAGAAAGCGGCCGGTGCGACCCATGCCGGTCTGGATCTCGTCTGCAACGAACAGCGTGCCATATTTCTTGCAGAGCGCGGCGGCGCCGGGCAGGAACTCGTCCGTCGGCATGTTCACGCCCTTGCCCTGGATCGGCTCGACCACGAAAGCCGCGACCTCACGGGAGGCCAAAGCCTTTTCCAGCGCGGCCAGATCGTTGAAGGGGATCGGGGTGCAGCCCGGCAGCAGCGGCTCGAAGCCGGTCCGAAAATTCGAATCGCCGGTCAGCGACAGCGCGCCATAAGTCAGGCCGTGATAACCGTGGGCACAATAGACGATGCCGGGGCGGCCAGTGGCACCGCGCGCAAATTTGATCGCGGCCTCGACGCATTCGGCGCCGGAATTGGCGAAGAACGCCTTGTCGAGATAGGGCACGTATTTCAGCAGCCGTTCGGCCAGCACGCCGGCCAGCGTCGAGACGTCGAACTGGACCAGATTGGGCAGATCGGCATCGAGCACGCTCTTGAGCGCCTCTCGCATGACGGGATGATTGCGCCCGATGGCGAACACGCCAAAGCCGGACAACAGGTCGAGATAGCGAGCGCCCTCGCGATCGTAGAGGTACTGCCCCTGCCCCTTCTGGAAGCCGACATCGTAGCCGATGGTCTTGAGCACCCGAACGAACTGTTCGTTCAGATACCGGTTATGCAGGGTGCTGCGCTGGGCCTGACGGTCCGCGAAAAGCTGAGACATGTCTGGATTTGGGCTGTGCATCCGCTACATACTTCGATTGAGGGCCGTTTCGTCAACTGAAAACGGACCGCTACAGAAACGGTCTGTGCGGCCTTTTGCCCTTTTTCGGACCATCTTCGCAAGCACAGCTTTTAAATCATGTTGCACTGCCAAGGAACCATCATGCGTTTAGCCCTTTGCACCGGACTAATACTGGCTGGCGGTTACACCTGCCTGACACCCGCGCTCGCTGCTGACCCGACCGGGGACTGGCGGGTCGCCGATGGCGTTGCCAACATTCGGGTCGCCCAATGCTATGGCAGCATGTGGGGCGCGGTTTCCTGGGAAAAGCAGCCCGGTGGGCGCGACGAGAACAATCCGGATGCCTCGAAAAAGAACAGGCCGACGCTGGGCATGGCAACCCTGATCGACATGAAGAAGAAGCCCGGCATCGATCAGTGGGAAGGCCAAGTCTACAACGCCAAGGACGGCCAGCTCTACAGCGCGACCATCACGCCGGCTGGTCCCGATCAACTCGAAATCAAGGGCTGCGTGATGGGCTTCTTGTGCGGCGGCGAGACCTGGACCCGAGTGAGCCCGCCAATCCCCGCCAGTCCGGCTAACGCCATGGCCAAGGGCGCGCCGAAATCCAGCGGCGCTGCACCGAGGGCCCAAGGGGCCCAACAAGGAGCGCAAGCAGCCCAAGCCACGACAGGCGCCACCGCGCCTGCGCCTGCAACTCCGAAGGCCGCCGGTACAGCCAAGTCCGGTCAGAAGAACGCCGCCGACCCGGTCGGCGACATCTGCCTACTCCCGGAGATCGCGCGGTTTGCCCATTAGGGCCGGCTGGAACAGCAGGACAGCGGCGAGCGTCGTAACCAGCGAGAGTGCCAGTAGCTTGCCCATGCTGGACGTGCCGGGATGGCTCGACAGCCACAGGCTGCCAAACGCAGTCGCCGTCGTCAGCGCGCTGAAAAAGATCGCGCGCGTCAGGCTGGTCTGGAGCAGGTTTGTCCTGCCAGAGCGCCAAGCCACGACATAATAGATCTTGAAGGCGACGCCGACGCCGAGCAGCAGCGGAAGCGCGACGATGTTGGCGAAGTTGAGCGGCAGCCCAATCAACACGCAAATCTCGAGTGTCACCGCACCGGCGACCAGCAGCGGCACCAGCGTCATCAGCACGTCGACGAAGCGTCCCAGCGTGATCCACAGCAGGAGCCCGATCACCAGCAGCGCGTAGATGCCGGCGTGGATGAACGCCTTCACCACGGTGTCGCCTGATTTCAGGATCGACACAGGTCCGCCGATCGCGGTCGGCTCGGCCGCGAGCACCGCCGCCGCGAATTTGCGCAGCGTTTCGTTGTCGTTGGGATCTCCCTTGGGCAACGCTTCGACGCGGATGATGCCATCCTTGCTCTTCCACCCGCTGACGAGACCGGGCGGCAAGGATTGCAGGGTGACCGGCTCGGCCTGCATCGCGTTCCTGAGTTGGTTGAACACGATCTTCATCGGCGTGACGAATACATCCTGCGCCCTGTTGCGCGTAGTCTCGTCGCTATTGGCGAGCTTCTCGAGCGCGTCCGCCAATCGGCGCGAGGCAACTGCCCCCGGTCCCTTCGCGTCGCCTGCTGTTCGGCGCAGAGTGTCGACCGAAGATTTCAACGACTCGACGTTTTCCTGGTCCGTCGGTGGCGCGTCGATCTGCTCGGGGTTGAGCGCGGGGTTCAGCACCTTGGCGCCCTGCGCGAGCAGCTTCAGCTTCGGGCCCTGGTCCTGCGGCACGAAGCTGTTGAGCGACATCACCCTGAGCACCTCGGGCACCTTCTCCAGCCTCGCCTCGACTTGCTTTGCCTGCTCCTCAGACGTGACCATCACATTGATGGCATTCGCGCCGGTGTTGGGATCCTTGCGCAGGTCGAGGAAGGTCGCAATCGACTCGGCGTGCGGGTTACGCAGATTCATCGGATTGAAGTCGAACTTCATGAAATAGAGCAGCGGCATGCCGCCAAGCGCCAGCAGCAGCGTGCCCCCGACGATCAGCACGCGGTGCTTCTCCAGGAAGTGATCGAGCGGCGCCAGGAAGGCGTAGCCGACGGGCTCCGGCTCGCCGGGCGGGTTCAACAGCTTCAAGAGCGCCGGCAGCACGGTGATCGAGGAGATGAACGCGACCAGCATGCCGACACCGGCGATCTGGCCGAGTTCCGAAATGCCCTTGTAGTCGGTAGGCATGAAGCAGAGGAAGCCCGCTGCGGTAGCCATCGCCGCCAGCGACAGCGGCACCGCCGAACGCTTGGCCGCCAGCACCAGCGCCCCCGTGAGATCATCGTGCTTGTAGCGCTCGGAGCGATAGCGCACGCTGTACTGAATGCCGAAATCGACGCCGAGGCCTACGAACAGCACCGCGAACGCGATCGACAGCAGATTGAGGGAGCCGACCATCATCAGGCCCGCAGCGGTCGTGATCGCAAGTCCGACGAAGAGGTTGACGAAGACGGCGAAGATGATCTTCGCCGAGTGCAGCGCCAGCCAGAGGATGAGCAGCACGACGAGGATCGTGCCAATGCCGTTGACGACGGCGCCTTCCTGTACGGTGGCGTATTCCTCGTTGGCGATCGGGACCGGGCCGGTCAGCCGCACTCGCGCCTGATACTTGTTTGGAAAATCGAGGTCGGCCGCCGCTTTCCGGATCGCCTCGGTCGCATCCTTGCCGGGCTCCAGTGCGTTGTAGTCGAGGATCGGCTTGAACTCGATGAAGGTGCGCTTGTCCGAATCCTTCAACGGCTCGTCGCTGACGAGTTCGCGCCAGGAGAAGCTGGCATTGCCCTTGTTGAGCACGGTCTCGACCGTCTGCGCGATCAGATTGAAGGGCCGCGCGGTGTTGTCGAGCTTGACCTGGCCGCGCTTGACGCCAGCAAGTCCTGTTTCCAGCGCGCCGGTCAGGCCGCGGATGGAGGGATCGCCGGCCATGATCTCGATCAGCGGCGCGGCGGCTTCGAATTGGCCGGTGATCTTGGCGACTTCTTCCGTCGGCAGGAACAACAACCCATTTTTCTCGAAGAACTCGCCGCCGCCGAGTTGCTGCATCGACTGGAAGTTGGTCTTGTCGTCCTTCAGCCTGGCATAGAGCGCGTCTGTTGCCGCGCTCGCCATTTCCGGCGTCCGGGCCTCGACCACAGCGAGGATCGTTTCGTTCTGATCGAACGCTTTGTCGAATTGCTGGTCGCGCTTGCGCCAGTCGAGATTCTGAGAAATCAGCGAATTGATGTCGGTGTTGATGGCGAAGTGGCGCGCGGCGTAATAGCCCGCTCCGACCGACAGCAGGAGCCCGAGAACGACGACGAGGGAGGCAAACCGGGTGCAAGCCCTGACGATGGCGACGACGACGCTTTGCAGCACTTCTTTTCTTTCTGCGGTTAATAGCTTGCCGGAAACGCCCGCTGTTTATCGGAGTTCCCGGGCGAAACCTATTGCTGTTTTGAGTGGGTCTCGCCGTCGGGAGGTTCGAGGTAAACGGCGGGAGACCGTGGCAAAAAATCATGCGGGGGCGGTCGGTATAGCCCGGCACTTGAGGCGGGAAAGTGACGAAACATTCCGCACGAAACGCCACGCGCTCAAGCGAGCCCCTCTCCTTACTATAATACCGCAAATGCAATCCAGCCACGGTTCTCGGGGTTATCCGACCTTTCCTCATTGCCGATTTTTTGACACAAAGTATTGCGCCTCCATGCGCCGGCGCCCCAAATGAGGTGAAACGCTACCGCCTGCGCGAACCGATGGTGCGGATATTGCTGGTCATTGGTTAGTATTGGGGTGCCGCCGGGACTTTAGGAAAGCAATTGGTGCAACTTGCGTAATGGGCGTCCAATGGAGGTTTATCTGGCGCAACCGCGCGGCTTCTGCGCGGGCGTCGTGCGTGCGATCGAAATCGTGGAGCGGGCGCTGGAGAAGTATGGCCCGCCCGTCTACGTGCGCCATGAGATCGTGCACAACAAATACGTCGTCGAGAACCTGAAGAACAAAGGCGCGATCTTCGTCGAGGAACTCTCTGAGGTTCCACCGAAGGCCGTGACGGTCTTCAGCGCCCATGGTGTGGCCCGCAGCGTCGAGGAAGAGGCGACCGCGCGGGATCTTCCGGTGCTCAATGCCACCTGCCCCCTGGTCACGAAAGTTCACAATCAAGGGAAGCGCTACGTCGCCAAGGGCCGTACCCTGATCCTGATCGGCCATACCGGTCATCCCGAGGTCGAGGGCACGATGGGCCAAGTCCCGGGGCCAGTGCAGCTTGTCCAGAGCGTTGAAGAGGTTGAGGCGCTGACGCTGCCAGCGGATACGCCAGTGGCCTACATCACTCAGACCACCCTGTCGGTCGACGATACCAAAGACATCATCGCGGCCCTTCACGTCCGCTTTACAGACATTCAAGGTCCGGATATCCGGGATATCTGCTATGCGACACAGAACCGCCAATCTGCGGTAAGGGACTTGAGCAAGCTGGTCGACGTGATCTTGGTGGTAGGCGCTGCCAACAGCTCGAATTCGAACCGGCTTCGCGAAATCGGCACCGAGGCCGGCGTCGCGAGTTATTTGATTGCCGATGGCAGTGAGCTCAATCCGGAGTGGTTGAAAAATGCCAGGACCGTCGGCGTCACCGCCGGCGCTTCGGCGCCCGAGGTACTCGTGGATGACGTGATCGAAGCGATGCGGCGGATTGGACCAGTGAAGGTCTCGGTACTGCCGGGCCGCGAGGAAAACATCGAATTCCGGCTTCCGGCCCAGCTGGCCGCGAGCTGACCCACCCGAATTCAAAGCCCAGAAAGAAACCTGTAATGGCTATCCCGTTCTTCAAGGAAATGCGTATCGGCGGCTATTTGCTCAAGCAGAGACTGCTTGGCCGCAAACGCTATCCGCTCGTGCTGATGTTGGAGCCGCTGTTTCGCTGCAACCTTGCCTGCGTCGGCTGCGGCAAGATCGATTATCCGGATGCGATCCTCAACCGCCGCATGACGGCGCAGGAGTGCTGGGACGCGGCCGACGAGTGCGGCGCGCCGATGGTCGCCATTCCCGGTGGCGAGCCGCTGATCCACAAGGAGATCGGCGAGATCGTGCGCGGCCTCGTCGCGCGCAAGAAGTTCGTCTCACTCTGCACCAACGCGCTGCTGCTGGAGAAGAAGCTCGATCTGTTCGAGCCCTCCCCTTACCTGTTCTTCTCGGTGCATCTCGACGGCCTGCGCGACCACCACGACAAGGCGGTGTCGCAGAAGGGCGTGTTCGACCGCGCCGTCTCGGCGATCAAGGCGGCCAAGGCGCGCGGCTTCACCGTCAACGTCAACGCCACCATCTTCGACGGCCATCCGGCCGAGGAGATCGCCAAGTTCCTCGACCTCACGGTCGAGCTCGGCGTCGGCGTCTCCATGTCGCCGGGCTACGCCTACGAGCGCGCGCCGGACCAGGAGCACTTCCTCAACCGCACCAAGACCAAGAAGCTGTTCCGCGACGTCTTCGCCATGGGCAAGGGCAAGAAGTGGAACTTCATGCATTCCGGGCTGTTCCTGGACTTCCTCGCCGGCAACCAGGAGTACGAGTGCACGCCGTGGGGCATGCCCGCGCGCAACATCTTCGGCTGGCAGAAGCCCTGCTACCTGCTCGGTGAAGGCTACGCCAAGACCTTCAAGGAGCTGATGGAGACCACCGACTGGGACTCCTACGGCACCGGCCGTTACGAGAAGTGCGCCGACTGCATGGCCCATTGCGGCTACGAGCCGACGGCGGCGACCGCAGCGCTCAACAACCCGCTGAAGGCAATGTGGGTGGCGCTGCGCGGCGTCAGGACGACCGGCCCGATGGCGCCGGAGATCGACCTCTCCAAGCAGCGCCCGGCGCAGTACATCTTCTCGGAGCAGGTGCAGAAGAAGCTCTCCGAGATCCGCAAGGACGAAGCGGCCGCGGCGCAGGCGAAGACGGCGCAGAAGGCTTCGACTGCGGCCTGAGCGCGGGATGGCATCTAGCCACCCCGGGCTGCGGACACCAAAAGAGAAGGCCCGATCGCCAACGGCGACCGGGCCTCTTCTTTGTGAGCTTGAAAGCGCCGTTCAGGCGGCCTTGGAGACCAGTACTTCGCTCTCGACCAGCTCAGTGCCGATCAGATGGTCGCGGCAGCCGCGCAAAGACCGCAGCGCGCGATTGAAGTCGATGCCGGTCGAGACCAGCGCATGCAGCGTTGCCGGATTGCGGACGACGCCGCGCAGCACGGCCGCGAGGTCGATCTTGCCGTTCGGCTTGATGGCGGCGCGGGCGAGCGCGGGCAGCGCGCGATGGGCGGGGTCGCTGATGACGCGGACCGCGGCGAAAGGCAGCCCGGCCTCGGCGGCGTAGGCGGCCGCGATGTGGCTTTCCATGTCGACGGCGAAGGCACCCGTCTCCGAATGGAGCGCCGCCTTGCAGGACCGGCCCGTGACCACCTCCTCGGCGCCGGCGAGGCTGCCGCGCACGACGCGGCGGCGTCCCGACGTCAGGCGCTCGATGAGGTCGTCGCCGAGCGAGAGCCCGGCCGCCCAGCGGGTGTCGCCGGAGAGCACTTCGGTCGCCAGCACGACGTCGCCGGAGCGCAAGCTCGGGTCGAGGCCGCCGGCCACGCCGAACGAGATCACGCCGCGAATCGTTTCAGGGTCCACCACCGTCAGCAGCGCCCGCAATTGGGCCGGGCTGCTGGATGAGCAGATGACGGCCATTCCAGGCCCCGCCGCGATGCGGGCCTCCTGAACCAGTCCAGTCACAATCAATATTGGCCGCGGATCGATGGAATTACCCGCGGTAAAATAGTCCCCCGTCCCCAAAGTCACATTCCGACCCCTACCACCCTGCTGTTGGTGTTCCGCAAGTTCCGATACCGCGCCAACGCCCACAGCGGAAAGAACTTTGGGTAACCATGATACCGTAGATAGAACACGCGGGGGAAGCCTGTGGCGGTGTACCGCTGCTCGTCCCACAGTCCTTTTTTGTTTTGTGTTGCAATCAGGTACTCCACCCCGCGGGCGACGGCCGGGTGATCAACCTCGCCGGCCGCCATCAAGGCAAGCAAGGCCCATGCCGTTTGCGAGGCGGTTGAGGGGGCGGGCTCCCAGCCGTTGTAGTCCAGCCGGTAGCTGACCGCATCCTCGCCCCAGCCGCCGTCCTCGTTCTGGATCGAGGCCAGCCAATTGGCGGCTTTGCGGATCATGGGGTCCTTGTGATCGACCCCGGCCATGTTGAGCGCGCACAGCACCGACCAGGTTCCGTAAATGAAGTTCATGCCCCAGCGGCCGTACCAGGATCCCTCCGGGTGCTGGGTCTTCCGCAGGTAGGCGATCCCGTCAGCCACGTGCTTGCTGGTCTTCTCGGTCTCGCCGAGCTGGGCCAGCATCGAGATGCAGCGCGCGGTGACGTCCTCGGTCGGCGGGTCGAGCAGCGCGCCGTGGTCCGAGAACGGGATGTTGTTGAGGTAATATTCGAGGTTGTTGACGTCGAAGGCGGCCCAGCCGCCGTCGTCGCTCTGCATGCCCTCGATCCACTCCCGGCCGCGGGCGATCGCGGCGTCATAGCCGGTCGCGCCGTGCTCCCGGCGCATGCGGTCCATCGACATCACCACGACGGCGGTGTCGTCGAGATCGGGATAATGCGCGTTGTTGTACTGGAAGGCCCAGCCGCCAGGGCGGACGTTGGGCCGCTTCACCGCCCAGTCGCCCTTCACCTCGAGTTCCTGTTTCGGGAGCAGCCAGTCGAGGCCCTGCTTGGCCGCCGGCACCGCCTTGTCGCCACCGGCTTCCAGCAGCGCATGAGCGGTCAGCGTGGTGTCCCACACCGGCGAGACGCAGGGCTGGCAATAGGCCTCCTCGCCGTTGATGACGAGCAGCTTGTCGATGCCCCGGCGCGTGATTGCGCGCGGTGGATAGTTCTCGTCCTTGCCGAGCGCGTCGTACATCATCACGATGTTGGCCATCGGCGGATAGATCGCGCCCATGCCGTCCTCGCCGTTGAGGCGCTCTTCGGTGAATGCGAGCGCTGCGTCGATGGCGCGCTTGCGCAGGCTCTTCGGAAACATCGGCTCGACAACACGCAGGATCGCGTCGAGCGAGCGGAACAACAGGAACCAGGCCATGCTCTGGTGCGGTGCCTTCGCGGTCATGCCGATCGAGCGCGGGTCCTGGAGAAACAGCTCGTCGATGCCGACACCCTTCGGATTCCTCGCGCGCGGCTTGAGCGCCGCGATCACCATCAGCGGCACCATGGTGGTGCGCGCCCAATAAGAGATCTTGTTCAGATGGAACGGCGACCAGAACGGCAGCAGCACGATCTCTACCGGCAGCACCGGCACCGCGCGCCAGCTCACGACGCCGTACATCGCCAGCGTGAAGCGGGTGAAGACGTTGCTGTGGATCGCGCCGCCGCGCGCGCGGATCGCCTCGCGCGCGCGCACCATGTGCGGGCTGTCAATGGAATCGCCGATCATCTTCAGCGCGAAATACGCCTTCACGCTGGCGCTCATGTCGAACTCGCCGTCATGCACCAGCGGCCAGCCGCCATGGGCGCCCTGGATGCGGCGGAGATAATTGCCGATCCTGGCCTCGAGCACGGGATCGACCGGCTCGGCGAGATGATGCCGCAACAGAACGTATTCTGCGGGAATCGTGGCATCGGCCTCGAGCTCGAACACCCAATGGCCGTCGGGCTGCTGGAAGCCGAGGACGCCTTCGGCCGCCGATGCAATGCTCGATTCCAATACCTTCGAATCCAAACCCTTCGAGTTCAATGCCTCGCGGCTGGTCGCGTTCACGGAATCCATGTCGCTCGATTGCTCCGATAGTCCATTGAAATTGACCGGGACATTCACCCGTCAGGGCCGCTACTCAGGATCCTTTGGCGGCCAGAACCAGATCGGCGGCGCGATCGCCCGACCGCACCGATCCCTCGATGGTTGCAGGCAATCCCGTAGCAGTCCAGTCGCCGGCAAGAAACAGGTTTTTCAGCGCGGTGACCGGTCCCGGACGCAGGGCGTTCTGCGCCGGCGTCGCCGCAAATGTGGCACGGCGCTCGCGGACGATCTGCCAGGGAGGCAGTTCGCCGGATACACCGCCCGCCTTGCAGACATCATCCCAGATCGCCTGCGCGAGTTCCTCGCGGGGTCTGTCGACCAGACGGTCGCCGTTGCTGATGGTGACGGAGAGCCGGTTCGGGAACGCGAACAGCCATTCCACGACGCCGCCGATCACGCCGAGGATGGGCGGCGCGCCCGGCGGCGGCTCAAAACGGAAGTGCGCGTTGACGATGGCGCGGAATTCGGTCGGCGTCTTCACGCCGGGCAGCAGGCTGGAGGCGGCGCGCGGCGGCACCGCCATCACGACGACATCGCCGTCATCGAGCTGGATCACATCGTCGCCGCCGAAATTCAGCGCACTGGCCTTGCCGTCGCCGGTGGCAAACGAGCGCAGCTCATGGCCGAGTTGAACAGTGTGGCCGCGCTCAGCCAGGAACTTCACCGCGGGCTCGATCAGCACCGCGCTGAGGCCATCGCGCGCAATCAGCGGACGGCAGGCCTGCCCACCCGCAAGCAGCGTCTCGCGCACGATCGCGCCAGCGAGCCCGGCCGAGCCCTCGGGTGGGTCGACGTTGAGCGCCGCCAGCAGCAGCGGCTGCACCAGGCGCTGATAGAGCACGCCTTCTGTCGGAATGCATTTGCCGACCAGCGTCTCCTCCGATGCCCAGACCAGCGGCGCCAGCTTGAGGTAGTCGGTGAGGCCGGTATCGGGAACGCGGCGACTCTCGTCGAGCACCCAGGTCGGCAGCCGGCCATCGCCGAGATCGATCTGCCAGCGCTGTCCGGTCTTGATGTCAACGAAGGGAAACTGCGCACGCTCAGGACCGACAAGGCCCGCCTCGGTGCCGATCGCACGCGCATAGGCGCGGGCATGGTTGTTGCCCGACAGCAGCAGATGATTGCCGTTGTCGATGGTGAGGTTGGTGGCGCCGTCGAAATAGGAACGGCAACGGCCGCCGGCCTGGTGCGTCGCCTCGTGCACGGCGACCTTGAAGCCGGCATTGGCGAGCCGCACGGCGGCGGAGAGGCCGGAAATTCCGGCACCGATGATGTGCGCTGTGTTTTGCATCAGATGAAAGCGTAACGAAGCAGGATCAGGACCCGTGTGACCTTCGACACACGCACCGGCTCGCGCGGCGCGGTGAAACCGCGCGCGATCAGCAGGTCCAGGATGGAATGATAATATTTCGACATAATCCGCGGGGCGCGCACGACGCGGCGCTTGTTGCGGTTCATGATCTCGTCCGCCTTCTCGAAATGCGCCTTGGCCCGCTGCGTCAGCGGCATGCAGACCTTCGGCAGCGCGCGCTCGGCGATGACGCGGTTCGGATCGCTCGAGGTGATGCCGGCATGCAGCAGCGCCTCGCGCGGCAGATAGAGCCGGCCAAGGCCGGCATCCTCGTCGATGTCGCGCAAGATGTTGGTGAGCTGAAGCGCACGGCCCAGATGGTAGGCGAGCTGGATGCCCTCCTCCTCCGGCAGGCCAAAAACCCGCACAGACAGCCGCCCCACGGCGCTGGCGACGCGGTCGCAGTACAGATCCAGCGTCGCCATGTCGGGCGCGCGGATGTCCTGCGGCACGTCCATCTCCATGCCGTCGACGATCGCGAGGAAATCATCGCGCTTGAGGCCGAAGGTCTTCACCGAGGCGACGTAATCCTTCAGCCGCGGCGGCGGATTGCCCCGATAGAGAGCATCGATGTCGTTGCGCCACTCCTGAAGCGCGGCAAGCCGCTCCTCACGCGGGCCGTCGGAATCGGCGATGTCGTCGACCTGCCGGCAGAAGCTGTAGATCTGGAACATCGCTTCGCGCTGATCACGCGGCAGGATTCGCATCGCGGCATAAAACGAGCTGCCGGATGCAGTCGAGCCGTAATTGGCGCCGGGCGTGGTCGCCTCAAGCGTCATGTGCAGTCCCCGGTCTGGAAATGGCCTTGCGTCCGATCGCGCGGCGGCCGACTTCGCCGATCATGCCGGCGAGGCTGAAGGTGAGAAGCTCGAACTTGTTCAAATGCACGCGCTCGCGCAGGGGATCGCGCACTTTCAAGAGGCGCACGATACGATCGGCATAGGCCTGGATCACCGCGACGTCGATGCCGAGGCGAAAATCTCGGATCTCCGTGCTCAGCGACTTGCTCTGCTTGAGCAACGCCTCGTTGCGCGCGGCAAGCCCCTGAAGGCACGCCAGCATCGCCGGCGGCGACTGCGCAAGCCCGAGCTGCTCGACCGAGGCTCCGCTCGCGGCCAGCGCATCGCGCGGCAGGTAGACGCGGTTGAGCTCGCGGAAATCCTTGCCGCAATCCTGGAGGTGGTTGTTGATCTGCAAGCCTGCACAGAGCGCGTCCGATGCCGCCCAGGTCGAGGTGCTCTCGCCATGGACGTCGAGCATGAAGCGGCCGACCGGCATCGCCGAATAGCGGCAATAATGGATGACCTCGTCCCACGTCTCGTAACGCAGCTTGGTCACGTCCATGCGGAAGGCGATGAGCACGTCGAGCGCATGGCGCGGCGCCATGCCGCGCTCGGCCAGCGCGCGGCGCAGGATGACGGCCTCGGCCTGGGTGTCACCCTTGCCGAGCAGTTCCGCCTCAAGCAGATCGAGATAAGCGAGCTTCTGGTCAGGGGGCAGCGTCGCGTGATCGGCGATGTCGTCGGCAGTGCGAACGAAATTGTAATACGCGAGGATCAGAGCACGATGACGCGGATGAATGATCCAGGACGCGACGGGAAAATTCTCGTCGCGGTCACCCTTACCGGATCGCAATTCGCTCGCAGAGGTCATCGAGGGCTGGTTTACAATCGTGGACAGGAAGGCTTTTCGCTCGCGCGGGCTCATGCCGGCGATGCCGCCGCGGCCCCCATATAGGGGAATACGGCCGCAAAACCAATCCTGTCGCTCGATGGCCGCCCTTGCGGATCGTGCCCGGAAAGGCGGCCCCGGGGACCGCCCTTGTGGGCCAGTGGCCGACTTACTGGTTGTGGTTCTTCAGGACTTGGTCGCAGGCCTGCGAGATCTTGCTCCGGTTCTCCTTGAGGCAGGCCAGGATGGTGAAATCGCCCTGATCAATGACCGGGCGGCAGAACTTCTGCACGTCGCGCGTGCAGGCCTTCTGCTCGGCGTCCGTGCCGCGTCCTGCCTGGGCGAATGCCGCCGTCGGAAGGGAGGCCGACAGCAGGGTGAGAGCGACGAGAAGCTTACGCATAGTATTCCTTCATTCTGACGGCAGAATCGCACCAATCCCGGGCTGCACAGGGCGGAGGGCCGGAACGGATTGTTCTGATGGCGAGTCGCCGCGGGAGGTGCGGCCCAGAGAAGTCACAAGCACTGGCAAATGCGGCCAAATTGGTGCCGCGCCCACCGAATCAAGTCTTCCCCGCGCCCTCCTTGGCAGATGTAAGCGATTGATACTACGTCGTAATTCAGAGACATCGCATTTTACTGCACGGCTGTTGCAGAGCTGCATCTCTCGGCGCCCCCGTCCCGGCGGAAACACGTCGAAACACGGTATATCGCCAGGCCCAGGCATGGCGCGAGGCGCCGTGAACCACCATCTCTGGCAGTCCGGCTTTGAACCTGACAATGGCTCGGAGCACTAAACTTTCGATGTGGCGAGACGTTCTCACTGGTAGGCGAACGTCGTTCCAAAATGGGATATTTGCGATGACATTCTTTGGGCGATCTGGACTGGCACTCAGGACGGCCGGCATCGGGGCGGCGCTGCTCTTCTCAGTTTCGGCGAGCCATGCTCAGTCGTCCGGACCGTTTGCCGGTTTCGACGGCGCGTGGACCGGCACCGGCACGGTTTCATTGTCCGACGGCTCCACCGAGCGCATCCGCTGCAAGGCGGACTACAAGGTCGCCGGCAGCGGCCTCAACCTGAAGCAGGCGCTGAATTGCGCATCGGACAGCTACAAGTTCAATCTAACCAGTGACGTGACCAGCCAGGGCGAACGCATTTCCGGCAATTGGAGCGAGTCGAGCCGCAACATCTTCGGCAATCTCCAGGGCACCGCCGGTGGTGGCCAGATCGACGTGTTCGTCGAAGCCAACGGTTTTGCCGCCAACCTGTCGCTGCGCACCAACGGCACCAAGCAGACGGTGCAGATCTCCTCCAAGGGCGAGATCCGCGGCGTCAACATCACGATGACGAAGGGCTGACCTCCTTCTGACGTCGAGGGAATGAGCCTCCGGTTCTCACGAGCCGGGGGCTTTTTGCTGGCGAACAGGCAGCCTTCGTCCGTGAAGCCGTGTCTCGTGCTTTGCCTCTCATGCAAGGACGAAAGCCTGCTGCATCTGCCGGAGGCAGTGACCCAGACTATAGCGACTTCAACTTCGAGATCGACGCACCTACCCGCAAGCCAAACCCGATCCGCACATGGGACGCTCGTTCGGTGTGTGCTGGGACGGCGTGTTTCAGAAAGCCCAGTCCGAAGCGGACAAAATGGCCCTGTTCAACCACACGGGCGTGCTCTACCTGCTGAGCCTGCGGGAGCAGGACTACGCCCCGGGCGACTTCAAGTTCGATCGTTGCGGCATCATTCGGATCGAGGCGTGAGCGCGCTGGGCAGCGTCGGCCGACCCGCCGCTCAAATCGCCGGCTTGTTGGGGCCTTGAAGCTTGTCGTGCAGATTGATCAACCACATTGCCGTCGGCCTGAGGATGAAGAGGTCGGCAACGAGCGCCATGACCATCGAGAAAGCGCTCAGCCAGCCGAACAGCCGCAGCGACGGCAGGTCGGAGAACACGGTGACGACGAGGCCGCAGGCCAGCACCACCGTGGTCAGGATCAGCGCCGGGCCAACCAGCACGGTGGCGCGCTCGACCGCCAGCGCCGAGCCGACGCCCGGCTTGTTCTCCAGCCTCAGCCGGTTGAGGAAGTGGATGGTGGCACTCAATCCGAGGCCGAACGAGACGGTGAGCGCGACGACGCTGGCGAATTGCAGCCCCTCGCCCATAGCCCACAGCACCGCTCCCGACATCACCACCGGGAAGATGCCCGGCAGGATGCAGGCGAGCGTCACCACCCAGGAGCGGAACGCGAGACCAATGAAGATCGCGACCAGTGCGAACTCGATCGTGAGGCCGTGATTCAGCTTCTCGATCATGTTCGCCGAGTTACGCGCAGCGATGGCGGCAAGACCCGTCACCGCGATCTCGTAGCCCGGATGCTTCTTGCGCACGGCGTCGAGCTCGGAATCGAGCTTGTCGACAATCGGCAGCAATTGGCTGGAGTCCTTGTCCGGCACTCGGCCGGCCACAACGACGGCGTCCTGCTCGGCGTCGATGAAGCGTCGAACCAGATGCTCTGGAATGACGTTGACATATTCCTTCAGTGTCGCGACATCGGCGCTCCCCGCCTTCTCCGCCAGCCAGCGACGCAGCGTCTCAAGTGACCAGACGTTGCCGACACCAGCCGTCTTCTCCACGGTCGAATGCACGTCGGCGATGGTCTGAAGGGTCTCCGGGGAGTAGAGCGACTCGCCCTTGGGAAATGCGATCAGCACGTTGACGGGATTGGCGCCGGTGAGCTTGGCGTCGAGCCGGTCGCTTGCGGCAACCGCCTGGCGCTTGTCCGGCACCTGGTCGGCGAGCCGGTAGCGCGGCTCCAGATTGGCGTAGATGACGCCGAGGCCGCCGACGAAGAGCACCGCGATCAGGCTGAACAGGCCGGGCCGGCCGACCATGCGCACCGCGATCCAGTAGCAGAAATTTCGCAGGGCCTGGACGCCGGCATCGGCGCCCTGGAACTTGACCGCGAAGACCTTCTCGTTGCGCACGAGCAGCACGCCGAACACCGGTACGAGCGAGAGCACCGCGAACAGCGCGATGATGGTGGCGGCAAGGCCCGCCTCGCCGAATTTGCGGATCAGGTCGGAGTCTGAGAATTGCAGCGCGATGAAGGAAATGCCGGCGGTGCCGTGCGTCAACACGCAGGCCGGGCCCACCACCAGCACCGCATTCTTGAACGCGGTGAACTTGTCCTGGCCTGCGATCAGCCGGTCGCGCGCGGCGAAGGTGAGCTGCATCGAGTCCGAGAAGCTGATGACCATGATGAGCGGCGTCATCACGTTCAGGAACATGTTGAGATTGAAGTTGGCCCAGCCGAGCGCACCGAGAGCCAGCAGGATCGCAATCATCGGCGGGAATGCCGCCGCGATCATGAACGATATCTTGCGGAAGAAGATGATGGCGATGATACAGCCGGCGAGGATGCCAAGAACATTGTAGGTGAGCCCATCCCGCTCGACCGCGTTGCGGATCTCAAGCTGCATCACCGGCACGCCGGAGAGCTGCACGTTGAGCCCGGTGTCGCCGAGGTCCTCCTTCACCAGGTCGCGGATGTCGGCAACGGTCTTGGTCAGCTTGTTGGAAGCGACCACCTTCGGATCGAGCGAGAGCACGACCAGCGCCAGGGTGCCGTCTTCCGACAGCAGCTTGCCGCGGATGATCTCGTTGTTCTTTACGGTCTCGATGAACTTGTTGTACGCGTCGCCCTCTGGCAACTCAGCCGGGAACAGCGCCGCCGGCAGCTTACCCGGGGCCGGCGCCTGACGCGCCGAGAACAGCGAGACCAGTCCACGCGTGCCTTCGACCAGTTGCAGGTCAGTGACGAAATCGCGCAGCTTCTCCAGGTTGCTCCGTTCCAGAAGGGTCTTGCCCTCGACCACGACGAGAACGTCGAACTCCTCCGCAGGGAACTTCTTCGTGACCTCTTCGTACTGGCGGAATTCGCGGGTGTCGGAGCGGAAGAGCTGCGACAGCGAATCGTCGATCTTGATGCGGTAGATGCCGAAAACGGCGCCGACCATCAGGGCAAGCAGGACGATGCAGGACACAATCGGGGCGCGGACGGCGATCAGCCCGAGCCGCTCCAGCCCGAAGGCGATCGAGGACGTAGGTCCCTGCTCGACCTTGTCGACATGAACCTCATTCTCGCTGTGCTTTTCGAGCATGCCTTGTCCAGTTCCTAAATCATCGGTCTTGAGAGCTTATCGCGCTCCGCGAACGGCTTGAAAACGCCATACCAATGGGAGGCTTGCCCTTTGAAAATGCGCGGAAAATCGCCGCGAGGGGTTTAGCAGGTCAACAGGTCTTCTCGCAAGCAGGCCGAGCGTGTCCGAATCGATCAAGAAGCGGCGATCCGGGCCGCAGATGCCGGTCAGCCGGACGAGAATGTGCCGATTCGACGCGGCGCGCGCTCCGCGCTCTCATCCTTCAGTGCCACCCCGGTCACCTCCCGGGCGAGTCCCTCGCGGATCAGCCAGGCGATCTTGAAGGCGGCCTCGTCATGGCTCAACCCGGCATGATGGATGTTCGACACGCAATTGCGCTCGGCATCGGTGCGACCGGGCTGGGGCGCGAAGGTCAGATAGGCGCCGAGGCTGTCGGGCGCGGAGAGACCAGGCCGTTCGCCGATCAGCATGACGACCATGCGCGCGCCGAGAATGGCACCGATCTCGTCGCCGAGCGCGACGCGCGCGCCCGACGCGACGACGACATGGTCGATCGCGACAGCCTCGTCCTCGGCAAGCGAAGGCAACAGGCGCCTCACGACGTCGGCCGCATGACTGTGGACCGCCGCCGCGGACAGGCCGTCTGCGACCACGACCGCCAGCTGGCATGGCGCCGAGGCGCTTCGTGCCAGAAGCTGCGCCGAGCCGGGTTCGAGCCGGCGTCCCAGATCCGGCCGCCGCAGATAGTCGCTGCGGTCGAGCGCCTGGCTCCTGACTTCGGTCACGGCAAGTCCAAGCGGGCCGAGGTCGGCGATCAAGCGCGCCGCATCGAAGTCGGCATGCACGGCATCCCGGGCGCGGGCATGGTCCAGCGTGAAATCGAGCAGCGCCTTGGTCGGCAGGCTCGCACCGCTGCGCCCGAGCGCCACCCGCGCGGGCGTGAAGGTCCGCAAGTCAAGCGTCGAACGGCGCGGGACAGCCGGATCAGACATGTCGCATCATTCGGCGGGAACGGCCGCCTCGCGCAGGCGGATCGAATAGTTCGAGGCGTTCTGCTCGCCACTGGAGGCGGCACGCGCAAAGGTGATGAGATGGTGCGCGATCAGCGTGCAGCCGATAAGGCCTTCGATATCGCCGCGCTTGATGCGTCCCAGTGCGAATTTCCAGAACACGCGCCTGTAGTCGCCGAGCACACCGACCTTCCAGAAGATATTGCGCAGCATGACGAGACCGCGCCTGATGTTGCGCCAGGTCTTCATCTCGTCCGGCACCGGCATCTTGAGGCGGCGGGCGTAGACATTGTCGCACTGATATTGGTAGCGCGCGTAGACCTTTTCGGGCGCATAAGCGGCCGCCATCGCGTGCTTCCAGGACGCGACGACCTCATCATAGGGCAACAGGAAATCGACATTGGAGTCCCGGCCGTCGTCGTGGACCAGGCGTCCCTCGCGCTCCAGGCGATCCCACAGCGGAGTCTTCGGCAAGGCCTGGAGCAGGTTGATGGTGAGCAGCGGAATCCGGGACTCCTCGACGAAAGCGAGCAGCGCTTCCGAGGTGTTCGGCTTGTCGGTGTCGAGCCCCATGATAATGCCGGAGACGACCTCCATGCCGTAGGAGTTGATGGTACGCACCCCCTCCAGGATCGGGACCATCATGTTGTGGTCCTTCTGCATCGCTTTCAGCGCATCAGGATCGGGCGTCTCGATGCCGCAGAAGATGGTGACGAAGTAGGCCTCGCGCATCTTCTCGAGGATCTCGGGCCGCTTGGCGATGTTGAGCGTCGCCTCGCAGGCGAGCCGCACCACATAGCCCGTCCTCTTCTGCCATTCGATCAAATGCGGCAACAGGTCGAGCGCCGCTTTGCGATTGCCGATGAAATTGTCGTCGACGAAATAGACCGTGTCGGTCATGCCGCATTCGCGCAGGCGGTCGAGCTCGGCGATGATCTGCTGCGGCGCCTTGATGCGCGGATTGCGGCCATAGAGACCGGGGATGTCGCAGAACTCGCACTGATACGGACAGCCGCTGGAATACTGGATGCTGCCGAGGAAATATTTCTTCACGTCGGCCAGCTCATAGGCCGGAATCGGAAATTCCGTCATGGGCACGCGGTCTTTGGTCGTGAGCACGACCTGCTGCTCCGGGCGCGAGGTGTCGCGCGACAGGATCTCGATCAGCTGGTTGGTGGCATCACCGAGCTCGCCGACATGCAGATAGTCGAAGGACGGATAATAGTCCGGGCAGGCGCTGACCGAGGGCCCGCCGAGCGCGACCGGCAGGTCGAAATCATGGGCGCGGCGGCAGATGTCGTTCATCTGCTGGCGTTGGATATGCATGCCGCTGACGAAGACCGCTTCGGCCCATTCGAACTCCTCCTTCGTCGTGCGGCGCAGATTCTCGTCGACGAATTTGACCTGCCACTCCTGCGGAAGGTAGGCGGAAATCAGCAGCAGCCCCTGCGGCGGCATGAAGGCGCGGACGCCATCGGTCAGCGGATAGGAATGCTCGAACGTGCCGAATGATGAAGTGTAGCGCGGAAACACACAGAGGATCCGCCGGGACGTTCCGTTACTTTCAGCTCGCATCAAAGCTCCCCCGCCACGACCTGGTTGCGGAAATTGCCAGCCAGACACATAGCGTAATGCTGCGGCCGGAATTTCTCAATATTGTGGCGGAAGCATAATCCCCAGAGGGACCAATGGTTTCCTGAGCGAGCTCGCGCTCCGCCTCAGGCGATCAGCCGCGCGGCAAAATCCGGCAGCAGGCCTGCATCGCTTGCAAGTCGGGAATCGGCTCCCGCGATGCCCGAGCGTGCCAGCCAAGCGTCGAATTCCGGTGCGCGGCGCAAGCCGAAGACGTCGCGGACATAGAGCGCGTCGTGAAAAGACGTCGACTGGTAGTTCAGCATGACGTCGTCGGCACCCGGGACGCCCATGATGAAGGTGACGCCGGCGGCGGCGAGCAGCGTCAGCAGATTGTCCATGTCGTCCTGGTCCGCTTCGGCGTGGTTGGTGTAGCAGATGTCGACCCCGAGCGGCAGGCCAAGCAACTTGCCGCAGAAATGATCTTCCAGCCCGGCCCGGATGATCTCCTTGCCGTCATAGAGATATTCCGGGCCGATGAAGCCAACCACGCTATTGACCAGCAGCGGCGCAAAGGCGCGGGCGACCGCATAGGCCCGCGCCTCGCAGGTCTGCTGGTCGACGCCGTGATGGGCGCCGGCCGACAGCGCCGAGCCCTGGCCGGTCTCGAAATACATCACGTTCTGTCCGACCGTGCCGCGCCTGAGCGACAGCCCGGCCTGCTGCACCTCCTTCAGAAGCGCGAGATCGATGCCGAAACTACGGTTGGCGGCCTCCGTGCCGGCGACCGACTGGAAAACCAGATCGACCGGCACGCCCTTCCCGATCAGCGACAGCGTCGTCGTGACATGGGTGAGGACGCAGCCTTGCGTCGGGATCTGCAGCCGCGCGATGATCTCGTCGAGCAGCCGTAGCAATTGCCCGATGACGGCGGGATCGTCGCTCGCGGGATTGATGCCGATGCAGGCATCGCCGGCACCCAACAAGATGCCGTCCAGGATTGAGGCAGTGATGCCTTTGGCATCGTCGAACGGATGGTTCGGCTGCAGCCGCGTGCTCATCCGCCCCTTCAATCCGATGGTGTTGCGGAAGGCGGTTGTGACCTCGCATTTCCGCGCCGCCAGGATCAGATCCTGGTTCCGCATCAGTTTCGAGACCGCCGCCGCCATCTCCGGGGTGATGCCGGGCGCGAGCGTCTTCAACACCTCCGGCGTTGCGGAGTCCGACAGCAGCCAGTCGCGAAAAGCTCCGACCGTCAAGGAGGCGACCGGCGCGAAGGCCTTGGCATCATGGCTGTCGATGACGAGGCGGGTGACCTCATCGGCCTCGTAGGGGATGACCGCTTCCTGAAGGAACTGCCCGAGCGGGACGTCTGCAAGCGCCATCCGCGCCGCGATCATCTGCGCCGCAGTCTCGGCGGCGACCGCGGCCAGCCGGTCGCCGGAGCGCGGCGGCGTCGCCTTGGCCAGGAGATCGCGCAGGTCCGGGAACGTGTAGCTCGTGGCGTCGATGGTGTGGCGGTAGACCAAGGGCCTCTCCGGAGTTCGTCGGCCAATGGCCGAGGGCAGATCGATCTTGAAGGCGATCCCGGCCGCAGGGAATACGCCCTTGGCGGCCGGTGTGCACGCCGATGTTCGCGGCATCCCGCTGCTGCAGCCGGCCGAAACCGACGATGCTCCGTCAACGCACTGAAATACCTCGACTTCCTAGCGCGGGGCGCTCGCCTGCCGGACCAACGGCGTTAACGTCACGTCCACCTTCCTCCTGCAAAGTTCTGCATCAGTTCCAACCAACCCCGCTCACCGGCCATTTCAGGCCATTCCGGGCCGCTGAACACCATGACATCCGACCGATCTGGGAATGCCACGAAGCTGGCAGGCCGATTCACGCTTGCCACCAAGCTGTACGCGATCTTTGGGCTGTTCGCGCTGCTCACGGCGGCGATCGCACTGCTGTCCGACTACAACAGCCGCCGCAGCGCCGACCTCGCCAACGCGATCGAGACGGCGAACGCCGCCGCGCTGAACGTCGAACGCGTCAACTCGCTCGTTTATGCCGTCGTGATGGAATCGCGCGGCGTCTACATGTCGACCGAGCCGGCGGTGGTGAAGAAATACGGAGACGGGCTGCTCAAGTTCAACGCCCAGATCCTCGACGTCGTGAAGCGCTGGGAGACCATCGTCAAAGCCGACGATGCCGAACAGTTCGCCACCTTCAGGAAGCGCATCGAGCAGTTCGTCGAGTTCCGCAAGGAACTGGTGCGCCGCGGCGTCGAGATCAATGCAGCCGCAGGCCGCGAATGGGGCGACAACGACGCCAACCGCGCCGTGCGTTCCGCGCTGAACAAGGATCTCGAGGCGCTGTCCAAGGTCTATGCCGAGCGGGCCAAACAGATCGCGCAGCAGACCGAGACCAGTCGCGAGCTGTCTTTCGTGCTGACCTGTCTCGGCGGCGTGGCGCTGGCCCTGGTCGTGCTCGGCATCGTCATCATCGCCCGCTCGATCGCCCGGCCGCTCGCCGCGATCACCGGCACCATCAAGCAGGTCGCCGACGGCGCCGAAAACGTCGCGGTGCCGTACTCCGAACGCGCCGACGAGATCGGCGCACTGGCCCGCGCGATCCAGGTCTTTCAGGAGGCGATGGGCCGCAATCGCGACCTCGCCTCGCAGGTCTCGCAGGACTCGGCTGCGCGCGAGGAGCGTGCCCGCCATATCGAACGATCCGTCGAAACGTTCCGCGAGGCGATCGGCGCGGTCATGCGCGGCCTCAGCGACAACGCCTCCACCATGCGCGAGACCGCACAGACCATCACGCGTGTCACCGCGGACGCGAGCAGCCGTGCCGGCACCGCGGCGAACGCCACCGAACAGGCCTCGCACAACGTCACGGCGGTCGCGGGCGCGGCAGAGGAACTGTCTGCCTCGGTGGTGGAGATCGGCCGCCAGGTGCGGCAGAGTGCCGGGGCGGTCGAGCAGACCGGCCAGCGCACAGAGAAATCGATCTCCGAGATCGAGAGCCTCGCCGCGGCCACCCAGCGCATCGACGGCGTGCTCAACCTGATCCAGGCGATCGCCGAGCAGACCAACCTGCTTGCGCTGAACGCAACAATCGAGGCCGCGCGCGCCGGCGATGCCGGCCGCGGCTTTGCCGTGGTCGCTCACGAGGTGAAGGCGCTGGCAGGACAGACCGCCAAGGCCACCGCCGAGATCAGCGAGAACGTCTCGATGATCCAGGCCTCGACGCGCAACGCGGTCGACGCTGTCCGCGAGATCGGCGGGGCGGTGCGCGAGATCAACGAGGTCACCTCGGCGATCGCGGGCGCCGTCAGTCAACAGGACGCCGCCACCCGCGAGATCTCCTCGAACGCGCAAAGCGCAGCCCAAGGCAACGAGACGCTTGTGGCAAACATCACCTCGCTGCGCGATGCCATCGGCGAGACGGACACGGCGGCTGCCTCGGTGCTGACGGCGGCGAGCAGCGTGACGGAGACGGCGCAGACGCTGTCGCGGGAGGTGGAGAAGTTCTTCCAGAACTTGCGCGGAGGATCGGCGGACAGCCGGATCGCCAAGGCGGGATGATTGTGGGTTTCGCCCGCCCCGCACTCGGCGATCGAGTCGCTCAACAAAAACCAGAAAACAACCCCATGCACAGTAGCAATCGCCAGCATCTTCAATGCCTGGCGGGCAATTTCTGATTTGGCGAAATCTATTTGACACGTCGGGCAAAACATCGACATGATGCAACGATGGCGACCGGCGGCCCGAGCCGGGACGAGGTCTGGCCAAGGCCTGGAGCCTTTGCTGGAATCGAGAGATGCCGACCTCTGGCGGTGAGCTTTGCAGACCTTCGTCCTCAATGGCGACGAAGCAGAAGCTTCCGAGCGCACAGCGGCTCCGGATCCGGCCATCCGCAATGGGATCACAGCAGTCACCTGAGCAATTCATTGGCATGAACTCGGCATTCACCGGGGGACGGTTTGTGTTGACCCAGGTCAATGCTGCAATTTCGCGTTCCGGTCTGATGGCATCACCATGGAACTCGCGATCAAATTGCTCATCGGCGGCACGGGCAGCCTCGCCTCCTATCTGGCGGCGCATGTCCTGCTGTGCTTGCTGCCGGCCTTCTTCATTGCCGGGGCAATGGTGGCACTGATCCCCAAGGCCAGCATTACACGCTGGCTTGGACGCAACACCCCGGCCTATGTGTCTTACCCCGCGGCAGCCGCAGCCGGCTCCGTGCTCGCCGTGTGCTCATGCACCGTCGTGCCATTGTTTGCAGGCATCTACCGGAAAGGGGCAGGCATCGGACCGGCTATCGCCTTCCTGTTCTTCGCGCCTGCCGGCAACATTATGGCACTCACCTACACCGGCAGCATCCTGGGACTGGAATTTGCCGTCGCCAGGGTGGTGATGTGCTTGCTGTTTGGCATTGGCATTGGCCTTCTGATGGCGCTGCTGTTCTGGCGCGATGACATCGGCCATGACACCCAAACTGACGCCCTCTTCAGCGAGCAGGCCGACATTTCACCCGCAGCCTTGGGCGTTCTGCTGTCGCTGATAGCGGTGCTGATTGCTGGCACCATAAAGTTGTGGCCGTTCACGGCTATCATGGCCACCGTCCACCTGCCCTTGCCATGGGCCGCTGCGTGGCAGGCCGCGCTGTTCGAGTGGATGCCATTCGATGTCGCCAAAGGCGAGGAGGGCATCGGCTTTCACGGATCGGTTCTGATTGCCCTGCTGTTGCTCATTGCTGCAACCGCCTGGAGGGGGCTGGAGAACATCATCGAAGGCGCAAACGTCTGGACCTGGCTCGCACTCGGCCTCTCGGCCACCACCTTGTTGGTGGCCGCCGCGCGTCTGACCCCGCAGCCCGGCGGATTGGAAGTGGCCCTGACTGGCCGAGTCCTGGCCGTAGCGCTCGCCATGTGGGCGGTATGGTACTTCGCGAGCATGCTCGCTCAAGATGACTGGCGGTCATGGCTATGGGAGTCCTGGCGCTTCGTGACGCAAATCTTCGTACTGCTTCTAGTGGGCGTATTCGTGGTGGGCATGGTCCGTCAGGTCATTCGGCCCGAATGGATTGAGAGCCTCGCCGGCAGCAACACTCTGCTCGCCAATGCACTGGGGGTCGGCTTTGGCATCTTCATGTACTTTCCTACTCTTGTGGAAGTACCGGTGGCACGCATGTTCCTCGATCTCGGCATGCATCGCGGTCCGCTGCTGGCCTACCTCATGGCGGACCCGGAGCTGAGTCTTCAAAGCGTGTTGATGGTGGCCGTCGTGATCGGCCGTGCGAAGACCGCAGCCTATGTGGGAGCGGTGGCCTTGTTCAGCATCAGCGCCGGCCTGATTTACGGCGCCTGGGTGGATGGCATGAGCTGGGCATCGCTGGCTCTCACGCTGGTCTCCATCATGGCTGCAATATCCGGCTCCCTGGCCTGGCTGCGGCAGCGCCAGCGCGCGGCCGCTACCGCCTAGTCCGTTCACACAATTGAAGGAGACGACGACCATGGTGACCATCAAGATCCTCGGCTCCGGCTGCGCCAACTGCAAGAAGCTGGAAACTGTTGCGCGCGAAGCTGCCGGCCGCGCCAACGTTCCAGCCGAATTCGTCAAGATCACCGATTTCAAGGACATCATGGCCTATGACCTGTTGTCCACGCCGGGTCTCGTGATCAACGAGAAGCTGGTCAGCAGCGGACGCATTCCGACAGTCGCCGAAGTGCAGAAGCTGCTGGCGACGGCTTGAGAGCGAGAGTCCGCTTGCGCGAGAGAGGCCCCCGGATCCGATCGGAAGGTCCGAGTGCCAGCAGCTGGAGCCCGCCTCGCCTAGTCTGCCTCCGCGCGACCTTCCGGGCGTGAAGGGCGCTTCGGCGGAGTATCCTGCGTCTGGACGTTCGCGGAGGCCGGACGGAAGAGGCGCGTTGCGCGCTCGGCCCAGTAGCTTTTCCATCCACCACCCACGCTGTATGGCCCTATCGGAGTGAAGAGGTTTCCCATCGTGGGCGGCTGCGGATCTGGCTTGAACTGGAGCACCGGCGCCACGCGCGCAACAATGCGCTCCACCAGCATGGGTGCAAGCTTCAGCGCGATGCCCAGCATGTAACCTGAGATCCCGACGATGACCTCGCGACGAGGCCGCTCCGAGAGACCTACTATGGCCCGTGCCACGCGCCCGGCCGCAATCACCGGGAAGATCGAGCGCGCCTGCCGCCCGAATACGTTGCCCATTTTGCTGTAGACGGGTGTGTCCACTGCCCATGGCATGACCAGGCAGACATGGATGTCGGCCGCCCGCTCAAATTCCTGCCGCAGGCAGGCCGTGAAGCCTCGAACGGCGAACTTGGTCGCAACATAAGGGCTGAGCAGAGGCTCTCCCGTCATACCCAGAAGAGAGCTGGTGTTTATGAGAACACCGCGATCACCTTACGTCCGAAACTGTGACAGTGCCACCCGGGAGCCGTTGACACATCCCATGAGATTGACGTCGATCACGCGCCGGAAGGCCTCGATCGGCATGTCTTCGAATCGACCAACCATGAGAACCGCCGCGCAGTTCACCCAAACATCGATCCGGCCATACGCCGCGACCGCCGCGTCACGGATGCGCTCGACTGCAGCTGGGTCGGTCAGATCGGCCGCGCATGCGACCGCTTCGGCACCGTGCTCATGGCACGCGCGAACCACCACCTCCAATGCTCCGGTGTCCCGACCCACAAGAACAAGGCTCGCCCGTCGTGCGGCGAAAGCGAGCGCGGTCGCCTGGCCGATTCCGCTGGATGCTCCTGCAATGACGATTGCGCGCGTGCCGGGCCAACGGTTCACGGCCGCACCGCTACACGCGGACACAGTCGGCGACCGCTCGCCGTACAGCCGTTGCGGCTGGTTCTCGTGGTTCGGGCTTGGGCGGCCGCCGCGCGCCTGGTGAGATTGGTGTGAGCCATCATCAGCCTCGCCCGAATTGAACGTCGCGAGGGCAACCAGCGGGAGCTATGCTTGTTCCTCCTGCGACCTCCGGCGCGCAGCGATCGACGTTCCTGTCGCCATGGCCAGGTCCGCGTCGATGAGGATCGAACGAATCCGCCGGATGATGGGACCTCACTCGGCACCGAAAGACGCAGCGGGGATCTTCGGACGGTGTGCGCCCAACTTGCCGTCTACAATCACCTCATGCTGATCGACGATGGCGTCAACGGCCTCCGGCCATACGAGAGCTCATCGGCCCGGCCCAGCAGGACTACGACGGCGCGTTCGTCGTCGGTGAGGATCTCATAGCCGTCTGCCCGCGCGCTTCGGCGAACCGCCCTACAGCCCTACAGCATCACCCCGCCCCGCTTGATCAATTCCTTCCCGACCGCCGCCAGGTGCACCTGGTCCGGGCCGTCGCCGATGCGGATGAAGCGGGCGTAAACGTAGGCGCGCGCGAGGAACGTGTCCTGGGAGACGCCAGCGGCGCCGTGGATCTGGATGGCGCGGTCGATGACACGGGCGGCCATGCTGGGCACCACGATTTTCGCGGCGGCGATCAGGTCGCGCGCGGCCTTGTTTCCTTCGCGGTCCATCTTGTCGGCGGCCTGCAATGTCAGCAGACGCGCCTGCGCGATCTCGCAGAAGGAGTGCGCGATATCCTCTCGCACCGAGCCCTGCTCGGCCAGCGGCTTGCCGAAGGCTATACGCGACACCGCACGCTGGCACATCAACTCCAGCGCGCGCTGGGCGCAGCCGATCAGGCGCATGCAATGATGGATACGGCCGGGGCCGAGCCGGCCTTGCGCGATCTCGAAGCCGCGGCCTTCGCCGAGCAGGATGTTTTCGGCAGGCAGGCGAACGTTGTCGTAGACGATTTCGGGGTGGCCGACCGGGGCGTCGTCATAGCCGTAGGTGAGCATGTCGCGGACGATGCGGACGCCGGGCGTGTTCCTGGGCACCAGGATCATGGATTGCTGGCGGTGGCGGTCGGGATCATCGGGCGCCGTCTTGCCCATCACGATCAGGATCTCGCAATCCTCGTTCATCGCGCCCGAGGTGAACCACTTGCGGCCGTTGATGACGTAGTCGTCGCCGTCGCGCCTGATCTCGCACTGGATGTTGGTGGCGTCGCTGGAGGCGACCTGGGGTTCCGTCATCGAGAAACCGGAGCGGATGCGCCCATCCAATAACGGCTTCAGCCAGCGCTCCTGCTGCGCGCTGGTGCCGTAATTGGCGAGCACCTCCATGTTGCCGACATCAGGAGCGGAGCAATTGAACACTTCGGGCGCCCAGAGGATGCGGCCCATGATCTCCTTCACCGGCGCGTATTCGAGATTGGTGAGCCCCGGTCCGTGCTCGCCGGACAGAAACAGGTTCCAGAGCCCCTGCTCCCGCGCCAGCTTCTTCAGGTCCTGAAGCACAGGCGGCGTCCTGTAGCGCACCGCCTCCGGCTTGACCTGCTCGTAATAGAGATCCTCGACCGGCTCGACGTGCGTGCGCATGAACCGGCGGACGCGGTCCTGCAGCTCCAGCGAACGGGCGGAGTGGTGAAAATCCATGGCGGTCTCCTGTTCATGCCGAGCGTGGAGCGCACGCCTCGCCCTTCGAGACGCCCCTCACGTCCCGCGCAACAGCTCGCTAGCGACAACCCAGTCGTTGCCGTCGAACTGGAGCATGTAGCCGTCCTTGATCGGGCGGAAATCCTGCGGCGTCGTGTTGAGGGTAATGCCGGGCATCAAGAGCGACAGCGGCACGTTCTTCAGGTTTGCCGCCTGCGCCATGATGTTTTCGCGCGTCAGATTGTCCTTGCACTGCTTCAGCAGGACCACGAGTGCCTCGGCGACGGTGTAGCCATAGAGTCCCGCGACGTTGTTGACGTCGGCGTTCGGCAGCCGCTTCTTCATGAAATCGATATAGGCCGTCATCGCCGGGTCGCTCTTGGGCTCGGCCACAAAGGGCTTGAGCGAGCCGAGCGAGAGCACGCCCTTGCCGGCATCGAGCCCCGCCGGCACCATCACGGTCGCCTTGTTGGCGCAACCGCTCGCGATAAAGCGCATCGGCTGCCAGCCGACCTCATGCGCTTTCCGGATCGCCTGCGCGCAGGCGCGCGGCGTCACCGAATAGATCAGGAAGACGTCGGCCTTGGTGTTGGCCAGCGTCAGCACCTGGGAATCCACGGTGGGGTCCGCGACCTCGAAGCTCGAGGCCATCGCGATCGCCTTGTCGGCGTCGGCGCCGAGGGCTTCCTTGACGCCGCGCAGATATTCCTTGCCGGCGTCGTCGTTCTGATAGAGCACCGCAAAACGTGCATTCGGATTCTTGGCGCGCGCGTAAGCGACGTCGATCGCGGCCTCGCTGGTGTAGTTCGGCGCCCAGGGCAACGCGATCGACCAGGGCATGTTGGCGGGATCGTTCCATTTCGAAGCCGAGCTGATCAGGAAGATCTGCGGCACCTTGTTGCTATTGAGATACTTTGCGATCGCCGAGCTCGGCGCGGTGCCCATCGTCGCGAAGATGAAGGCGACGCCCTCGCCTTCGACCAGCCGCCGCGCGGCCTCCATGGTCTTCGGAGGCGAGAAGGCGTCGTCCAGCGAGATCAGATTGAGCTTGCGACCATTGACGCCGCCCTTCTCGTTGATCTCGTCGAAATAAGCGGAGATCACCCTGCCCGTGATACTGAGCGGCGATGCCGGGCCGCTATAGGGCATGGTATTGCCGATCTTGATCTCGGTGTCGGTGACTCCAGGGCCGTAGGATTTTTGCGCAGCGACGGGCGTGGACAGACAAGCGGCAGCGAGCGCTGCAGCCAGGGCCAAAGCGGCTTTCATGGTTTCTCCCCGATGATCATCGCCGCGAGTCGGTCGCGCGGCGCGCTGCTTCTCGTCAGCGCGTCAGATCAGCGGAGTTCATCAAGATGGTCTTGCGTCGAGTTGCTGATGGCTCGCCTGGCCGCGCCGCTTCAAGGCAAAGCCCAAGCTGATCCAGCCGGCGCCGGCCATGATCAGGTCGATCCCGAGGAACAGGCCGAGGATGTAGACGCTGTTCACCGGCCAGCGCGCCACGATGAGGAGGCCGAGCAGCAGCGTGATTGCGCCCGACAGCGCCACCCAGCCCCACGGACTTTCGCGCTTCATGCTGAAGGCGAGATATAGCCTCACCGCGCCGGACGCGAGCAGCGCCGCGCCGAGAAAGAGCGTCAGCACAACTGCGGCCAATAACGGGTTCTGGAAGGTGAGGAAGCCGGCAATGATGTAGAGCACCCCGAGCAAGGCCCAGATCAAGAACTTCCCCCAGCTCTTCAGCTGGAATGCGCCGATCACCTCGGTCACGCCGGCGACGATCATCATCGCGCCGACCACGATCACGCTCGCCACCGTTGCCATCACCATGCTGCCGAGCGCGACGAAGCCGGCAATGAGGTAGACGACGCCGAGCGCGACGATCCACCCCCATTTGGCATGTAGCGCAGAGATACTTGAGCCGAGACTGGAATGATGAGACGCGTCTGAAGCAGTTGTCATGGCGGCCACTCCTGCATGCAAGGCCCGCGGGCACACGCGACGATAGCACGCATCGCAACGGGACGATAGCCAGCGGAGCAGCCCTCACCTGCAGCAACATTGACGCAAATCAACATCGAATGCGTCGTCGGATCGCGAAGGCGCAACTTCCTGCCCTCGGTCATTGCACGTCGCTTTACAGGCGCGGATCAGCTGTCCGAGTTGGCGAGCCCTAACAGCTCCTGCCGCGTCACCGCATTGTCGCGGAACACGCCGAGCATGCGGCTGGTGACGAGATCCGTCCCCGGCTTGTGCGCGCCGCGCGTGGTCATGCAGTGATGCGTCGCCTTGATGATGACGCCGACGCCTTGAGGCTCCAGCACGTCGTTGATCGTGTTGGCGATCTGGGCCGTCATCTTCTCCTGGATCTGAAGGCGCTTGGCATAGACGTCCACGAGCCGCGCAAGCTTGCTGATGCCGACCACGCGCCCTTGCGGAATATAGGCGACCCAGGCGCGGCCGACGATCGGCGCCATGTGGTGTTCGCAATGGCTCTCGAAGCGAACTCCGCGCAATACGATCATCTCGTCGTAACCTTCAATCTCCTCGAAGGTCTTCTGCAGGATCTCCGTCGGGTCCTGGGCATAGCCGGAAAAATACTCCTCGAAGGCACGAGCAACACGATCAGGCGTGTCGCGCAGGCCGTCGCGCGCGGGATCATCACCGGCCCAGCGGATCATGGTCCGGATCGCCTGCTCGACCTCCGCCCGATCGGGCCGCTCGCTTGGCGCCTGCGCAACCGCGACCCGCTCCAACTTGCGCGCTCGTGACGTCATCAATGGTCTCCCCTTCCGGCGGCCACATGAACAAGCGGCCCTCAGCTTGGACGGCGCCAATCGGAAAAGGTTCCCGAGGTCCGGGAAAATAGGCGGATCGGCAGCACGCCAGACCGGGCCTAAGCCACCGCCTTGCGCACATCGAGCACCGCCCGCGCCCATTCGGCCGGCCGCTCCTGAGGCAGGTTGTGACCGGCATTGGTGAAGACGCGCCGCTCGAAAAACCCCGCGAACTTGTGCGCGTGGTGGGCGGTGCCGGGATTGACGCCGTCGCTGTCGCCGTCGATCGCAATTGTCGGGACACGGATCGGCGGCTGCGCGGCGAGCCGGGCCTCGATCGCGGCGTAGGCGGGGTCGCCATCAACCAGCGCATAGCGATGGCGATAGGAGTGGATCACGACGTCGACGAAATCGGGATTGTCGAAGGCTTCGGCGCTCGCCTCGAAGGTCGCGTCATCGAACGCCCATTTGGGCGACCACATCGCCCAGAGCTGGCGGGCAAAGCCGCGGCGGTTGCGCTCGAGCGCGCGGCGGCCGCGCTCGTTGTGAAAGAGATATTGATACCAGAGAGCTGCCTCCTCCGGCGGCGAAGCCGGCTCCATGGCGCGGGCGATGTTCTGGATGTTGTAGGAATTGCCGGACACAAGGGCGATCACGCGCTCCGGATAGAGCGCCGAGACGACACAGGCCGCGCGCCCGCCCCAATCATAACCGCCGACGAGTGCCCGCTCGATGCCGAGCGCATCCATGAAGGCCAGCAGATCGGCGCCAAGCGCTGCCTGCTCGCCGGAGCGCAGCGTCCCGGCGGAGCGAAACCGCGTCGGCCCATAACCGCGCAGCCAGGGCACCAGCACCCGCGCGCCCGCTTCGGCAATGATCGGCGCGGTCTCGGCATAGGCGTTCACATCATAGGGAAAGCCGTGGCCAAGGATGCAGGGCCAGCCATCCGCCGCGCCGTATTCGCGATAGGCAATATCGAGGATGTCCGTGCTGACTGTTTTTTGTTGCATGGCTGGCTCACTGGGAATGGTATCGTGGCTTGGATAACCGAAGCATCCGGACGTTGCGCCACCGGTCCCGGGCATCGCTTCGCTCATCCGGGCTACAAGGGCCCGACCTATCTCTGCGGGCCGGACAGCGAAATGTCGCGCTCGGCGCGGAACACGTTGCTGTAGAGATTGGCGATCCACTGCCGGCCGATCTCCGTCTTGTTGAGATAACCGATCTCGGTCTGGATGTGCGGGGCGACGCTGTTCCAATAGAACTGCGGATAGCGGTTCACGATGTCGGCCGGCGAGTCGTAGCCGAGCTGGCGGTTGATGCCGACCTCCTCGAACTCGTAGTAGAGCGCGTTGGCCTTGCGCAGATAGTTGGGATCGCCGAGCTGGCCGATGAAGTCTGCCGCGCGCAGGATCGAGGCTTCCTCGTCGTATTCCTGCCCTTCACGGGCGGGAAAGCGCGTGCCTTCGATGGCGCTGGCAATGCGGTCCGGATCCAGGCCGGGAATATGCCGGAGCCGCCGCGTCACGTAGAGCTTCGACCTGTCGACGTGATACATCATCAGGCTCGCATCCGAGGCACCGCGCGGCAACGAGATCTTGGTGTCGGCCGCATCGATGATGAAGCCTTCGGCGTCGTCCTCCTCGAACAGGCCGCGGACATAGCCGATGTCGTGGGCGAGGCAGGCGATCAGGACATGGACGTAGTCCTCGGCCGACAGATGCGTATGAAGACTTCGGCCGCGGAGGATCGCCTGGGCCGCCAGCGTCACCAGCATCGTATGCTCGATGTTGTGGTAGAGCGCATCGCTGTTGCCGATGCATTCCATCGCGGTGCGGGTCGCGCTCTCGACGATACTTGCAGAAGTCTCATCGTACCGGCGGCGCATGAACCTGCCGAGGAATTCCTCCAGGGATTCAGCCGCCAGTCTCGGTAAGGTCATCATGGATGCAGCCCCGTCCGCCGCTGGTGTGCCATCTCCCGTCGTCTCATTCTTGTTGTCGACGCATCGGGGAGCATAGCCCATCTTGGGCCGGGTAACCAAACGCGGGAGGAAAAATACGCAAATATCCTGCCGTTCCGCTGCGCAGCATCACGGTTGCCGTCACACTTCACTACAACCGCTGGGGCGAATAGCCGAGGGACGCCCGGCGCTTCAAGGAGCGGACAGGATGGCGGCGCCTTCAGCCGAGCGCGACAGGCTTCTGGCCAGATAGAACAGCTCGACCAGCTTGCCGCGTTTGCCGGCCAGCGAGAAAATGTACTCGGGCGAGTCCGCCTCGATTTCGGCGATCGCCACCTTCGCGATCCGATCGATGCGGCTCGAGCCGTGCTCCCACACAAAGCCGACACCAAGCCGATTGGCAACCGCCTCCAGCATCCCCTCGCGCGTATTGACGATGATCGCCGGACTGGCGCGCAGGTTGACGGCGCGAAACGCCCTGTCCACGGCGCGTTGGGTCGCGGAATCCCGGGTGCGAAACACCAGCGGATATCGCACGAGGTCGGCGATGGACACGCGCGATTGGCGACTGAGCTCGTGAACGGGATGGCAGATCGCAACGACGCGCTGCTGGACGCAGGACTCGCGCCGGAAGCGATTGTCCTGCGGCACCTCGGGCAATACTGCGACGTCAACACGCTGGTCGACCACCGCGGCCATGATCGCCGACCAGCTGCCGATCTCGATGTTGATCTGGATCTTCGGATACAGATTGCGGAACGCCGCAATCAGCGCCATGCCCGGCATGGCATTGCCAAGCCCGATGCGCAGCTCGCCCCCCGTGAGCTCATCGCGCTGCTGCAGGATCGCCAGCGCATCCGCCTCGATGGCTTGCATGCGGTTCGTTGCAGCGTAGAGCCGCCGGCACAGCGGCGTCGGGATCAGAGTCTGTCCGTGCCGGTCGAACAGCGCCACTGCGAACTCGGCCTCGAGGTCGCGCACGAGCTGCGCAACGGCCGGCTGTGATACCCCGAGCCGCCTTGCTGCGGCCGCGAAGCTGCCGGTCTCGAACACCGCATTGACCGCCCGGACACGCGAGGACGTCAACGCCACGACAACACTCTCACGATCGAGATTCCCCGTCTGCCGGACCGAAAGCAAAACCTGGGATGACCATAAGCATGGCCATTGACCGTTATGTGAATGTCAGACGCGCTCCCTACTCCTCGTGCGCCGCAACCGGCCAGCAGGGGACCAGCGCGCATGGCGCAGATCGAACTTTCCGCAATCCGCAAATCCTTTGACGGTACCGACGTCCTGAAGGGCATCGATTTCCGGATCGAGGACGGCGAGTTCATCTCGCTGGTCGGTCCCTCCGGCTGCGGCAAGTCGACCCTGCTCCGGGTCATTGCCGGGCTGGAGCCGCAGAATTCCGGCGAGGTCCGCATCGACGGCCGCCCGGTGGACGGCATTCGCCCGAGCGCGCGCAATCTTGCGATGGTTTTTCAATCCTACGCGCTCTATCCGCACCTAAATACCTTCGACAACATTGCGGTGCCGCTGCGGATGCGTCGCCTCTCGGCGATCGAGCGCCTGCCGCTCCTAGGTGCGGTGCTGCCGGGCCGGCGCGCCAAGGAACGGCACATTCGCAATGACGTCGAAGCCATCGCCGAGCAGCTCGACATTGCTCCGTTGCTGCGGCGCAAGCCGGGGCAATTGTCCGGCGGACAGCGGCAACGCGTCGCGGTCGGACGTGCCATGGTGCGCGAGCCGCGGGCCTTCCTGTTCGACGAACCGCTCTCCAATCTCGACGCAAAGCTGCGCGTCCACATGCGCGCGGAGCTCGCCGAGCTGCACCGCCGCCTCAAGGCAACGTTCGTCTATGTCACGCACGACCAGGCCGAGGCGATGACCATGTCGAGCCGGATCGCCGTCATGATGGACGGCGAATTGATCCAGGCCGGCACGCCTGCGGAGATCTACAACGATCCCGAGGACATCCGTGTTGCCGAATTCATCGGCAGCCCCAAGATCAACATCCTTCCAGGCCGGATCCGGAAGGACGGCGGCGTCGATGTGCTGGGGACTGCCCTGAAATTATCCTGCCGGGCTGCGGCCGGCGACTGTCGGGTCGGCGTCCGCCCGGAGCGGATCGACCTCGGCGCCGGGCCGTTCTCCGGAACGGTCGTCCATCTCGAGAATCTCGGCGCCGAGGCATTCGTGCACCTTGCGATCGAAGGCTCCGGGTTGCGCCTGATCGCGCGGCTGGCGGACGTCCGGCATCTGCCCGGGATGGCCAGCTCCGTCACCTTCGGTTTCGCCCCCGACGCGGTACGGATTTTCGATCCGGCCGGGAAGCGGATCGAGCTCAAGGTGGAGCAGCCCGAGCGCGTTCGTGAGCCCGCCCATGTCTGACGGCTCGATGACAATGGACGCCGCGATCGCGCCTGCCAGCGCGGCAAGGCGCGCGGTGCCGGTCCACGGCAGCCGACGCACGTATTCCGCCTACGCCTTGGTGACGCCGGCGGCGGCGCTGATGCTGATCATGCTGCTCGGTCCGCTTGCCGGCGTGATCGCCCTCTCCTTCACAGATTACCAGCTCGGCGCGCCGCATTTCTCCTGGATCGGTCTCGCCAACTACCAGGACCTGTTCGCCGACAAGGTGTTCTGGACTGCGCTGCGCAATACGCTGACCTACGTCGTGATCGTGGTGCCCGGCGCCGTGATCGCCGGCCTTGCGATCGCGCTCCTGATCCAGAGCGGCACCAGCCTGCGCAGCCTCTACCGGACGATCTATTTCCTGCCCGTGATGGCGACCCTGATCGCCATGGCCGTGGTCTGGGAGTTCATGCTGCATCCGCAATTCGGCCTGGTGAACGGGATGTTGCGCGGCGCGGGCCTGCCGGCATTTGCCTGGCTGCAGGACCGCAACACCGCGCTCTATGCGCTGTGCGCGATCGGCATCTGGCAGGCGGTCGGCTTCAACATGGTGCTGTTTCTCGCCGGCCTCGTCTCCATTCCCAAGCAGCTCTACGAGGCGGCTGAAATCGACGGTGCGTCGAGCGGCTGGGCGCGGTTCCGGCTCGTGACCTGGCCGATGCTGGGACCGGTCACGACCTTCGTCGTCGTGATCTCCGGCATTCGCTCCTTCCAGGTGTTCGACACCGTCCACGTGTTGACCAAGGGCGGCCCGTCGAAATCAACCGAGGTCCTGATCCACACCATGTACACGGAAGGATTCGAGTTCTTCCGCTCGGGCTACGCCGCGGCGATCACCGTTGTTTTCCTGGTCTTCGTTCTGCTGCTCACGCTGATCAAATCGAGACTCGCCGATCGCGGGGTGCACTACACATGAGCAATGCACATCCCATCCCATTCCGGGCGATCCTCCGCCACGTGCTGCTGATCGCCGGCGCGGCAATCATGCTGGCGCCCTTCATCTGGATGATCTCGACCGCGTCCAAGCCGCAAACCGAGATCTTCTCAAGCGAACTGCACCTGATCCCACACCAGTTCGCGCTGGCGGAGAATCTGCGCGAGGCATTCGCCAAGGCCAATCTGCTGCGCTTCCTGCTCAACGGCGTCATCGTCACGGTCTCGATCTTCCTGCTGCAGGTCATGGTGGCGCTGCCGGCGGCCTATGCGCTGGCAAAGCTTCGCTTCCTCGGCCGGGAGACGATGTTCGCGCTGGTGCTGTTCGGGATACTGATCCCGCCGCAGGCGACCGCGGTCCCCGTCTTCCTGCTGCTGCACAAGGCGGGGCTGCTCGACAGCTATGCCGCGCTCGTCCTTCCCTTCACGATCTCGGTGTTCGGCATCTTCCTGATGCGCCAGTTCTTCAAGACCGTGCCCGACGATCTCGTCGACGCCGCGCGCATGGACGGCATCTCGGAATTCGGCATCGTCTGGCGGGTGATGCTGCCGGCCGCGATCCCGGCCGTCACCGCCTTCGGCATCTTCTCGGTGGTCGCGCATTGGAACGATTATTTCTGGCCGCTGATCGTCCTCAACAGCGAGCACTTGCGCACGCCGCCGCTTGCGGTCGCCCATTTCCGCAAC
The DNA here is from genome assembly GCF_001424605.1 of Bradyrhizobium sp. Leaf396. Taxonomy (NCBI): domain Bacteria; kingdom Pseudomonadati; phylum Pseudomonadota; class Alphaproteobacteria; order Hyphomicrobiales; family Nitrobacteraceae; genus Bradyrhizobium; species Bradyrhizobium sp. Leaf396. Next base: position 322,632 of record NZ_LMQJ01000045.1, read on the forward strand.
AACGAGGCCGGCACGAGCTACGGCCCGCTGATGGCCGCGGCGATGGTGATCATCGCACCGCTCGTCATCGCTTTCCTTTTCGCCCAGCGCCGCTTCATCGAGGGCATCACCCTCACCGGCATCAAGTAACCGACCAACCCAACAGGAGTCTATCCATGCTGAAGACCATCATCGCCGCAGCGGCTCTGTCGCTCGTGGCCGGATCTGCGCTCGCGCAGACCCAGACCGAGATCGTGATGCAGTATCCCTATCCGGAGCTGTTCACCGAGACCCACAAGCGCATCGCCGAGGAATTCGCCAAGATACACCCGGAGATCAAGGTCACGATGCGGGCGCCTTACGAATCCTACGAGGACGGCACCCAGAAGGTGCTGCGCGAGGCCGTGACCAACCAGATGCCGGACGTGTCCTTCCAGGGCCTGAACCGCATCCGCGTCCTGGTCGACAAGAACATCCCGGCCGCGCTCGACGGTTACATCGCCGCCGAGAAGGATTTCGACAAGCAGGGCTTTCATCAGGCGATGTTCGACATCGGCACCGCGAGCGGCAAGGTCTACGCCCTGCCCTTCGCGATCTCCCTGCCAATCGTCTACGTCAATCTCGATCTGGTGAAGCAGGCCGGCGGCGACGTGAACAACCTGCCCAAGACCTGGGACGACCTGATCGCGCTCGCCAAGAAGATCAAGGCGCTCGGCAACGACACCAACGGCGTCACCTACGCCTGGGACATCACCGGCAACTGGCTGTGGCAGGCGCCGGTCTTCGCGCGCGGCGGCACCATGCTCAACGCCGACGAGACCAAGGTCGCGTTCGACGGAGCGGAAGGCAAGTTCGCCATCAACACGATTGCGCGGCTCGTCAACGAGGCCGGCATGCCCAATCTCGACCAGCCGTCGATGCGCGCGACGTTCGCTGCCGGCAAGACCGGTTTCCACATCACTTCGACCTCCGACCTCAACAAGGTCACGCAGATGACCGGCGGCAAGTTCGCGCTGAAGACGATTCCGTTCCCGGACGTCGCGTCCCCGAACGGCAGGCTCCCGGCCGGCGGCAATGTCGTGCTGATCCTCGCCAAGGACAAGGCCAAGCGCGACGCCGCCTGGGAAGCTGTGAAGTTCTGGACTGGCCCGAAGGGCGCCGCGATCATGGCGGAGACCACCGGTTACATGCCTCCGAACAAGGTAGCCAACGACGTCTATCTGAAGGACTTCTACGTCAAGAACCCCAACAATTACACCGCGGTCAGCCAGCTCGCGCTGCTCACCAAGTGGTACGCCTTCCCCGGCGACAACGGCCTGAAGATCACGGACGTCATCAAGGATCATCTCAACTCGATCATCTCGGGCGCCCGCACCAAGGAGCCTGAGGCCGTCCTCGCCGACATGACCGCGGACGTGCAGAAGCTGCTGCCGAAGACCACCGGCGCGGCGCGCTGACCATCCTCACATCACCGGCACGGGACGCCCTCGGCGCCCCGTGCCGCCCCAATGACCGGAGATTGCGATGAAGCTGCTGCATCTGAGCGACATTCACCTGACGGCGCCTGGCTCGACCATCGGGGGCCGCGACCCGCGCATCAATTTCGAACGGGCGCTCGCGCATGCGCTGAATGATCATCACGACGCCGAATTGATGGTGATCACCGGCGATCTCTCGGACTGGGGCGACCTCGCCGACTATCAATGGCTCAAGCAGCGCCTCGACGCATATCCGCTGCCGGTGCGGCTGTGCATCGGCAACCACGACCGGCGCACCGCCTTCCTGAGCGTGTTCCCCGACCTCGCCGACGACAACGGCTTCGTTCAAGGCATCCACGACACCGTCGCCGGCCGCTGCCTGTTCCTCGACACCGCCCATCCGGAAACGCACGCCGGCCGCTATTGCAGCGATCGTCTCGGCTGGCTCGAGGCGCGGCTTTCCGAGCATGACGGGCCGTTCCTGCTCTTCATGCACCATAACCCGATGCCGGTGCATCTCGTCCCGTTCGACCAGATCGGCCTGCTCGACGATGCTCCATTCCGGCATCTCATCAGCCGCCATCGGGCGAAGATCCGCCACGTGTTCTTCGGGCATTGTCACTTGCCTCTTGCCGGCTCGATTGCGGGCGTCCCGGTCTCGTCGCTGCGCGGTACCAACCATGCGAGCTTTCCGCTGTTCTCCGAGACGAGCCTGCTGAGCGCTTGCGATCTGCCGCAATCCTATGGCGTCGCATTTCTTGGGGAAGATTATGTGACCGTGCACATGGTGGAGTACGGCTACGACGGTCCCATCCGCATCCAGGGTTCGCCTGATTACAAGGCCTGGGATCGCGAGACCATGGTTCGGTGACCGGCAAGCGCCGACCTTTGCCATCGGCGAGTACCCGTAAGCCTGCGCTGCACTTTTGGAGAGTCCGCTCTACCTCTATGGCGGCCTTGGCCTGCCTCACGGTAGGTCGGAGATGGGCCACAAGTAACATTCAGTAGCGGCCCGCACTCCTCGGGCCGCGGAGCCCTAGTTGCGATAACCTTTGCACTTCGTCGCCTCCTTGTACTCGCCGTGCTTGCCCCACTTGCGCTCGATCTTGCAGGGGCCTCGGCGGTACTCTTGCTTGTATTCGCGGTCGTAGTTGTAAGCGCGGTAATGACCACGGTCGTAGCCCCAGCGCCCCTTACCGCTTTCATCTTTCCAGTGATCGGCAAGCGCGGGCGACGTGAGCACTCCCAGGAGGCTGACGATTGTCAGAATGAATCTCATGGAATGCCTCCGGTCAGAGATTTAGGGCCGCGGATTTGGTTGAGGGGCTGGCGAGGGTGACGTCGCGGGAGCAGAGGGATTGGGAGACGCGACGGGCTTCTGATCATCGGCCCCATGGGGCACACAGGTCCCGATATTGCTGAGAAGTCTCTTGGCCTGCAGTTCTCGCGCTTTCGAGTATTCGCGCCGGCGCTCAATGTTGGCCGCCGCCCAACGGTCCCAGGCCTCGAACGCGTCGGAATAGTGCTTGCGCATCTGCTCTTCGGCCGAAAGGCAATCCGCGAACTTGTCGAACACCAGGTCAGTGTTCACGGGTGTGATGCCGCCAACCAAGACCACGAGCATCCATTTCATAGCTGCCTACGAAACATGAAGTTCGCTCCACCTAGCACCAAAAAGGCGCCAGTTCGCGGGCAATGGGATGCGAGCTGGCGCCTCTCCACCGAAACGCGGTCAGCCGCGCCCGGGAAAACGTGGCAACAACTCTATGGTTCCGAAATGTTTGATCGGTGCGCGGAGCGAGAGCCGTTCGGCCCGAGGCTCGTATGCTCACAGTCCGCTTCGGGTCGACACGCGGCCTCGGCAGTCCATCACGCGCTAGTCTCCACCACGCCAACCGGACGTCTGCGCGCTCGTCACGCAGGGCCGCAACGGGCCAAGAGGCGACGGAGCACGGTTGGTCATATATGTAGGACGCGGCAACTCAGGGCCGTACGACGCTCCCATCCGATCGCCGAAATTCAACCGTCTCGTCCGGAGCGCGTAGTTCTGCCAGCTCACCACTTCTTCGGCAGGACATCAGTTAACCAACCATCGCTTGGAACACCAGAAAATCGCCTGAGAGCAATAACGCTGACGTTGCCGATGACGTCAGCGAGATAGCGTTCGACTGCGGTGAGCTCATCGAGACCAGACAGATCAGCAAGGATGCTCCCATACGTGTGGGCGGGACATCCGTCGAAGCCCAGCGTCCAATCGCCGTCCGCCCAGGTCACAAGAAATTTCAGCTGATCATCTGGGCTGATGTATTCGCAGGTTAGCATCGCATGGGTTTTGCACCATACTTGTGCAAGGTGAGAAGGAGATGAGACCTATGGTTGATGTCCCATGCATCCACCTCAACGCCGCTGGCGCTGCACTGCCTCTGCCAGCGGCACAGTCTGCCGCGATCGAATTTATGCGTGAGGAGTTCCGTCTTGGCCCCCACTGGGCCGCTGAGAAAGTCAGTGAGAAGATCGCCGGGCGCCAGGAAGGCGCGACAGTTAACGCCATTCGATTCGGTATGCATCAATGGGCTGCTGAAAGCCTTTGAGATGGTGGGCACCCAAGCTTGACACTTGCACGCGATCCCGGATGCAATCCTGTACAGCCTTTGACACCAGAATGGCATCGGGGTCGGCCAACTGACACAAACGAGCGGCCAGTTGAACGGTCGCACCGAAGAGGTCGTTGCTGTCAGCAATCGGCTCGCCGACATCGATGCCAATCCGCACCTGAAGCTTCTCCTTGCTCGCCAGATTGAAGGCTTCAAATGCGCGCTGGATGGCGCGGGCGCATTGCACGGAGGCAGAGGCGTCGGCAAAGGATGCCATGATACCATCGCCGGTGTGCTTCACCACATGTCCGCCCTCGTCCTTCAACGCCCGGCGCACCAGCGCGTCATGAGCCCGAACCATCTCCACTGAACGGGCATCGCCAAGACGCTCCGTCATGCTGGTAGAGCCAACGATGTCGGTGAACATGATAGCTCGCAGCGCAGAATCGAATTTGATGTCGTCTGCCGCGCCGCCAGGTGCCGGGTCGGACACCCTCCCCAGAAACGCCTGGACCGCCGAGAGGTCCACTTCGATGACATCCTTCGCTACGTCGCCGTGAGCTTCGTCATGAACCCTCATCGCCGTTCGGATATCCGGTGCGTCAATGAGACAGAAGCCCGTACCGCGGGATTCATCAAACCAGTACGTTAGAAAACGAACGCCGTATCGATCTTGCACTTCCAGATCTTTGCGATGCGCCTCGGCGATATCGGCGGCGGTCAGCCCCGAGAGATCGTGCCGGTCAAGGAAAATTGGCATCGGCAGCACCCTATCCAATCCTTCGAAATATGACCTGAAGTTTGCACCAAGCTTGAAGTTCGCGAAAGGGCCGATCCCTGCGTCCTGATGTCAGTTCCGGGTCACAAAGCTGCCAATGACATTCTAGATGGCAGACTTCCGCTTCGCGTTGGTAAGCCGAACGCTTATGAGTACACGCCCTACTCCACAAGCAGCACGTCGACGGCGACATTGAGCTTCTGCCTGGGCGAGCCGACGATGATGCCGTCGACCGGCGAGACGTCGGAAAAATCGCGCCCCACGGCAAGCACGATGTGATCGTTGCCGATCAGGAGATCGTTGGTCGGATCGAGATCGACCCAGCCAAGCTCCGCCCCGCACCACAGCGACACCCAGGCATGGGTGGCGTCGGCGCCCTGCAGACGCCGCTGGCCCGGCGGCGGAATGGTGCGCAGGTAGCCGCTGACATAGGCTGCGGGCAGGCCTAGCCCACGCAGCCCCGCGATCATCACATGGGCAAAGTCCTGGCAGACGCCATGGCGTTTGTCGAAGACCTCCTCGAGCGGCGTCGTGATCACCGTCGCCTTCGGGTCGTAGCGAAATTCGCTGCGGATGCGGTGCATCAGGTCGACCGCGCCCTCGAGAATGCCGGTGCCGGATGCAAAGCTTTCCGCGGCGTAGGCGCTGACCGGGCGCAGCACCGGTACCAGCGGACTCGCGAAGACATAGCCGACGGGCGAGGACGGCCCGAGGCTCGTCGCCTCGATGGCGATGTCCCGAATGCTCTCCCAGGACGGGCCGGCCGCACTACGGGCGGGAGGCTGGCGTGACACCGAGACACGCGAGCGCGAGTCGATGCGCAGACTGCGATGGGCGGCTTCGATCGTGACGCTTTCCGTCAGTGTGCCGAAGAAATCGCGCCGCTGGTTGCGCTCGGCCGGCCGTGGATGGATCTCGACATCGTGCGAGATCAGTTCCTGGCCGCCTCCGCTTCTCGGCTCGAGCCGCAGCGTGCAGCGAGCGAAGCTGACCGGATTTTCGTACTCGTAGGTGGTGACGTGACGGATGTCGTAGATCACGCCAGCCCCGTCAGCTTTTCCGGCCGGCTGGCGTTGGGACCGTGTGGGAAATAGTGCTGCCCGATCGCGTCCGCGAGGCTGAGCAGATCCTGCTCCAGCGCGAACAGCGTCTTGACCTCGAGCTTCTCGGCCTCCGCCGTCGCAAGCATCGCCTGCATCGCCACCGCGAGCCGCTGCGGCTTCTCGATCAGGCCGTGCTCCCTCAGGCTCGGCAGCGCGGCGATGTGCTCGTTCAACGTCGTCACCTGGAACGCCACCGACCGTGGATTGTAGCCGTCGAGCACGGCGAGGTCGCGCACCGGGGCCAGGATCGGCGCCAGCAGATAACGGGAGCGGTAGGTGATCTGGCAGTCCACCAGCGTCAGCAGGATGTCGAGATCCTCGTCGCCGGCCTCATCATAGGCGAACTGGCGCGTGAAGCGGGTGGTGTTGATGGCGCGCTCGATGCGGCGTCCGATGTCCAGGAAACGCCAGCCGGCGGCGCGGTTCATGTTCTCCTGCGCAAGCCCCGCAAAGCTCGCCAGCTCCTGCAACGTGAGCTCGGCGGCGCTTAACACGCTGTCGTCGTCCTCGACCTCCAGGGCGAGACGCTCGACCATCTCGGTGATGACCTGCCAGGCATCGGGCGACAGCCGCTCGCGCAGCGAGGTCGCCGTGCGCTGGGCCGCGCGCACCAGCGACAGTGCCGAGCCGAAACGCTCCGCACTCTGCAGCGCTTCTGCCGTGATGCGGCCCGAGGCGGTGCGCGATGTCTGCGAGATCGCGCCCCAGGCCACCAGCAGGCGCTGGATGCGTTCAGCCGATTGCACCGAGGCCGCGGTGCCCTTGTTGGGCCCGCTCGGCGAGCCCAAAGCGCGCACCAGCCGCAGCGTCGCCTCGGCGCGTTCGAGGTAGCGGCCGAGCCAGAACAGATTGTCGGCGGCACGGCTCGGCAGCACGCCGGCGATGCGGCGGATGCGCACCTTGTCGGTCGCGGGCAGCAGCGTCGCGGTCGAGACCTGCTTGTCCGAGACCACCCAGACGTCGGCGGCGCGGGCGCCGTCACCCATCGACACCGCGCGGGCGTCCGGCTGCTCGGCGATCCGGCAGAAGCCGCCGGGCATGATCGCCCAGCCGTCGGGCGTGGCGGCCGCGAACACGCGCAGCACGAAGGGGCGCGGCGTGAGTTGCCCCTTCTCCCAGACCGGCATGGTCGAGAGCCGCACCACCTCCTGGCCGACATAGTCCATGCCGCGCGCGGTGATGGCGTCGATGAGGCGCTGGCGGTCGGCGGCATCGAGCTCGCTCGCGAGCACGGGACCATTGCTGTCGAAACCGGGAACGTCGCGCCGGTAGGCACCTTCGATCGCGACCTCGTCGAGCCGCGCCAGCACCTCGTCGCGCGCCGCGCGCTGGCCGCACCACCACGTCGCGATATGCGGCATCTTCAGGTCTTCGCCGAGCAAGCGGCGGCTGAGCGCCGGCAGGAAGCCGAGCAGCGCCCGCGCCTCGAGGACACCCGAGCCCGGCATGTTGGCGACGACGACGCCATCCTTGCGCAGCACGTCGATCAGGCCGGGTACACCGAGCCGCGAGGAGGCATCGAGCTCGAGCGGATCGAGCGAATTCGAATCGACGCGGCGAAGCAGCACGTCCAGCCGCTTGAGGCCGGCGACAGTGCGGATGTGGACGCGGTTGTCGCTGACCGCGAGATCTTCGCCCTCGACCAGAAGGAAACCGAGATAGCGCGCCAGCGTCGCATGCTCGAAATAGGTCTCGCTGAAGCTGCCGGGAGTGAGCACGCCGATCCTGGGCTCGTCGCGGTCGGCGCGCGCGCGCAAGGAATCGCGGAAGGCCTCGAAGAACGGCGCAACCCGCGGCACGTTCATCGACTTGTAAAGATCGGAGAAGGCGCGCGAGAGCACGAGACGATTCTCCAGCGCGTAGCCCGCGCCCGACGGCGCCTGGGTGCGGTCGCCGAGCACCCACCAGCGACCGTCGGGCCCGCGTCCGACATCGGCGGCATAGAGCGAGAGATAGCGTCCGCCCGGCGGCGGCACACCGCACACGGGACGAAGATATTCGGGGCTGCCGGCGATCGCGGCCGCCGGCAGCGCGCCTTCGGCCACGAGCCGGCCTTCGCCATAGATATCGCGCAGCACGCGCTCGAGCAGCTCGGCGCGCTGGGTGATGCCGGCGCAGAGCTGCTGCCAGTCGGCCTCGTCGATCAAAAGCGGCAGATGGCTGATCGACCAGGGCCGGTCGGCGCTATCGCCCGGCGCGCGATAGGTGACGCCGGCCTCGCGCAAGTGACGGTCGGCCATGCCGAAGCGCCGCTCGATCTCGTCGGGCGCGAGCGCACCAAATGCGTCAAAGAAGCGGCTCCACACGGCGCGCGGCGTGCCGTTCGGGCCCAAGAACTCGTCGGGAATACCGGGGAGCCGGCTATAGTCGCGCACCCATTGTGCGAGCCGGCGCTGGCCCTCGCGCTGGCTCTGCGCCCTGCCCGCCTTGTCGTCCTGTTCGGCTGCGCCCTCGCCCATGCGCGTCTCCATGCCCCCGCATCATACTCATTGCAGGAGCGGGGTCCGCAAGTCGAGGGTCAGCGGAAACTCATTTGTGCGTTCCTCCGGCGGCGGCTGCACCGGACCGGGGGTGTGGCCATGGTCCTGGAAGCGCGCCAGCCGCCGCGCCTCGGCCTCATAGGTATTGACCGGCTTGGTGTCGTAATTGCGCCCGCCGGGATGGGCGACGTGGTAGACGCAGCCGCCAAGCGAGCGTCCGTTCCAGGTATCGATCAGATCGAACGTCAGGGGCGCGTGAACGGGGATGGTCGGGTGCAGACCGGAGGCCGGCTGCCAGGCCTTGAAGCGGACCCCGGCCACAGCTTCCGTCGAGCGGCCGGTTGAGGTCATCGGCAGGCGGCGTCCATTGCAGGTCACGATGTGGCGGCCTTCGACGAAGCCCTCGGCCTTGACCTGGAGCCGCTCGACGGATGAATCGACATAACGCACGGTGCCGCCGGCCGAGCCCTCCTCGCCGAGCACATGCCAGGGCTCCAGCGCCTGGCGCAGTTCCAGGGTCACTCCGCCATGATGCACGCGGCCGAAGGCGGGAAAGCGGAATTCGAGCTGGGCCAGGTACCATTCCGGCTCGAACGGATAGCCGAACTGCTTCAGCTCGGTGAGTACGTCGAGGAAATCTTCCCAGATGAAATGCGGCAGCATGTAGCGGTCGTGCAGCGCGGTGCCCCAGCGCACGAACTTGCCCGCCAGCGGCTCGCGCCAGAACTTCGCGATCAGCGCGCGGATCAGGAGCTGCTGCGCCAGCGACATACGCGGATCGGGCGGCATTTCGAGAGCGCGGAATTCGACGAGGCCGAGCCGGCCGGTCGGGCCCTCCGGCGAATAGAGCTTGTCGATGCAAATCTCGGCGCGGTGGGTGTTGCCGGTGATGTCGACGAGCAGATGCCGGAACAGCCGGTCGACCAGCCACAGCGGCGTCTGGGTGCCCGGCGGCGGCACGTGCGAGAGCGCGATCTCGAGCTCGTAGATGCTGTCATGGCGGGCTTCGTCGATGCGCGGCGCCTGGCTGGTCGGGCCGATGAAGAGGCCGGAGAAGAAGTAGGACAGCGATGGATGCCGCTGCCAGTACAGCACGAGGCTCTTCAAGAGATCCGGCCGGCGCAGGAAAGGCGAATCCTGCGGGCTCGAGCCGCCGACCACGACGTGATTGCCGCCGCCGGTGCCGGTGTGGCGGCCGTCGACCAGGAAGCGGTTGGCGCCGAGGCGCACCTTCGCCGCGTCCTCATAGAGTCCGGAGGTGATCTCCACCGCGTCGCGCCAGCTCCTCGCCGGCTGGATGTTGATCTCGATGACACCTGGGTCGGGCGTCACCTTAATCACCTCGATGCGCGGGTCGAACGGCGGCGGGTAGCCCTCGACATGGACGGGAAGCTGCATCTCTTCGGCGGTATCTTCCAGCGCCGAGACCAGCTCGAGATAATCCTCGATGCGCTCGACCGGCGGCATGAAGGCGCAGATCACGCCGTCGCGAATCTCGATCGCCAACGCGGTGCGCACAGGAATTGCCGTGTTGAGATGCTCGGGAGCCGTACGCGGCGGCGCTGGCGGCCGGGCCATGCGCGTGAAGACGGGCAGCTTGCCCCGGGGCTCCATCGGGTCCTGCTCGACGATGTAGGGATACTGGTTGGGCGGGACGTGAGCGAGCGAACCGATCGGCAGGCGCAGGCCGAGCGGAGAATCACCCGGCGTCAGGAATAGATGATTGCGCCGCAGCGACCAGCGCTCGCTGCGCCAGCGCGGCGGCGCATTCCAGCGTTGGACCGGCAACACGAAGCCGCGCGGCGTGGTCAGGCCCTGGTCAAACACGCGCGCCATGCGTGCGCGCGCCTCCGGATCCGACAGTTTGGAATCGGTGGGGTCGACGTTGACCGGGAGCTCGGCCTCCTTCTGCAGCCAATAGGCGGGATCCTCATAGGCCGGCATGATGTAGCCGAGATCGAGGCCGAGCCGCGCCGCTGTGCCTTCCATGAAGGCCTCGGCATCCCGGACCTCGGGACGCCGTGGATTCTCGATCTTCGCGATGAGGTCGGCGTTCCTCCAGATCGGCACGCCGTCCTTGCGCCAGTACAGGCCGAAGGCCCAGCGCGGCAGGCTCTCGCCCGGATACCACTTGCCCTGGCCGTAGTGCAGGAGGCCGCCGGGCGCAAAGCGCGTGCGCAGCCGGCGGATCAGATCGTCGCCGAGCGCGCGCTTGGTCGGGCCGACGGCTTCCGTATTCCACTCCCCAGCTTCGGGATCGTCGACCGAGACGAAGGTCGGCTCGCCGCCCATGGTGAGACGCACGTCCGCGCTGGCGAGATCGCCATCGACCTGCTCGCCGAGATCGTCGAGGCGGGCCCAGGATTCGTCCGAGAACGGCTTTGTGATGCGCGGCGCCTCGCGGATACGCTTCACGCTCATGTCGAAGCTGAATTCGACCTCGGCAAAGCCGGCCCCGCCGGAGATCGGCGCCGCCGAGCGATAGTGCGGCGTGGCAGCGACGGGAATATGCCCCTCGCCGGCAAGCATGCCCGAGGTCGCGTCGAATCCGATCCAGCCTGCGCCCGGCAGATAGACTTCGGCCCAGGCGTGCAGATCCGTGAAATCGTTCTCGACTTCCGGCGGTCCCTCGATCGGATCGATGTCGGGACGGATCTGGATCAGATAGCCGGAGACGAAGCGCGCGGCCAGCCCGAGATGGCGCAGCGTCTGGATCAGAAGCCAGGCGGAGTCGCGGCATGATCCTGCGCCGGAGGCAAGCGTCTCCTCCGGCGTCTGCACGCCCGGTTCCATCCGGATGATGTAGCGGACTTTCTTCTGAAGCTCGCGATTGAGCTCGACCAGGAAGTTGACGGTGTTCGGGGCCTCGTGCGGGATCGAGTCGAGAAACCTGGCGAACAGGCGATCGGGCTTGATGGTCTCGAGATAAGGCGCAAGCTCGGTCTTGAGATCATCGGGATATTCGAACGGAAAGCTGTCGGCGTAAGGCTCGACGAAAAAGTCGAACGGGTTGACCACGGTCATCCGCGCCGTGAAATCGACCTCGAACTTCAGCTCGGTGGCCTTCTCGGGAAAGACATAACGCGCGACCCAGTTGCCTTGAGGATCCTGCTGCCAGTTCACGAAATGATTGGAGGGCGTGACCTTGAGCGAATAGCTCAAAATCGGGGTACGCGTGTGCGGAGCCGGCCGCAGCCGGATAGTCTGCGGGCCAAGATCGATCGGACGGTCGTATTTGTAGTGCGTGACGTGGTGTAGCGCGACGTAGATCGACACGGGGTGCGGTGCTCCAGCAGCTTTTTTGAGCAGAACACCTGAGGTGGGTGCGATCAAGCACTAACAACGGGCAGAGCGTGCCTATGGCACGGGCGAATGGCGGCAATGATGCCATTCGCCATTCGCTATCTCCTGTTCGCTCGCTGCAAACGTCGCGACAAGGAGACGCCGGGCAGCCTACGCCGCCGACGTCAGCCGCTGCAGGAACTGCGTCACCTCGCGCCGGAGCGTCTCGACTTCGCCATAGACGCGCTCGGAGGCGCTGTTGACGCGGCCGGCGACGCGGCCGGTATCGGCGGCAGCTTCGCTGATGCCCGTCACGTTGGAGGAAACTTGCGACGTGCCGACCGAGGCTTCTTGGACGTTGCGGGCAATTTCGCGCGTCGCGGCGCCCTGCTGCTCGATCGATGCTGCAATGCTGGCCGTGATGCCGTTGATCTCGGAGATGGTCTGCGCGATCGCCTCGACGGCCGCGACCGAATTGGTCGTCGAATGCTGCATCTCGCCGACCTTGGCGCTGATCTCCTCGGTCGCCTTCGCGGTCTGGTTGGCGAGGCTCTTGACTTCGGAGGCCACCACCGCGAAGCCGCGGCCGGCCTCGCCAGCGCGGGCCGCCTCGATCGTGGCGTTGAGCGCGAGGAGGTTGGTCTGCGAGGCGATCTCGCTGATCAGCTTGACGACGTCGCCGATCTGCATCGCGGCATCCGCAAGCGTGCGGATCTCGCTGCCGGCCCGATTGGCCTCGTTCACCGCCCGCCCCGTGCTCGCGGTCGAGCCGGCCACCTGGCGGTTGATCTCGGCGATCGATGATGCGAGCTGCTCCGCGGCGCTGGCGACGGTGGCGACGTTGCGCGAGGCCTGGTCGGACGCACTGAGCACGCCGGAGGTCTGCCGGCTGGTCTTCTCCGCCGCCGCGGCCATCTGACCGGCGTCGGATTCGAGATCGGTCGCGGCGCACATGAGGCCGCCCGCGACTGCGTCGAGATGCGTACCGAACTCTCGCGCGAGGCCGGCGATCTCCACAACGCGGCGGCCGAGGCTGTCGGTGCCGGCATTGATGACGACCGCCGAGCGACGGAACGAGCCGGGCAATCCGCGCGCGAGGATCTTGCGGAAATACCTGCCGCGGCTTGCATAGTCCATCGACGCCGAAGCCTCGCGGACGAAGGCGTCGGTGATGTCGAGCATGTCGTTGACGGACTTCTGGATCGCACCGATCCGCCCGGCCTGGCGCTCGGTCATGATCCGGGCCTCGAGATCGCCGCGCGCCGCCTTGCGGCACACGTCGGCGACCTCATCGACGTCTACCGCCGTGCGATGCTGGCACCAGACGGCATAGCCAAGCAGAACGAACGTCGCGCCAGGCAGAGCGGCACTGGCGATTCCGGTCACACCGAGAAATGAAAGAAGGAATGCAACGAGGGCAAGAACACACGCGAGCGCGGTCGCTCCCTGCGCCTTAGAGAGAGAGCACAAATTCATCGTAACCGACACCCTGTTGCTTGAGCAGCCCGACCATCGCCTCGAAGCTCGCATGCATGCCTTCCTTGGCATTGGCATGCCGCGCTTCCTCCGCGCATAGCGTCTTGTAGATCGGCTTGATGCGATCGATCTGCGCGGGGTCGGGCTTGCGACGGTTGGAGTGATAGCCGACGACATTACCACGCTCGTCGAATGTCGGCGTGACGTGGGCCAACACCCAGTAATGGCTGCCGTCCTTCGCCAGATTGACCACGTAGGCGAAGATTTCCTGCTTGGACTGGAGCGTGTCCCACAACAGCTTGAACACGGCACGCGGCATGTCGGGATGGCGGATCAGGCTGTGGGGCGCGCCCATCAGTTCCTTCCACGAGTACTTCGCCATCCGGATGAAGACATCATTGGCATAGGTGATGCGCCCCTTCAGATCGGTCTTCGATACGATCAACTCCTCCTCACCGAGGAGATTCTCCACCCCAGTGGGACGTATCGCTTGCATCTGTTGGACCCTCACGCAAAGGCCGGCCCCACAACGCTGTGGAGCCGCATCATACCCTCGTCTACGACAACAATGTTAACCGAATGTAAGCTCGGGAATCTTGCAAGCGGCGCCCGACTCCGTAGCACTACGTAGCGAGCCGTCGTTGCATCTCGTTGAACCACACGCGAGTGCGGGGATCGGCGTGGAGCAACGACTGCCGGTGTGACTGCGTGGGTCCCGCGACGGCGCTCGCGCAACGCGACTACATCGTCGCGCCCAGCACCCAGGGCGCGAACTCGGCACCGCCGAAGTCGAAGCTCTCGCTCTTGGTCGGCTTTCCCGAGGCGGTCTTGAGGATGAGATCGAAGATGCGCTGTCCGCACTGCTCGACGCTCTCCTCGCCTTCGAGGATGGTGCCGCAATTGACGTCCATGTCCTCTTCCATGCGCTTGTACATCGGCGTGTTGGTGGCGAGCTTGATCGAAGGCGCCGGCTTGCAGCCGAACACGCTGCCGCGACCGGTGGTGAAGCACACGAGATTGGCGCCGCCGGCGACCTGACCGGTGGCTGCAACGGGGTCGTAGCCAGGTGTGTCCATGAACACAAAGCCCTTCTTGGTGACGGGCTCGGCATAGCGCAGCACTTCGACGAGGTTGGTTGTGCCGGCCTTCGCCATCGCGCCGAGCGATTTTTCCAGGATGGTGGTGAGCCCGCCGGCCTTGTTGCCGGGACTCGGATTGGCGTTCATCTCGGCGCCTTCGCGCGTCGTGTATTCGTCCCACCAGCGCATGAGGTCGACCAGCTTCTCGCCGACCTCACGGCTGACGGCGCGGCGCGTCAGCAGGTGCTCCGCCCCGTAGGTCTCCGGCGTCTCCGACAGGATCACGGTGCCGCCGTGGCGGACGACGAGATCGCTCGCGGCGCCGAGCGCCGGATTGGCTGACACCCCGGAATAGCCGTCCGAGCCGCCGCATTGCAGCGCTACGGTAAGCTCGCTCGCCGGCACCGTCTCACGCTTCACTGTGTTGGCATCGGCGAGCGCCTCGCGGACGAAGGCGATGCCCGCCTCCACGGTCTTGCGGGTGCCGCCGACCTCCTGGATGTCCATTGCGCGCAGGCGGCCGGCGAGCTTCTGCTCTTCCATCAGGCCGCCGATCTGGTTCACCTCGCAGCCGAGGCCGAGCACGATGACATGCGAGAAATTGACGTGCCGCGCATAGCCTCCGAGCGTGCGACGGAGCAGCGCCAGCGGCTCGTTCTGCGTCATGCCGCAACCGGTCTTGTGGGTCAGCGCGACCACGCCGTCGACATTAGGGAAGTCGGCCAACGGATTGTCGCCGCTGAAGGGGTTCTTCTTGAAGACGTCGGCGACGAGGCTTGCGACATGCGCGCTGCAATTCACCGAGGTGAGGATGCCGATATAGTTGCGGGTGGCGACGCGGCCGTCCGGGCGGCGGATGCCTTCGAACGTCGCCGGCAGGTCGAAGTTCGGCGTCGGCTTGACGTCCGCGCAATAGGCGTAGTCCTTGGCGAAGTCGCCCATGCCGCAATTCTGCACGTGCACGTGCTGGCCCGGCGTAATGGCCTGGGTCGCAAAGCCGATGATCTGGCCATAGCGCTTGATCGGTTCGCCCAATGCGATCGGCTTGATCGCGACCTTGTGGCCGGAGGGAATGCGATCGACCGTGGTCACGCCGTCGGCGACCACCGTTCCCGGCGGCAGGCTCGCGCGTGCGATCACCACACCATCATCTGGATGCAGGCGGATGACGGGGCTGATGGCCATGGCGAGTCTCCTTCGGAGGCGAATGGTGAGTGGCGAATGGAAAATGGGGAGTAGCACTATTCGCTACTCCCCATGCGCCATTCGCGCGTTTCTTAAGCCTTGCCGCCGGAATCCTTGCGGGTCGCGTTGACCTGCATCCTGGCGTAGGTCGTCATCAGGCCGACTTCGTTCGACAACGTCACCAGCTTGAAGCCCATGTTGATGGCGCGCGCCGCGCCTTCGGCGCCGCTGCAGTGGATGCCCGGATTGAGGCCGCGCTTGCCGCACTCCTTGATGATCTTCTCATAGATGGCGAGGATCTCGGGCTCGGTCCGGTCAAGCTTGGGCTCGAGGCCGTAGGAGAAGCCGAGATCGGACGGACCGATATAAACGCCGTCGATGCCTTCGACGTCGAGGATCGCTTCCATGTTCTCGACTGCCGTCCTGGTCTCCATCATCGGCAGCAGCACGATCTCATCGTTGGCCGTCTTCTGGTATGAGCCCGCGCTGCCGTACATGCCGGCGCGGATTGGACCGTTGGAGCGGACGCCCTTCGGGGGGTACTTCGAATAAGAGACCAGGTTCCGGGCTTCCTGCGGCGTGTTGACCATTGGGCAGATCACGCCATAGGCGCCGCCATCGAGCACCTTGCCGATGATCCCCGGCTCGTTCCAGGGCACGCGGACCATCGGCGTGACCGGATGCTTGTCCATGGCCTGGAAGCACTGCACCATGGACAGATAGTCCTGCACGCCGTGCTGCATGTCGACGGTGACACTGTCAAAGCCGCATTGCGCGATCATCTCGGCCGAGAAGCCGGAGGGGATTGCCAGCCAAGCGTTGACGACCGCCTTGCCCGACTTCCAGATTTCCTTGACCTTGTTCGCCACGTTGCCTTCCTTCCCTGTTGCTCGCACTCGCCGCGGATCGCGTTGGGCCGCACTTTGAGCGAAAAAAAGCGTGAATGTCCATGGCTCTTGCCGCGCACGCACGCATATCTGGGTTCACCCCTCGGCTATTGTCTCATCCGCGCTTCCGCGCCCCGCCAGACTCTGTTCGAGTTCGCCGAGCATCTCCTGCAATTCGACGAGCTTGCGCGCCCCAAAGCGGCGCGTGATCTCGGCATAGATTGCCTCCGACGTCGGCGCCACGGCGGCCATCAGCTTCACGCCCTCTTTCGAGATCGAGACCATGCTGCGGCGCTGGTCCGCTTTCGCTGTCTTCCGTTCGATCAGATTGCGGGCCTCAAGGTCGCGCAAAATGCGCGACAGGCTCGGTCCGAGCAGGAATGCGGTGCGGGCAAGTTCCGTGACCTCCACCGCCTCGATGGCCGCAAGCGCCCGCAGGATGCGCCATTGCTGCTCGGTCAGACCGTGCTCGCGCAGCGAGGGACGAAACTGCCGCATCACCGCCTCCCGGGCCCGCAGCAACGACATGGGCAACGAACGCGAGAAGTCGCGCATCGGCACGTGCCGGGCGGCAGGCGCGTTTCCGTCGGCGGGATCAGCAAGTTTCTTCGTCATGACGCCCTTTCAAGCCGCAAAACGTTTGCAGTGCAGCAAGTCGAAATCGTGTTGACGCATTCACTTAACATGTTAAGTATCGTTCAGCACCACGATTTGTAAGATCACAAATGGCGCTTTCCAGCGACGATATCCAAGCTTGCGCGAGGCGTCTGCACCAGGCGGAGAAGACCCGCACGCAGATCCGGCAGCTCTCGCAGGACTTTCCCGACATCACCATCGCTGACGCCTACGCGATTCAGAAGGCCTGGGTCGACGTCAAGATCGCCGAGGGCCGCGTGGTGAAGGGCCACAAGATCGGCCTGACCTCGAAGGCGATGCAGAGCGCGCTCGACATCGACGAGCCGGATTCCGGCGTGTTGCTCGACGACATGTTCTTTACCGACGGCGGGATCATCCCGACCGAACGCTTCATCGCGACGCGCGTCGAGGCCGAGCTCGCTTTCGTCATGACCAAGCGACTCTCCGGGCCTAGTTGCACGATGTTCGACGTGCTCAATGCCACCGATTTCGTCGTGCCGGCGCTGGAGATTTTGGACACGCGTATCGAGCGCGTCGATCCCAGGACCAAAACGACGCGAAAGATCTATGACACCATCGCCGACAATGCGGCGAATGCCGGCATCGTGCTCGGGGGACGGCCGATCCGTCCGCTCGACACGGACCTGCGCTGGATCGGCGCTCTGTGCTTCAAGAACGGCCAGCTCGAGGAGACCGGTCTTGCCGCCGGCGTGCTCAATCATCCCGCCACGGCCGTGGCCTGGCTCGCCAACAAGATCGCGCCGCTTGGGCTCGCGCTGGAGCCAGGCCAGGTCGTACTGGCCGGCTCTTTCATCCGTCCGATCGAGACCCGCAAGGGCGACACAATCCAGGCCGATTATGGCGCCTACGGCTCGGTGAGCTGCTACTTCGCTTAGGCGAACAAGAAGGCAGGGAGTGAAACCGCGATGCCGCATTTCACGATCGAATATTCAGCCAATCTCGACGGCCGTCTCGACATCGCGGCGGTGTGCGAGGTCGTGCGCAAGGCCGCGGTCGAAACCGGCATCTTCCCGATCGGCGGCATCCGCGTTCGCGCCATCCGCTGCGAGCACTATGCGATTGCCGACGCAAGGCACGATTACGGCTTTCTCGATATGGTGCTGCGCATCGGCGAGGGCCGCGATCTCGAGACGCGTCAGAAGGCCGGCAGGCATGTCTTTCAGGCGCTCTCGAAACACCTCGATCCTGTCTTTGCCGCCAGCAAGTTCGCTCTATCGTTCGACATGCAGATCAACGACAAGGACACCAGCTGGAAACGCAACAACATCCACGACGCCCTGAAAGCGGAGGCCGCCCATGGATAAGCCCGCTCCGAAAACCGATGTGTTCCAGGCCAACCGCGACCGCGTCGCGCCGTTGATGAAGAAGCTGCGTGCCGACGGCATCGGCCACATGATCGACGGCAAGACCGTTGCCTCCATCTCAGGCGAGACGTTCGAGACCAAATCGCCCGTCGATGGCACGACACTGGCGAGCGTCGCGCGCGGCACCGCCGAAGACGTCGATCGCGCCGCAACGGCCGCCGCGCTGGCCTTCAGATCCTGGCGCGACATGGGCCCGGCGATGCGGAAGAAGCTGCTGCACCGCGTTGCAGATGCCATCGAGGACAATGCCGAGGACATCGCGGTGCTCGAATGCATCGATACCGGCCAGGCCTATCGCTTCATGGCCAAGGCGGCGATCCGCGCCGCGGAGAATTTCCGCTTCTTCGCCGACAAATGCGCGGAGGCGCGCGACGGGCTCAACACGCCGAGCGACGAGCACTGGAACGTCTCGACCCGCGTGCCGATCGGCCCGGTGGGCGTGATCACGCCGTGGAACACGCCGTTCATGCTCTCGACCTGGAAGATCGCACCGGCGCTGGCCGCGGGCTGCACCGTCGTGCACAAGCCAGCGGAATGGTCGCCGGTGACGGCGTCCATCCTGGCTGAGCTCGTCAAGGAGGCCGGCGTCCCCGACGGCGTGCTCAACACCGTGCACGGTTTCGGCGAAGAGGCCGGCAAGGCGCTGACCGAGCATCCCGCCATCAAGGCGATCGGCTTCGTCGGCGAGAGCGCGACCGGTTCTGCAATCATGATGCAGGGCGCGCCGACCCTCAAACGCGTGCATTTCGAGCTCGGCGGCAAGAACCCCGTGATCGTGTTCGACGACGCCGATCTCGACCGCGCGCTCGATGCCGTCGTGTTCATGATCTACTCGCTCAACGGCGAGCGCTGCACGTCGTCGAGCCGCCTGCTGATCCAGCAAACCATCGCGGATAAATTCGTGGAGAGGCTGACCTCGCGCGTGAAGGCGCTGAAGGTCGGCCATCCCCTCGATCCCGCAACCGAGATCGGGCCGCTGATCCACGAGCGGCACCTCGCCAAGGTCTGCTCCTACTTCGACGTCGCGCGGCAGGACGGTGCTGTGATCGCCGTCGGCGGCAAAACCCATGACGGCCCGGGCGGCGGGCACTATGTCGAGCCGACGCTGGTGACCGGCGCGCACGGCAAGATGCGGGTTGCGCAGGAGGAGGTGTTCGGTCCCTTCCTCACCGTGCTGCCGTTCAAGGAAGAAGCAGACGCGATCGAGATCGCCAACGACATCCGCTACGGCCTCACCGGCTATGTCTGGACCAACGACATGGGCCGGGCGCTGCGCGTCGCCGACGCGCTGGAGGCCGGCATGATCTGGCTGAATTCGGAGAACGTCCGCCATCTGCCGACGCCGTTCGGCGGCATGAAGGCCAGCGGTATCGGCCGCGACGGCGGCGACTATTCGTTCGACTTCTACATGGAAACCAAGCACGTCTCGCTGGCGCGGGGCACGCACAAGATTCAGAAACTGGGGATCTGAGTCATTCCGGGGTGCGACGTAGTCGTGGGCCGGAATCCATTCGTCGACCGACTCTGTTGCACGATGGATTTCCGGGTTCGGCTCTACGAGCCGCCCGGAATGACAAAATTGGGGAAACGCCGATGCCGGTACCGCAGCACATCTTCGAGCCGCCGTTCAACATCATCCGTTCCAGTCACGTCGTACTCGACGTGACCGACCTGCAGTTGAGCCGCGCGTTCTACGAGACCACGGTCGGGCTGCATGTCGAAGATGCGGACGATCAGGTCGTCTATCTGCGCGCCGCCGAGGAGCATCAGCATCATTCGCTGGTGTTGCGCAAAGCCGCCGCTCCGGCCTGCGCGCGACTTGGCTTCAAGGTGGGCAATGATGGCGATCTCGACAAGGCCGCCAAGTTCCTCTCCGAGAACGGCCTCTCCTATTCGTTCGCCGACCAGCCCTTCCAGGGCCGCACGCTGCAGTTTACCGATCCGTTCGGCTTCCAGATCGAGCTCTACGCGTCGATGGACCGGCGGCCGCATCTCTTGCGTCGCTACGATCTCTACCGGGGCTGCCACCCCCAGCGGCTCGATCATTTCAACGTGTTCGCTGCCGAAGTGCAGGACACGATGGAATTCTACGCCAAACTCGGCTTCCGTCTCACCGAGTACGCCGAGGAGGATGGACCCAGCGGGCGCATCGCCGCAGCCTGGATGCATCGCAAGGGCAACGTTCACGACTTCGCCATGACCAACGGCAGGGGCCCACGCCTGCACCATTTCGCCTATTGGACGCCGACCGCGATGAACATCATCCATCTCTGTGACGTCATGGCCTCGCAAGGCTTCGTGAAGAACATCGAGCGAGGGCCAGGACGCCACGGCATCTCGAATGCGTTCTTCCTCTATGTGCGCGACCCCGACGGGCACCGCCTCGAACTCTACACCAGCGACTACTTCACGGGCGATCACGATCACGAGCCGCTGCGCTGGTCGCTGCGCGATCCGCGCCGCCAGACGCTGTGGGGCGCCCCTGCCCCGCGCTCCTGGTTCGAGCAGGGCTCGCCGTTCACGGGCCAGGCGGTGCGCGAGCCGAAATTCGTCGCCGACGTGCTGGTGGCGGATTGATGATGCTGCCTCGCTTCGCGACCTATTCCGTCAATGGTGCAACCAGGTATGGCGCCGTCGTGGACGGCGGCCTCGTCGATCTCTCTGCGCGTCACGCCAAGGACTATCCCACACTGCGCGAGGTGATCGCGGCCGGCAAGCTCGTGAGCCTTGCGGAGGAAGCCGGCGGCCGCGCGCCGGATCATGCGTTCGCCGACATCGCCTGGCTGCCGCCGGTGCCCGCGCCGGAGAAGATCATCTGCATCGGCGTCAACTATCCCGACCGCAATGCCGAGTACAAGGATGGCCAAGACGCGCCGAGATATCCGAGCATGTTCATGCGCTCGCCCCGCTCGTTCGTCGGCCACGACACGCCGCTGGTGCGCCCGCGCGCGTCCGCGCAGCTCGACTATGAGGGCGAGATCGTGCTCGTGATCGGCAAGCAAGGCCGGCACATTCCGGAAAGCGCCGCGCTCGACCACGTCGCTGCGCTCACGCTCTGCAACGAAGGCTCGGTACGCGACTGGCTGCGCCACGCCAAGTTCAATGTGACCCAGGGCAAGAATTTCGATTCCAGCGGCAGCTTGGGTCCGTGGCTCGTGCCCTACACTCAGGAATCGCAGATTGCGGACGTCAGGCTCACCACGCGTGTCAACGGCGAGCTGCGGCAGGACGACCGCACCAGCCGGTTGATGTTTCCGGTCCGCTATCTCCTGAACTATATCTCGACCTTCGCGACGCTCGTTCCCGGCGATATCATCGTCACGGGCACGCCGACCGGCGCGGGTGCCCGGTTCGATCCGCCGCGCTACCTGAAGCCCGGCGACGTCGTCGAGGTCGAGGCCGAGGGCATCGGACTCTTGCGCAACGGTGTCGTCGACGAAGCCTGACCAACCATCGAAGTGGAATGATGCAATGACCACCCTCACCGGCGGCGAAGCGATCGTAAGCGGGCTTGTTGCTCACGGCGTCGACACCGTATTCGGCCTGCCCGGCGCGCAGGTCTACGGCCTGTTCGACGCTTTCCACCAGGCCGAGCTCAAGGTGATCGGCGCGCGGCACGAGCAGGCCTGCGGCTACATGGCATTCGGCTATGCGCGTTCCAGCGGCCGGCCCGGCGTGTTCAGTGTCGTGCCCGGCCCCGGCGTGCTCAATGCCAGCGCGGCGCTGCTCACCGCGTTCGGCTGCAACGAACCGGTGCTCTGCGTCACCGGCCAGGTACCGACGCAGTTCCTCGGCAAGGGCCGCGGCCATCTGCACGAGATGCCGGACCAGCTCGCGACTTTGCGCACCTATGTCAAATGGGCCGAGCGGATCGAATATCCCGGCAATGCGCCGACGATCGTCGCGCGCGCCTTCCAGGAGATGATGTCTGGCCGGCGCGGACCCGCCTCGGTCGAGATGCCCTGGGACGTCTTCACACAGCGCGCCGATACGGCGGCAGCCCAAATGCTGGAGCCGCTGCCCGCGCCGCAGCCAGACCCGGACTTGATCAAGCAGGCGGCCACGCTCATCAAGAACAGCAAGGCGCCGATGATCTTCGTCGGCAGCGGTGCGATCGAAGCAGGCGAGGAGATCCTCGAGCTTGCCGAGATGATCGATGCGCCTGTCGTCGCCTTCCGCAGCGGCCGCGGCATCGTCTCCAACGCGCATGAGCTCGGACTCACCATGGCCGCCGCCTACAAGCTCTGGCCCACGACTGACCTGATGATCGCCATCGGTACCCGAGCAGAATTGCCGGCATCTGGCTTCCGCTGGCCGTATCAGCCCACGGGACTGAAATCCATTCGGATCGACATTGATCCGGCCGAGATGCGCCGGATTATCTCCGATGCCGCTATTGTGGCCGACGCCAAGGCAGGCACGGCCGATCTCGTGACGGCCGTGAAGAAGGCGGGCTATGTGAGGAGCAGCGACCGACGGGAGAAAATCCGGGAGGCGACGGCGTCAGCGCAAGCCGAAATCCAGCGCATCCAGCCGCAGATGGCGTACCTCAAAATCCTTCGCGATGTGTTGCCCGCGAATGCGATCGTCACCGATGAGCTGTCGCAGGTCGGCTTCGCCTCCTGGTACGGCTTCCCGGTTTACCAGCCGCGCACCTTCATCACGTCGGGCTATCAGGGTACGCTCGGCTCGGGCTTTCCGACCGCGCTTGGCGCCAAGGTTGCGAACCCCGACAAGCCGGTGGTGGCGATCACCGGCGACGGCGGGTTCATGTTCGGCGTGCAGGAGCTTTCGACCGCGGTGCAGTTCAACATCGGCGTGGTCACCCTGGTGTTCAACAACAACGCCTATGGCAATGTTCGCCGCGACCAGCGCGAACGTTTCGACGGCCGCGTGGTGGCATCGGACCTCGTCAATCCGGATTTCGTCAAGCTCGCGGAGTCCTTTGGCGTCGCCGCTGCGCGCGTCACCGCGCCGGATCAGTTCAAGGCCGTGCTAGAGAAGGCCCTCAACCACAATGGGCCGTCTCTGATTGCGGTCGAGGTGCCCAGGGATTCGGAAGTGAGCCCCTGGGCGTTCATCCACCCGCCGAAGCCTTGATATGAGCAGCGCCCTGCAAGCGCGCGGCTGCAATCACCAGCAAGCCGGCGCCTGCGACTGACCAGCAGGCGATCGGCGCCCAATGCAGCAGCGGCGCGTATTCCGGCATCTTCTGCAGGCCGCCGGCAACCGCTGCCATCCGCGCGAAGGTTCCGAGCGCGAGCGCAGAGAAGACGAGGCCCGTCACCTTGCCTTCTGCGCCGGTGGAGCCGATGGCGAGCGCCGCCGAGACCGCGCTTATCAGCATGCAGCCCCACGCGGCGCCGGCGAGGAATTGTGCGGCGATCAGAACATTGAGGCTGCCGGCGAATTCGGCCGCTGCGATCGCCGCGGCGCCGAACAGGCCGGCAGCACCCATCACGATAAGGCCGCCGCGATGCTTGACCACGAGGCTCGCCGGAAACATCGCGATGTTGAAGCCTATCCAGAATACCGGCATCAGCCATTGCAGCTCGTCGGGCTTGGCAAAGCGCAGATAGGACGGTCCGCTGTTCATGGCAAAGTGCAGTTGATACCCGAACGCCAGGGCCACCATCGCGACGATGAAGGCGATCGGCACCAAGCCAAGCGGCTTGGCCGCCTCGGCCGGCGTCGGCGGCGGCGTATCCTGCGCGACATCGGACTCGATCCGTGACAGCGCCAGCGCGGTGAGCAGCAGCACGAAGCTGGAGATGACGAAGGGCAACCTTGCGTCGTGCTCGCGCAGCACCACGCCGAGATAGGGCGAGACCGCGCCGGCGACGCCGTAGCCCAGCATCGCCAGCGCCGCGAGGAACGGCACCTGGGGCTTGGCGCGGTATTTTCCGAGAAGAGTGAGCGGCGGCGCGCGCAGCGCAGAGGACGTGATCGACCAGATCACGATCAGTGCAATGAACCAGACTTGCGCGGCCGGACCGGCGCCGGCAACGAAGGGGAGCGCGACGAAGGCGCCGCAGGAGATCGCAGCCATGAGCCCGACGAACAGGCCGAGTCGCCCGACATGGGGCGTCAGCTTGTCCGCCGCGATACCCATCGCCGTGTCGGCAATGGTGAAGATGCCTTGGTCCAGCATGAGGATGAGGATGACGGCGCTCGGAGCGATGCCAACCTCGGCCGCGAGTCTCGGCAGATAAACGACATAGGTCGTCCACCCCAGCGTGAACATCAGTTGCAGCGCAGCGAGATAGAGGCCTGTCCGATTCGCCGCGCCCGTGCCGGCCGAGAGCTGTGTGGTTGTCATGTCGCCGCCTCCCCGTCTCCAGCTTAGACGAGCAAGGGCTGCGAGGAAACGGATCAGCGCGTCCTGCGGAAGGTCAGATTAAGCCGCTTCCGCCCCAGCAGCGAATGCTCGCCATCGGCAAGAGGGGCCACGCCGTGATAGGAGAGCCTGCTGGCGCCGCCCCAGACCACCACGTCGCCATGCACCAGGCGAAAGCGGCGCGGCTTGTCGCTGCGCGCCGGGCCGCCGAACAGGAAGGTCGCGGGCAGGCCGAGCGAGACCGAGACGATCGGCGCCGAATAATCCAGCTCGTCCTTGTCCTGATGCAAGGACAGCCGCGCGCCGGGCTCGTAGCGGTTGACGAGGCAGGCATCGGGCGCAAAGTCGGCGAAACCGCCCTGCTCCGCGGCGCGGCGGGCGAGATCGCGGAACAAAGGCGGCATCGCCGGCCATGGCGCGCCGGTGCGCGGATCGACCGGGTCGTAACGATAGCCGGTGTGATCGGTGATCCAGCCGCGCTCGCCGCAATTGGTCATCGCCACCGACATCTGGTGGCCGCCGGGCGTGGTCATGCGCCGGAACGGAGACTGCGCCACGATGGCGCGCACCGCTTCGATCAGCTCGCTCTCGATCGGCGTGACGAAGCCGCGCAGCAGCACGGCGCCGTCGGCGATCTCCTCGCGCGACGGCTGCGCCTCGGCAACACTGTCGAACAGATCACCTGTCAATCGCAGCGCTCATTTCGCATCGTGAAAGATCATCCCCAGCGTATGGCGCTGGCCGGACCTGATACGGCTGACGCCATGGCGCAGATTAACGCGGTAGGTGCCGCGTGTCCCCTGCACCGGGCGGTGATGCACGGCGAAGGCGACCGCATCGCCCTGCCCCAGCGGCACGACCTCCGCACGCGATTGCATGCGGGGCCGCTGCTCGGTCAGCACGAACTCGCCGCCCGTGAAATCGCGCCCGGGTTCGGACAGCAGGATCGCGACCTGGAGCGGGAACACGTGCTCGCCATAGAGGTCCTGATGCAGGCAATTGTAGTCGCCGGCCTCATATTGCAACAGCAGCGGCGTCGGCCGCGCCTGCCCGGCGTCGTGGCAGCGCTTCAGGAATGCGGCGGGCGTGACGGGATAGCGGATGTCGATCCCCATCGCCTCGTTCCAGCGATTAGCGACGCCTTGCAGATGCGCATAGAGCGCCGGGCGGAGCTGCGCGATCAGCTCGGGCAGCGGATAGGAGAAGTACTTGTACTCGCCGCGGCCAAAACCATGGCGGCCCATGACGATACGGCTGCGGAAGTGCGTGTCCTGCGGGTAAAGTGCGGCGACGGCGCGGCACTGGTCCGGCGTGAGCAAGCCCTTCAAGACCGCGCAGCCTTGGACGTCGAGTTCGCCGGTGATCCGGGACCAGTCGAGGGTGTCGACGTGGGCGGTGATGTCAGTCGCCGCATCGGCAGCGGGAACACGTTTCGCAATTGCCATGGCGACGACCTTCTCCACTTCCGTCATTCCGCGACGCGACGATGCGCGAACACGAAATCCATTCATCCACCGAGTGTGCGTTCGATGGAGTCCGGGTCCGCGCCCAAGGGGCGCGCCCCGGAATGACGGATGGGGGTGTGGCAGATACCGAGGGCAACAACCACCCGATTTCCGATGCCCCTCGCCGTCATAGCGAGCGCAGCGAAGCAACCCAGTATCCGCTGCGCCACCGGTCCGGATTGCTTGGTCGCTGCGCTCCTCGCAATGACGGGTGAAACGGCTCAGCCCCGCACCGGGAGCGTCACCACGTCGTAGCCGTGCCTGATCGTGCGCCTCAGCACGGGGTCTTCCAGCTCGAAGTCGAATCGGTCGGCGGGACGGATGCCGCCTTTCGCCGCGAAGGTGCCGCCGAACATGGCGCAGCCATCGGGCAGCTTGCCGCCGTCAAAGCCGCGCGCGATGAGATCGTCGACCGGCAGCATCGCGTCCAGCGTGCCCTCCTGGTAGAGCACGCGCTCGCCATTGATTGTGGCGTAGGACCGCAGGATCATCTTGTCCCAATGGGTGATGACGTCTTCGATCTCCCACAGCGTCGAGGCGATCGGCTTGTCGCACATCTGCTTGGAGACCGTGACGTTGTAGGCCTCGACCTTGCGGTCGGTGTGATCGGAGCCGCAACCGACGAAAATGCGGCCCTGCCAGCCGATCAGCACGAACTCGACCTCGCCGGAGGAATCGCCGCCGCAGACCTCGATGACGTCCTCCTGGGTTAGCCGCCGCGCCGAGCAGCGGTAGTAGATCGGCGTCGAGGCCGGACGTGCGATGCCGACGGCTTCGAGTTCAGCGATGTGCTTGTCGCGGGCCACGGGATCGCGTCCGGTCCAACCCGCTATGACGGCCTGGTCGATCGCCAGCGTCAGCGGCGTGGTGGTGCCCTGCGCGTCGATGGTGAAGGTGAGATCAAACACGGATGACGGTCTCCATGCCGGCAGCAAGTTCGAAGATGCGGCGGTCGGAGCCGCCGGCGCCGGCCAGCATCAGTCCGACGGGAACATCGCCGTCGCGATGACAGGGCAGCGAGATGGCGCAGCCGTCGATCAGATTGATCAGGCTGCAATTGCGCAAGGCGCGGATATTTTCGCGGGTGAATGCCTGATCGTCGGCGAGGTCGGCGATTTTCGGCGGCGTGTTGGGTGTGGTCGGCAGCACCAGCGCGTCATAGGGCGCGACGCGCGCGTTGACGCGGGCGATCAGAGAACGGCGCTCATTGAGGAGATCAATGTAGTCGGCGGCGCTCTGTGCCTCGCCGCGCATGATCCGCACCGAGACCCTGGGATCGTAGACGTCGCCCTTAGACGTGATGAGATAGCGATGCCAGGCATAGCTCTCGGACGCCGCGAAGCCGCCCTTGGCGTTCATCGGGCCGATGTCGTGGAATTCGGCCATCTCGATGCGCTCGATGATCGCACCGTGATCGGCGAGCGATTTCAGCGCGCGTTCGAAGGTCGCGGCGACCTCAGTATCGAGGTCGTCGAGCGCGATCGTGGTCGGGACCGCAAGCCGCATGCCTTTCACCGGCCGCGGCCTGAGCGCGCTGATCGGCTCGTTCGCGAGGACGGCATCCAAAATGGCACAGCAGCTGACCGATCGCGCCAGCGGCCCGATGCTGTCGAGCGAAAACGAGAGCGGCACGGAGCCATCGAGCGGCACGCGGCGCTGCGTCGGCTTGTAGCCGACAATCCCGTTGAAGGCGGCGGGAATCCGGCAGGAGCCGCCGGTATCGGTGCCGAGCGAAGCATGCGCCATGCCGTCGAGCACGGACACCGCCGCGCCCGAGGACGAGCCGCCGGGCACATGGCCCTCGGCCCGGTTCCAGACCCCCTTCGGCGTGCCATAATGCGGGTTGATGCCGATGCCGGAATAGGCGAACTCGGTCATGTTGGTGCGGCCGATCACGACGAAGCCGGCCCGGCGCAGCCGCGCCACCGTCGCGGCATCCTGCTCGGCCGGCGGGGAATCGTCGAGGGCGCGGGACCCCGCGCGTGTCACCTGCCCCTTGATGTCGAAGAGATCCTTGATCGAGATCGGAATCCCGGCATAGGGCGACGGCGCCGCCTTGGCCCTCCGCAAGGCGTCCATCGCGTCGGCGGCCGCAAGGGCGGCGTCGTTGTCGACATGGATGAAGGTGCGCTGCCCTTCGCCGGCGGGGTCGGCGATCCTGGCGATGCACGCCTCGACCAGCTTGCGTGCGGTCGTGCGGCCGCTTTCGAGGTCTTCGGCGAGCTTCGCCAGTGTCGGAAAATCGGGCATGTCTGTCTCACGGAATATTGGCGCGCGCAATCTATAGCGCTGCCTCAGTTCGACACAAGCATTGTGCGCATGATGGCATGCATGCGCATTGCTGGACCGTTGACGCGCGATGGTCGATTGTCGCATCAAGTTCGAAACAGGCGGGCGCGAGGCCTGTCCTTTGGGAGGAGACGCCAATATGGCCGAACCGCAGCGCGCGCGACCGAAACCGACGCCGGAGACCCAGCATTTCTGGGATGGCACGAAAGCTGGCGAATTGCGCCTGCAGCGCTGCGACGCCTGCGCGCATGTGTACTTCCCGCCGCGTCCGTTCTGCCCATCCTGCGCCTCGCGCAAGGTCTCGGTCTTCAAGGCGAGCGGCAAGGGTTTTCTCTACAGTTACGTGATCAACCACCGCCCCGCCGCGCCCGGCTTCACGCCGCCTTACGCGATCGCGGTGGTCGAGCTCGAGGAGGGTCCGCGAATGATGAGCAACATCATCGACTGTCCGCAGACGCCGGAGGCGCTCGAGCTCGACATGAAGCTCGAGGTCGCGTTCCAGGAGCTCGACGACAAGATCACCCTGCCCGTCTTCCGTCCGGCCAAGGGATAAGCCATGCGCAAGAACCAGGTTGCCGTCGTCGGCGCGGCCGAGACCACCGAGCTCGGCGTCATTCCGAACGCCTCGCAGCTCCAGCTCCATGCGGACGCCGCGCTCAACGCCATTGCCGACGCCGGGCTGAAACTGTCCGACATCGACGGCTTTGCCACTGCGGTCGAGACGCCGCAGCAGGTCTGCCACTATCTCGGCATCAAGCCGACCTGGGTGGACGGCACCTCGGTCGGCGGCTGCTCGTTCATGCTGCACGTCCGCCATGCCGCAGCGGCAATCGAGGCGGGCCTGTGCAAGACCGTGCTGATCACCCATGCCGAGAGTGGCAAGTCGATGATCGGCAAGGCGCCGCGCTCGATCCCTGCCGACAGCCTGCAAGGTCAGTTCGAGGCGCCCTACGGCGTCTACGGCCCGCCCAGCATGTTCCCGATTCCCGTGCTGCGCTTCATGAAGACCTACGGGATTACGCACGAGCAGCTGGCGTCAGTGGCGGTGGTGCAGCGGGAATGGGCCGCGAAAAATCCGCGCGCGATGATGAAGGACCCGATCACGGTCGCCGACGTGCTCAACTCGCGCATGATCGCCTATCCATTCCGGCTCCTGCAGTGCTGCCTCGTCACTGACGGCGGCGGCGCGCTGATCCTGACCTCGGCCGACCGCGCCAAGGACTTTCCGCGCAAGCCCGTCTACATCATGGGCACCGGCGAGAGCGTGGAGACGCCGATGGTCAGCCAGATGGAGACCTTCAATTCCTCGCGCGCGTTCAAGGTCGCAGGGCCTTTGGCATTCAAGGAGGCCGGCATCGCGCACAAGGACGTCGATCATCTCATGATCTACGATGCGTTTGCGCATCTGCCGCTGTTCGGCCTCGGGGATCTCGGCTTCATGCCGTATGAAGAGACCGGCCAGTTCATCGCCGACGGCAATACGCGGCCCGGGGCTAAGCTGCCGCTCAACACCAATGGCGGGGGCTTGAGCTACATGCATTCGGGCATGTACGGCATGTACGCGCTGCAGGAGAGCGTGCGCCAGATGCGCGGCATCGCGCCCGCGCAGGTGCCGAATGCGAAGATTTCGGTGTGCCACGGCGTAGGCGGCATGTTCGCCGCGAGTGGCACGATCGTGTTTACGAACGAGAGGTAAGCGGCGCCAACAACACATGCTTGTCATTGCCGGGCTTGACCCGGCAATCCATCTTCTGAAGATGGATACGCGGGTCAAGCCCGCGCGTGACGGACTGGGTTGGCCGCGGCCGCGAAGACAACATTGAGAGGCTAGCATGTCGAAATCACTGCAAGACAAGGTCATCATCGTCACCGGCGCGGGCCGCGGCATCGGGCGCGAGATCGCGCTGCTTTGCGCAGGCGAAGGCGCCAAGGTCGTGGTCAACGATCCCGGCGGCGCGGCCGACGGTGCCGGCGCGAACGCAGCGCCCGCCGAAGAGGTGGTCGAGGAGATCAGGAAGCGCGGCGGCATGGCCGTCGCCAACTTCGAGTCGGTGGCGGAAGCGGTTCCTGCGAGCAAGATCGTGAAGACCGCCACCGATCATTTCGGCCGGCTCGACGGAGTCGTCAACAATGCCGGCATCCTGCGCGACATGATTTTCCACAAGATGAGCGTGGAGGCGTTCGAAGCGGTCATCAAGGTGCACCTGATGGGCTCGTTCTATGTCAGCCATGCCGCGGCACGTATCTTCCGGGAGCAGGAGTCGGGCTCGTTCGTGCACTTCACCTCGACCTCGGGCCTGATCGGCAATTTCGGCCAGGCCAACTACGCCGCCGCCAAGCTCGGTATTGTCGGTCTCTCCAAGTCGATCGCGCTTGACATGGGCCGCTTCAACGTCCGCTCCAACTGCGTCTCGCCCTTCGCCTGGACGCGCATGATCGGCACCATCCCGACCGAGACGGAAGCGGAGAAGGCCCGCGTCGAGAAGATCAAGCAGATGGGGCCGGAGAAGATCGCTCCGCTCTGCGGCTATCTGCTCGGCGATTCCGCCAAGGACGTCACCGGCCAGATCTTCGGCGTGCGCATGAACGAGATCTTCCTGTTCAGCCAGAACCGCCCGATCCGCTCGGTGCAGCGGAGCGAAGGCTGGACGCCGCAATCGATCGCGGAACACGGCATGCCGGCGCTGAAGGGTTCGTTCTACAAGCTGGATCGTTCGGCCGACATCTTCACCTGGGATCCCGTGTAAGGATCTCGTCCAGCCGCATTTCAGACATTCCTGCCTTGCGATCTCCGGTTGTCTTCACCGGAGATTGCTCCGCTTTATGCCCGATTGCGGGCGGATGGTGGCCTCCCAACGAAATGGGAGGAAACCATGACAAGAATACTGACCAACCCCAAGGACATCCGTGCGACCGGCGGCCTCGGCCGTCGCGACCTCCTCAAGGGCGCGGCAACACTCGCCGCCTCCTCTGTCCTGGCATCACAGGCCAATGCCCGCGACTTCGGCGCCCATGCCGAGCCGCAACGCTATCCCGACCCCGACATCGTCGTCATCGACCCCAAACGCTTCAAGGCCAAGGTCGGCAACACCGCGATCAAGCGGCTCTACACCGGCTGCCTTTGGGCGGAAGGGCCGGCGTGGAACGCGCAGGGACAATATCTCGTCTGGAGCGACATCCCCGCCAACCGGCAACTCCGCTATCTCGACGACGACGGCCACATCTCCGAGCAGTTCCGTAAACCGTCGAATGAGTCCAACGGCAACTCGTTCGATACCGAGGGCCGTCAGCTCACCGCCGAGCGCACCCGCCTCGTCCGCTTCGAGCATGACGGCTCGGTGACCCCGCTCGCCGAGCAGGCGAACGGCAAGCCGCTCAACGGGCCGAACGACATGGTGGTGCATCCCAACGACAAGGCGATCTGGTTCACCGATCCTGGATATGGAGCGATCAGCATCTATGAAGGCAAGCTCGCCAAGACCGGCTCGCCCCAGCCCCATCAGAAGGAAGCCGTCTATCGCCTGGACACGCAGACCGGGCAGGTCGCGAAGGTCGCGGACGAGCCATTCAAGCCGAATGGCATCGCCTTCAGCCACGATTACAGGAAGCTCTATGTCTGTGACACCGGCGTCACGCATTATCCGCAAGCGGAGAACGTGGTGTGGTCCTATGACGTCGACGGCCCGAAGCTGTCGAACGCGAAGAAGTTGATCGACATGAAGCTCGACGGCAAATCAGGCTTTCCGGACGGCCTTCGCGTCGACACGGAGGGCAATATCTGGGTCGGCGCCGGTTGGGTCGGACCCGGCTACGACGGCGTGCAGGTGTTCGCGCCGACCGACGGAGCGCGGATCGGGCAGATCCTGTTGCCGGAGACCTGCGCCAATGTCTGCTTCGGCGGCAAGAAGCGCAACCGCCTGTTCATGACCGCGAGCCAGTCGCTCTACGCGGTCTATGTGGAGACGCAGGGCGCGCATTTCTGTTGAGACAAGCGAATAGTGGGTGGCGAATGGCGAACAGAGCTCTATTCGCTACTCACTATTTGCAACTCGCTCCTAACCCGTATTCCTGAGCCCCGCCGAAATGCCGTTGATCGTCAGCTGGATCCCGCGCAGCACCTGCTCGTCCGGGTTCTGGGCGCGATGCTCTTTCAAGAGCTCGACCTGAACGTGGTTGAGCGGGTCGAGATAAGGGAAGCGGTGGCGCACCGAGCGCTCCAGCAGCGGGTTGCTCTGAAGCAGGCGGTCCTGCCCCATGATGTCGAGCAGGCTCTCGATCGAGGCGTGCCATTCGCGGCGGATGCGGCCGAAGATCTTTTCGCGCAACGCCTCGTCGGGCACCAGCTCGGCATAGCGCGAGGCGATCGCGATCGAGCTTTTGGCCAGCACCATGTCCATGTTCGACAGCAGCATGCGGAAGAACGGCCACTCCCTGTAGAGTTCCTTGAGGAACGGCATGCCCTGTTGCGGATGTTCCGCGATCCACTGCTCGACCGCGCTGCCGAAGCCATACCAGCCCGGCAGCATCAATCGGCATTGCGCCCAGGAGAACACCCAGGGAATCGCGCGCAGATCCTCGATCGCGCGGGTCTTCTTGCGCGAGGCCGGACGGCTGCCGATGTTGAGCGTCGCGATTTCGTTGATGACGGTCGATGACCAGAAATAATCGACGAAGCCGTCTGTCTCGTAGACGAGACTTCGATAGGCCTTGAAAGCAAGGTTCGACAACTCGTCCATGGCGGTCAGATATTCGCTGCGCGGCGCGCTTTGGCGCGGATGCAGCAAACTTGCCTCCAACGTGGCAGCCGCGAGGATCTCCAGATTGTTGCGCCCGACCTCGGCGTTGGAATATTTCGACGAGATGATCTCGCCCTGTTCGGTGATGCGGATCTGGCCGTTCACCGCGCCGCCGGGCTGCGCGATGATAGCGTCATAGCT
The DNA here is from genome assembly GCF_001424605.1 of Bradyrhizobium sp. Leaf396. Taxonomy (NCBI): domain Bacteria; kingdom Pseudomonadati; phylum Pseudomonadota; class Alphaproteobacteria; order Hyphomicrobiales; family Nitrobacteraceae; genus Bradyrhizobium; species Bradyrhizobium sp. Leaf396. The sequence goes on from NZ_LMQJ01000045.1 coordinate 356,042, forward strand.
GGGCCCGCCGCCGCGTCCGACCGAGCCGCCACGGCCATGGAACAGGCGCAGCCGCACGTGATGGCGCTCGAACACTTCGACGAGGTTGATCTCGGCCTTGTACAGCTCCCAGCCCGAGGTGACGAAGCCGCCGTCCTTGTTCGAGTCGGAATAGCCGAGCATGACCTCCTGCACGCTGCCGCGGCTGTCCACGAGGCGGCGGTAATCGTGCAGCGACAGCATGCGGTCCATGATGCCACTGGACGCCTGCAGATCCTCGATGGTCTCAAACAGCGGCACGATGTTGATGGCGCTACGCCCGGAGGGATGGACGAGGCCGACCTCCTTCAAGAGCACGGCCACCTCGAGCATGTCCGACATGCCCTTGCACATCGAGATGATGCATTGGGGAATGGCGTCCGAGCCGAACTTCGCATGCGCTTCCGCGGCGGCATGGAACACATTGAGCTCGCCCATGGTCTCGTCGCTGTATTTGACGAAAGGCGACACCAGCGCGCGGGTCGAGCGCAGCTCGTTGGTGAGCAGCGAAATGCGCGCGTCCTCGCCGAGCGCGAGATAGGACATGCCGGGATTGGCGGCGTCCATCAGCTCGGCGATGGTGCGTTCGTGCACCGCCGAATTCTGGCGGATGTCGAGCCGCGCCAGATGGAAGCCGAAGCAGTCCACCGCGCGCCGCAGCAGCCGCAGCCGGCCCCGAGCGATGACGCGTGCGTTGTTGGAAATCAGCGAACGGTGCAGCACATCGAGATCAGCCTGCAACTCCTTGACGCTTTCATAGGGCTTGGCCTTGCCGACCGGCCGGCGCGTGATCTCGACCTCCAGCTTTTCGGCCGTCGCGGTCAGGCGCGCATAGATGCCCGACACGGCGAGACGATAGGGCTCGCCGCTCCGGTGCGGCGAGGTGTCCGGCGAGCGCTCCGCCAGCGTGCGCAGCTCTTCGGAGACATCGGCGAGATGGGCCGCAATCGACAGTTCCGAGCCGAGCACGTGAAGCTCTTCCAGGTAGAACTGCATCACCCGGCTCGACTGCAGCCGCAGCGTGCCGCGCATGACGTCGGCGGTGACGAAGGGATTGCCGTCGCGGTCGCCGCCGATCCAGCTGCCCATGCGCAGGAACGAGGCGAGCTCACCGGCCGCCTGCTCGCCGCCCTCCTCCAGACGGTCCTCCAGCGTATTGATGAGCCGCGGCACCTCGCGCAGGAAAGTGTAGTCGTAGAACGACAGGCCGTTGGCGACCTCGTCGAGCACGGTGAGCTTGGTCCGGCGGAGCAGGTTGGTCTGCCACAGCGTCAGCACCTCGCGGCGAAGCTGCTCATCGCTGGCATCAAGCTCCTCCGCGGTCAGCGCCACGCGCTCGCGGCGGTCGAGCAGGCGGGCGACCTCCATTTCGCGATCCATGGTGCTCTTGCGGCGGACTTCGGTCGGGTGCGCAGTCAGGACCGGGCTGACCAGCGCGGACTTGAAGAAGCTGCGCAGCGCATCCGCGCCGATGCCGGCGTCCCTGGCGTGGGCCAGCGTTTCCGCGAGCACGCCGGAGCCGCCGTTCTTGCCGGCACCGCGGGCGCGCATCTGGCGGATGTTGTTCTGGTCCTCGGCAATGTTGGCGAGGTGGGAAAAGTAACTGAAGGCACGGACGATGCGCACCGTCTCGGAGATCGACATGCTGTCCAGGATCTGCTCGAGCTCGCGGCGGGCAAGTCGATCCTCGTCGCGGTGGAACCGAATCGAGGTCTGGCGGATGCGCTCGACGAGATCGAACACGTCCGCACCCTCCTGGTCGCGCACGGTGTCGCCGAGGATGCGCCCGAGCAGGCGGATGTCGTCCCGCAGCCGCGCATCGGCCTCCATCGCCTGAACATCTTCGGGGCGGTTAGGGCGAGGCTCGGCGGTGTCGGAAGGTATGGTCTGGAGGGACATGGCTCGCTCCCCTGGTAGCGCCCTTGCGGCCCGGCCCGAAGGAGTGTGCGATATTTTTCTACCGCAGTGCAAGATGAACTTGGTGGCGGCGCACAGTGGGTGTGGGCTCTCGCCGGAGCACTCGTCGTCAAGCCGGCACGATCACCTTTCCGATCGGCCAGAGCGCGATGCCCGCGAGCTTCAGATGGGCCCAAGCGAAAGGAATGCCGATGATGGTCACGGCAAGCGCCAGCGCCGTCAGGACATGACCGAGCGCCAGCCACCAGCCTGCCAGCACGAACCAGATGATGTTGCCGATCACCCCCAGCGGGCCGGTGCCGATATCCTCGACGCCGGTCACCTCGTAGCGGTTGACCGCCCGCGAGCCGAACGGCAGCAGCGTGTAGACGGCGATGTTGAACGCCGCCCGGGCCCAGGGCAGGCCGATGATGGTGATGGCCATGATGACCGCGGCGATCACCCAGCCGAACGCCATCCAGGCGCCGCCGAAGAGGATCCAGAGCAGGTTGAGCAGGATGGAGACGGGAGCCATGGGATGATCCGGAAGTCAGTGACGCCGCTCATATAGGCACGAAATCTGTCTCTGCTAAGATGGCAAGGTAGCCTGGATTTCGCGTTCGCTCTTCCGAGCGACGGTCACGATTACCGCCCCTCGAACTTCGGCTCACGCTTCTCCATGAAGGCCTTCATGCCTTCGGCCATGTCCTGGGTTTTGAACAGCGGCAGGAGCTGGAGATAGACGTGGTGGACATGGTCGTGGAAATTCTCATTGAGGCCCATGCGCATCATGCGCTTGGAGGCCTGCACCGCGAGCGGCGCGTTCGCAGCGATTTCGCGGGCGATCGCAGTGGTGCGGCTCATCAGCTCGGCATCCGGCACGACCTCGTTGGCGAGGCCCCAGTCGAGGCACTCGCGGGCGCTCAGCGTGCGCCCGGTGAAGATCAGCTCGGAGGCCTTGGCCCAGCCGAGCATGCGCGGCAGCAGCCAGGTGCCGCCGGATTCCGGCACCACGCCGCGCTTGACGAAGGCGGCGGCGAGCTTGGCGGATTCCGCCATGATGCGGATGTCGCAGCCGAGCGCGGTATCCATTCCATAGCCGGCGGCGCCGCCGTTGACGGCGCAGATGGTCGGCTTGTCCATGGCCTGCAACACCGTCGGCGGCGTGTTCCGGAGGTTGATCGTGGTCGACGAAGACGCCGCGCTGAGGCCGTTGCCGTCGCGCTCCTTGCGCAGATCGAGCCCGGCGCAAAACGCCCTGCCCTTGCCGGTGAGGATCACGACGCGAACGTTCTGGTCCTCATTGGCTTCAGTGAGTAACCGCGCCAGATCGTTCAGCATCGGGCCGGAAATAGTATTCATCCGCTCCGGCGCATTGAGCGTGATGGTCGCGATGTGGTCGGCGACGGTGTAGAGGACTTCGTTGGCGGCGTCGGTCATGATCATTCCATCCCTGTGCACGTAGCCCGGATGGAGCGAAGCGCAATCCGGGGTTCTCACCGCAAGCACCGCCCCGGATTTCGCTTCGCTCCATCCAGGCTACAAGGCCGTCAAATCTTCCGCCCCGCCTGCTCCCAATAGGGATCGCGCAGGCGACGCTTGAAGATCTTGCCGGAATCCTCGCGGGGCAGTCCTGAGCGGATCTCGATGTGCTTGGGTATCTTGTAATCCGCCAGATGCGCCTTGAGCGCGGCACGGACGCCGGCGGCGTCGAGCGTGACACCCACTTGCGGCTCCACCACGGCCATCAGCGCCTCGCCGAACTCGGCATCGGGGATGCCGAACACCGCGCAATCATGCACGCCGGGCACCGCATGCAGCACGGATTCGATCTCCGCCGGATAAATGTTGACGCCGCCTGATATCACCATGTCGCGCTTGCGGTCGCAGATGAAGACGTAGCCGTCTTCGTCGATATAGCCGACATCACCGGAGGTGATGAAGCCGTCGCGCTCGATCTCGGCGCGTTTCTCCGGCTTGTTGTGGTAGGTGAAATCGGCAAGCTCGCCCATGCGGGAATAGATCTCGCCGATCTCGCCGACCCCCAGCACGCGGCCATCCTCGCCGATGAACCGCAGCTCGGCGCCCGGCGAAATCTTGCCGACGGTGCCGGGCTTCTTCAGCGCGTCCTCTGAGGTGGCGAAGGTGACGGCGCTGGATTCGGTCGAGCCGTAGAACTCGTAGATCACCGGCCCCCACCATTCGATCATGGCGCGCTTGACGTCGGCCGGGCATGGCGCGGCGGCATGGATGACGTGGCGCAGCGAAGAGACGTCGTATTTCTTGCGGACCGCTTCCGGCAGCTTCATCAGGCGGATGAACATGGTCGGCACCATGAAGATGGTGTCGATCCTGTAACGCTCGATCGCTTGCAGAAATTCCTCGGCCTCGAAGCGCGGCATCAGCACCAGCGCGCCGCCGAGCTTGCCGGCGCGGATGCCGAAGGAGTTCGGCGCGGAGTGATAGAGCGGACCCGGCAGCAGCGCGCGGGCGCCGGGCTTTAGCCCATAGATCATCGCGCGCATGCGCTCGCCGGCGGCCTGCTGCTCCGGCGTCGGCGCGTTGCGGCGAACGCCCTTGGGATGCCCAGTCGTGCCCGAGGTGTAGATCATGTTCATCGGCTGCGGCACGACCGGACCGTCATAGGGCTGGTGCTGCGCAAGCCAGGATTCGAGGTCGATCGCAAAGTCCGGCGTCGCCAAATGACCGGGATCGATCTTGTAGTTGGCCAGGATCTCCGGCGGCGTCGGAACGCTGAGCACGGTGACGCCGTTGGGAATCGCATCACGCAGGGCATGCAGCATGTCGGCGTGTCCGATCAGCACGGACGTGCCGGTATCGCCGAGGATGTAGCTGATCTCCTCAGGCTTGAAGTGCCAGTTGATCGGAACGCCATAGGCCCCGAGCCGCATTGCGGCGTAGGCGGCTTCCAGGAACGCGATGTCGTTGCGCATCAGCATACAGACGCAACCGCCCGGCTTGACGCCGAGCTTGGCGAGGCCGGCGGCGATGCGGTCAGCGCGGTCGGCGACCTCTGAATGGCTGCGGCGGCGGTCGCCGGAGACGATGCCGAGGAAGGGGGACGTTTCGCTCATTGTTGTTTTTCTTTGTTGTTGTGTTCGTCATTCCGGATGGCCGAAGGACCAGACCTCAGGTGCGCAATTGCGCACCGGGGAATATCGAGGTTCCGGGTTCGATGCTTCGCATCGCCCCGGAACGACGGCAGCTGCTAATCCGCAAAATTCGGCGCGCGCTTCTCCAGGTTGGCGCGCACCGCTTCGGTCTGGTTCGGGCTGCCGATCAGTTTCTGCTGCTCGACGGACTCGGCGAGCAACGCCGGCCCCGGATCGACCGAGAGGTTGTTCAGCATCCGCTTGACCGCGCGGATCGCATCGGGGCTCTTGCCGGCGATCTCGCGCGCGACTTCCAGCGCCGCAGCGCGCGGGTCGTCGCAGATGCGGGTGGCGAGGCCGTACGTCATCGCCTCCTGCGCGGAAAAGATGCGCCCTGTGTAGGTCAGATCGCGCAGGATGTCGTCGCGCACGAGCGAGGCAAGGATTGGCGTGCCCGCCATATCAGGGACTAGGCCCCATTTGATCTCCATGATCGACATCCGCGCATCTGAACTGAGGAAGCGCATGTCGGCGCCGAGCGAGAGCTGGAAGCCGCCGCCGAAGGCGACGCCGTGCACGGCCGCGATGACCGGCACCGGGAGCTGGCGCCAGCCCCATACCGCCTGTTGCGGGAAGTTGGCCTGGCCGTGCGTGCGCTTGGTGAGATCGCGATTTTCGCCGCCCGGAATTCCGTTGCCGCCCTTCTCCTTCATGGCGGCAAAACGCCCCATGTCGAGCCCGGCACAGAAGGCGCGGCCCTCGCCCGACAGGACGACGGCGCGCACGCCTTTTTCCTTCGAAAGCCGGTCCGTTGCAGCGACGAGGGCTTCGAACATGGCCTGATCCAGCGCGTTCATCTTGTCCGCGCGCATCAGGCGCACGTCGGCGACGCCTTCCGAGATCGAGATCGAGACGCGATCTTCCATGGACGAATTCTCCCCTGTTCTTGACCAGTTGCCGCTTTACAGGACGCTGACAGCCGGATTTAGTCAATCGACCAATTAACTGACAATCCCTACGGGGGAAACAGCCATGTTCAAGGAAAATCTTCTCGCCGGCCGGCGCATTCTCGTGACCGGCGGCGGCACCGGGCTCGGCAAGTCGATGGCGGCGCGCTTTCTCCAGCTCGGCGCCGAGGTGCACATCTGCGGCCGGCGCAAGGTCGTCTGCGACGAGACCGCGATCGAGCTGATGGACCTCTACGGCGGCCGCGTTACCAGCCACGGCGTCGACATCCGCAACGCGCTCGCGGTCGAGGAGATGGTCGAGAACATCTTTCGCGAGGGTCCCCTCACCGATCTCATCAACAATGCGGCCGGCAATTTCATCTCTCGCACCGAAGAGCTGTCGCCGCGCGGCTTCGATGCGGTCGCCAACATCGTCATGCACGGCACGTTCTACGTGACGCACGCGATCGGCAAGCGGTGGATCGCCTTGAAGCAGCCTGGCAATGTCGTTTCGATCACGGTGACCTGGGTGCGCAACGGCTCGCCTTACGTGGTGCCGTCGGCGATGAGCAAGTCGGCGATCCACGCGATGACGATGTCGCTCGCGACCGAATGGGGCCGCTACGGCATCCGCCTCAACACTATCGCGCCGGGCGAGATCCCGACAGAAGGCATGAGCAAGCGCATCAAGCCGGGAGACGAAGCTGGCGCGCGCACCAAGGCGATGAATCCGATGGGCCGGGTCGGCACGATGGAGGAACTGCAGAACCTCGCAGTGTTCCTGATCTCCGGCGGCTGCGACTGGATCAACGGCGAGACCGTTGCCATGGACGGCGCCCAAGCGCTCGCCATGGGCGGAAATTTCTACCAGCTCCGCGACTGGAGCGACGACGACTGGAAGACCGCGCGCGACAGCATCATGGCGCAGAACGAGAAGGACCGGGCGAAGCGGGGATAATTGCTGCCGCGTGCCCCGGACGGAGTGCAGCGCGCCGCACTTGCGGCGTGGTGCGCCGCATCCGGGCCACGAAGCCACGGCATCGCCCTCCCGTCTTGTCTTCACCCGCGGATGACGCCACACTCCCAAGCATAAAAACAAGTCGTCACGGGAGAAACATGTCCATACAGCCATTGGCGAATCTAGCCGATATGGTGCGCGAGCGCGCGAAGAGCCGCGGCAACGCAATCGCCTACGAGTTCGAAGGCCGCACCACCAGCTTTGCCGAATTCGATATCAAGACCAACAAGGTCGCCAACGCGCTGCTTGCGATGGGCGTGAAGAAGGGCGATCGCATCGCCTATCTCGGCAAGAACAGCGACACCTATTTCGAGCTCCTGATGGGCGCAATGAAGGCTGGCGTCGTGATGGCGCCGGTGAACTGGCGGCTCGCCGGGCCGGAGGTCGCCTTCATCGTTTCGGACTGCAGGGCGCCTGTGTTGTTCGTCGGGCCGGAGTTCATCACGCTCGTCCGCCAGATCAAGGACCAGCTCCCCGGCGTTCACACCATCATCACCACGGAAGGCGGCGCGCCGGAATGGCAGGATTTCACGGCCTGGCGCGATGCGCAGAGCGGTGACGACCCGAAGGTGCCGATCGACACCAGGGACATCGCGATCCAGCTCTACACCTCCGGCACGACAGGCAAGCCGAAGGGCGCGATGCTGAGCCACGCGAACTTCCTCAACCTGGTGCAGACGGGCAACGCCGAAGACAAACCGGAGTGGAACCGGTGGTCGACCGGCGACGTCTCGCTGGTCGCGATGCCGATCTTCCACATCGGCGGCTCCGGCTGGGGCGTGATGGGCCTCTATCACGGCGCCCGCGGCGTCATCGCGCGCGAGTTCGATCCGACCAAGGTGCTGGATTTCTTCGAGCAGTCGGGCATCACGAAACTGTTCATGGTGCCGGCGGCGATGCAGTTCGTGGTGCGGCAGCCGCGCGCGAAGACGGTCGATTTCTCGCGGCTGAAGTACATGCTCTACGGCGCCTCGCCGATCCCCGCGGCGCTGCTGAAGGAGTGCATCGAGGTCTTCAAATGCGGCTTTGTGCAGATGTACGGCATGACCGAGACCACGGGCACGATCGTCGCGCTGCCGCCGGAGGATCACGTCGAGGGGCTGGAGCGGATGCGCTCGGCCGGCAAGGCGCTTCCGGGCGTCGAGATCGCGATTCTGGATGTCGACGGCAAACCGCTGCCGCCGCGGCAGGTCGGCGAGATCGCGACGCGCTCTGGCTCCAACATGGCGGGCTATTGGAACCTGCCGGAGGCAACTGCCGCGACGCTGCGCGGCGACGGCTGGCTGCGCACGGGCGATGCCGGCTACATGGACGAGGACGGCTATCTCTACATCCACGACCGCATCAAGGACATGATCATCTCGGGCGGCGAGAACATCTATCCTGCGGAGGTCGAGAGCGCGCTGTGCGACCATCCTGATGTCGCCGAGGCCGCCGTCATCGGCGTGCCCGACGACAAATGGGGCGAGGCGGTGAAGGCCGTCGTGGTGATGAAGCCGGGCAAGCAAGCGACGGCCACCGACATCATCAACTTCACCCGCGAGCGCATCGCCGGCTACAAGACGCCGAAGAGCGTCGAGTTCTTGCCGGCGCTGCCGCGGAATCCTTCAGGAAAGATCCTGAGAAGGCAGCTGCGTGAGCCGTACTGGGCGGGGAAGGATCGGCGGGTGAACTAGCCTCGAGGCGCAGCCATCGAGACTACCTTCCTTGAGAGATGCCGGATTGCTTCGCTGATCTCGCGATGACGGAGGAGAGAGGCGTTGCTCTCCGCGCGTCGTTGCGAGGAGCCGTTGCGACGAGACAATCCAGATTGCCTCCATACGACGATTTGGATTGTTGCCCAGTCAATGCTTCCCCGGTCCCATATACCCGAACAGGAACCCCGCCACCTTGCGCATCTGGATCTCCTCGCTGCCTTCGGTGATGCGGTAGCGGCGGTGATGGCGATAGATGTGCTCGAACGGCTTGTGGCGTGAATAGCCCATGCCGCCGTGGACCTGCATGGCGCGGTCGGCGGATTCGCAGCAGAGGCGGTTCGCCCAGTAATTGCACATAGAGACCCGGTCGGACAGCGTACGCTCGATCTGCTCCTCGGTGAGCTGGTCCATCTCCCAGGCGGTCTTGCGGATCAGAAGGCGCAGCATTTCCGCTTGCGTGGCGAGCTCGACCAGCGGGAACTGGATCGCCTGGTTCTCGGCGAGGGCCTTGCCGAACGGCTTGCGCTCGCGCGCGTATTTCACGCTCTCGTTGATGCAGTACACGGCCGCGCCGAGCGAACTCGCCGCCTGGCGGATGCGGTTCTGGTGCACGAAGCACTGCGCCAGCGAGAGGCCGCGGCCCACCTCGCCGAATAGCGCATCCTCAGGCACGAACACGTCCGTGAAGCTGACGCGCGGATGATCGGTCGGCATGTTGAAGGTCCACATGTATTCCTCGACCTTAACACCGGGGCTCTTGGCCGGGACCAGGAAGCAGGTGATGCCGCGGGCATCGCCGTCATTGCCGCTGGTGCGCGCGAACAGCGCGCAATGCGTTGCGACGTGCATCCCGGTGGTCCACATCTTCTCGCCGTTGATGATCCACCCCTTGACGTTATCGCGGGTGGCCGGCACCGCGCGCGTCTCCATGTGGGTGGCGTCCGAGCCGTGATGCGGCTCGGTCAGGCCAAAGGTGATGCGGTACTTGCCCCTGATCGAACCGTCGATCATCGCCTTCTGGTCGTCGCGACCGTAGCGGTCGAGCATGGTGACGACGGGGAAGTTGCCGACGACGGAATGCTCGTTCTGGAGATCGTTGTGCAGGCCGAGACCCTTTGCGGCGAAGTGCTCGCGGATCACCGCCATCCAGAGGTTGGAGCCGTCCTTCCCGCCATATTGCTTCGGCACCGGAAAGCGGAGATGCCCGGCGGCATCGGCAAGATCCTTCGCCTTGCGCAGCAGCGCCTCCCATTCATGCCGCGGGAGGCCGCCATTCTCGAAATCGGTGCGCGCCCATTCGCGGCGGTGATCGAAGAAGCGGATGTTGTCGTCGGCCTGTTCCAACGGCTTGATCTCGCGTTCGATGAAACGGTCGAGCTCTCCGAGATAGGCGACGAGATCGGCAGGCAGTGAGAAATCCAAGGGTTCTCTCCCGAGAATGATTTGTCGTTTTGCGTTAAGGCGCTAGGCGCATTCTTGCTTCGCATGATTAAGCGGAGAAGAGCTCGCGCAAGTCAAGCAAGCCGAGGCGTGACAGCTGCGCAAAGCGCATTGCGTAATTCGGTGGTGCTCCGTCGCCAACGCGCGCTACTATGGCATCAATATTCCTTCAGGAGAAAATGCGGGAGCGACCATGGAGCTGAAGTTTTCCAGAGTGGAACGCAAGGGGCCGATCACAATCGTCACGCTGTCGCGGCCCGAGGTCTACAACGCGCTGCACACCGATGCGCACTTCGAACTGCAGAAGGTGTTCGACGATTTCTCGGGGGATCCCGAGCAGTGGATCGCGATCGTCACCGGCGCCGGCGACAAGGCGTTCTGCGCCGGCAACGATCTGAAGTGGCAAGCTGCCGGCGGCAAGCGCGGCTGGGACAAGGGCGGCTTTGCCGGTCTCACCTCGCGCTTCGACTGCGACAAGCCGATCATCGCAGCCGTGAACGGCGTCGCGATGGGCGGTGGCTTCGAGATCGCGCTGGCCTGCGACCTCATCATCGCCTCGGAGAACGCCACCTTCGCCCTGCCCGAGCCGCGCGTCGGCCTTGCCGCGCTTGCCGGTGGCCTGCACCGGCTGCCGCGGCAGATCGGTCTGAAGCGCGCCATGGGCATGATCCTCACCGCACGCCATGTCAGCGCCAAGGAGGGGCTCGAGCTCGGCTTCGTTAACGAGGTGGTGCCGCAGGGCGAGGCCCTCAACGCCGCGCTGCGCTGGGCCGACATGATCGCCAAGAATTCGCCGATGTCGATCCGCGCCTCGAAGCAGGCGATCCAGAAGGGGCTCGCCGTCTCGCTGGAACAGGCGATCGAGGAGCAGCGCGAGTATCCGGCGGTCAAGGCGATGGTGGCCTCGCAGGATTATATCGAGGGCCCGAAGGCGTTCTCGGAGAAGCGGCCGCCGAAATGGGTGGGGAAGTAGACAGGTCCTTTCGCTCGCCATTGCGCGGAGCTCTTGCGACGAAGCAATCCAGACTGCCCGTGCCGAAAGACCCTGGATTGCTTCGCGGAGCCTGTCATCGGGCCGCGCTCTGCGCGGACCCGTCGGCTCGCAATGACGGGAAGAGGCCTAGCTGTCGCGCGACAGCTCCCGCTTGTACGAGGCGTAATTCGGCTGATCGACCGCAAGCTTGTCCATCGTGGTCGCCCACAGATGCTCGGCGAGACCTGGAGTCGCGAGATCCACCTCGCCTTTGGCGATGCGCCCGGCGAGTGCGCGGTTGAGTTCGGTGACCGAGCCTTCGATGCCGAGCAGCACGCGGAGGCGCTCGACCTCCCTGGCATCGCCCTCGTCCTCCCGGATCAGCTGCCGCGTCACGAGATCGAGGATGTTGATGGCCACGCGCAGCTTGAAGGCCTGGTGGCCGGAGATCAGCGGCGTGATGTCATTGCGGAGGAAATCAGCGACCGCCTTGGTCAGCTCGATCGGGGTCGGCTCGTCCTGCATGTGTCAGCTCCCGCGCGGCGCCAAGAGCCGCAACAGATCGATCTCGGTCTCGGAGGCGCGGCGGCCGATCATGGCGCGCTCCATGGAATGATCCGGCCCCTCGCGAAAGCGCTGCATCATGCCGCCGCACATGATGCCCCAGCGCAGCGTGCCCATCACTTCCCAGAATTTGACGCGCGCTACATCGACTTTGCGGCCGGCGGCCTCGTAGCCGGCGAACAGTTCCTCGCGCGAGCCAAAGCCGCCGACGGGCTTGTCGATCTCGCCGAAACGCCAGGAATTGACGCAGACCCAGCCGAGATCCTCCATGGGATCGCCGAGATGGGCGAGCTCCCAGTCGAGCACGGCACGGACGCCGTCGGCGCCGATGATCAGATTGCCGTTGCGGAAATCGCCGTGCACCAGCGTGGTCTCGGCTGATGGGCCCGGGTCGTGGTCACGCAGCCAACGCAGCGCCAGCTCGAACACCGGCTTGGGCCAGTCCAGGCTGCGGTAGTCGCGCTCGAATTCGGAGATTTCCTGGGTCGCGCCACGGCTGCGCAGCTCGGGCAGCTTGTCCTTCGGCAGTCGATGGAGACCAGCGAGAATACCGCCGATCTGCCGCGCCAGAATCGGGCGCGCCGCCGCGTATTCGTCGTCGCGCAGGATCTTGCGCGCGATGGTCTCGCCCTCGACCCGCTGCATGATGAAGCCGGTGCCGAGATCGTCCTCCGGCGTGAGCACGTGCATCACGCGCGGCGACGGCACGCCGCCCTCATAGGCCAGCTGCATCAGCTGTGCTTCGGCACCCAGACCGGCCGCGCGCGTTGGAGCCGCTCCGTAGCCTTTGGGCGAACGACGCAGGATGGCACCGATCGGCCCATTGGGGTGCAGGATGTCAAAGCGCCAAGTCTCCTGGCTGGCGCCGCCCGACAGCTTTGCTGCGCCGGTGACGCCAGTCGCGCCCGGGCACCAGCGCCTAACGCTGCGCGAGAGCTCCGCTTCGATCATTTGCCTTTGAACTGCGCGGGCCGCTTCTCCAGGAATGCGCCGACGCCTTCACGGAAGTCCTGGGTATCGCCGGCTCGGAGCTGGCACTGGAACTCGAGATTGAGCTGATCCTCGAAGGAATTTTCCGGGCTGTCCCAATACAGCTTGCGGATCAGAGAGAGCGCGACCGTCGGGCCGCTGGCGAGTTCGCGCGCCAGCTTCATCGCCTCTTCCATCAGCACGCCGTCGTCATAGACGCGGTTGACCAGGCCCCATTCCAGGGCCTTCTCGGCCGGGAGGCGCTCGCCCATCAGCGACAGCTCGATCGAGCGCGCTCGACCGATGAGGCGCGGCAGGAGCCAGGTCGAGCCGCAGTCCGGCACGAGACCGATGCGGCGGAACGCCTGCAGGAAATACGACGAGCGCGCGCACAGGATCATGTCGCCGAGCAACGCGAAGCTCATGCCGGCGCCGGCCGCCGGGCCGTTCACCGCGGTGACGATCGGGCAGTGCAGGTTGCGAATACGGCGCAGGAAGGGGTGGAAGCCGGTCTCCAGCGTCAGGCCGGCCTTGGTCTTCTTCGACTGGTTGTTGCGGCCCTGGAGGTTCGCTCCCGTGCAGAACGCCCGCCCCGCGCCGGTCAGCACCACGCAGCGCACCTCGTCCTTCTTCTCCTCGATCGCATCGAGCGCCTCGGAAAGACCGCTCAACATGTCGACGGAAACCGCGTTCATCACCTCCTGATGGTCGAGCTTGAGGATCGCGACGGCGCCATCGAAATCGAGCGCGACGTGTTTGAACTGCATGGCTTCCCTCGTCAGTTGCGGCCTGCGACAGTTTCGCAGACCGGAATTACTTTTGCTGGGGCGCATATTTGATTTTTGGCGCGGTCTTGTCCATGGTGATCGCAGCATAGCAAGCAATCTTGTGCGCAGCGGCTGATACGCGCCACACGAACTACAGGAAACGCGCCATGAACCTTTTCGACCTCTCCGGCCGCGTCGCCGTGATCACCGGCGGCAATGGCGGCATCGGCCTCGGCATCGCGCAGGCGCTCGCGGCCCAAGGCTGCAACGTGTCGATCTGGGGCCGCAATGCGGACAAGAACAAGGCTGCGGCCGCGAGCCTGGCCGGTCTTCCCGGCAAGGTCGACACCCGCGTTTGCGACGTCACCGACCCGGCCTCGGTCAATGCCGCGATGAAGGCGACGCTCGACACGTTCGACCGGATCGACGGCTGCTTCGCCAATGCCGGCATCGGCGGCGGCGGCCGGCGCTCATTCATCGAGCGAACCGAGGAAGAATGGCGCACGATGTTCGCGACCAATCTCGACGGCGTGTTCCATGCCTTCCAGGCTGCGGCCAAGCACATGACGGATCGCGCCAATGCCGGCGATCCCTTCGGCCGGCTCGTCGCGACCTCCAGCCTTGCCTCGATCTTCGGCACCGCGCGCAACGAGCATTATGCCGCGACCAAGGCCGCCATCAACGCCCTGGTGCGCGCGCTCGGCGTCGAGCTGGCGCGCTACGGTGTCACCGCAAATGCGATCCTGCCGGGCTGGATCAAGAGTGACATGACCGCGGGACTCATGGCCAACGACAAGTTTGTCGCCAACGTCATGCCGCGGATTCCGATGCGCCGCTTCGGCGAAGCATCCGATTTCGGCGGCATCGCCGTGTATCTGATGAGCAAGGCGTCGTCCTATCACACGGCGGATACGTTCGTGATCGACGGCGGCTACACGGCTTTTTGATCTCTCGCGTTCGTAACCCGGATGGAGCGAAGCGTAGTCCGGGACTGCCAAGAACAAACAGACCCGGATTTCGCTTCGCTCCATCCGGGCTACAAAGGGAATGGGCAAATGTTCTCGCACGTCATGATCGGCACCAACGACCTCGACAAGGCAAAGGCGTTCTACGACAAGCTGCTCGGCACGCTCGAGGTGCGACCGGCGAAAGTGGACGGCCATCGCATCTTCTACATCACCAAGACCGGCGTTTTCTCGGTGTCGAAGCCGATCAACGGCGAGCCGGCGACCTGCGCGAACGGCGGCACGATCGGCTTTGCCTGCAACTCGCCGGAGCAGGTCGACCAATGGCACGCAGCCGGTGTCGCAGCAGGTGGGACATCGATCGAAGATCCGCCCGGCGTGCGCCAGGGCCCTGGCGGCAAGCTCTATCTGGCTTACCTGCGCGACCTCGACGGCAACAAGATCTGCGCGATGCACCGGATGCCTGCTTGATCTAGCCACACCCACAGCTGTATGCCCCGGCCTGGACCGGAGCATACAGTGCGCCGCGGCCCTCTCGTTCATCACTGTCGCCTCTGGGATACTGTATCGCCCGATTGAATCGGGCGATGACAGCGACGTGGGAGGCGGGCGCCTGCCGCCTCCCTCAGTCGGCGTTCAAACAACATTTCAAACGCATTCGCGAATTCCATCGCATGGCATGCCTGCGCGTGAAAATGCGCGCTCGCGCTTTGGCCGCGCTGCGACTATTCTCGCGTCCAGCATGATCTCAGCGATACGGGAGGAACAATGACAAAACACACCTACATTCCCCGCACCACCAACTACACCCTCAATCCCGGCGACGACCTCAACGACCTCCGCATGTCGGATCAGGTCAGGCCGCTCTATGACCACGTCAAGAAGTTCATCCGCGACACCGTCGAGCCGATGTCGATCGAGTTTGCCAAGGCCGGCGAAGGCAAGGAGGATCGCTGGAGCTTCACGCCAAAGCAGCTCGAGGTGCTGGAGAAGGCGAAGAACAAGGCCAAGCAGGAAGGCCTCTGGAACTTCTTCCTGCCCGACGACGAGACCGGTCAGGGCCTGAAGAATCTCGACTACGCCTATATCGCCGCCGAGCTCGGCAAGAGCCCGCTGGCGTCCGAGACGATGAACTGCTCGGCGCCCGACACCGGCAACATGGAGGTGCTGGAGCGCGTCGGCACCAAAGAGCAGAAGGAGAAGTGGCTGAAGCCACTGCTCAACGGCGAGATCCGCTCGGCCTACGTCATGACCGAGCCGAATGTCGCCTCCTCCGACGCCAAGAACATCTCGACCACGGCCAAGCTCGTCGGCGACGAATGGGTCATCAACGGCGAGAAGTATTACATCTCCGGCGTCGGCGATCCCCGCTGCAAAATCCTCATCGTGATGGTGAAGACCAATCCGGACGCGGCGCCGAGCAAGCAGCAGTCGCAGATCCTGGTGCCGCGCGACACGCCCGGCGTCGAGGTGCTCGGACCGATGTACGTGTTCGGCCAGGATCACGCGCCGCGGGGCCACATGCATATGCGCTTCAACAATGTGCGCGTGCCCAAGGAGAATATCCTGCTCGGCGAAGGCCGCGGCTTCGAGATCTCGCAGCTGCGCCTCGGACCCGGCCGTATCCATCACTGCATGCGCACCATCGGCAAGGCCGAAAAGGCGCTAGACCTGATGGTGCAGCGTGGCCTCACCCGCGAGGCCTTCGGCAAGAAGATCGCTCATCTGGGCGGCAACATGCAGATCATCGCGCAGGCGCGCTGCGAGATCGAAGCGATGCGGCTGATGGTGCTGAAGGCCGCCAAGGCCATGGACGTGCTCGGCAACAAGGAGGCCCGCGTCTGGGTCTCGATGGTAAAAGCCATGGTGCCGGAGCGCGCCTGCAAGATCATCGACCAGGCGATCCAGATGCACGGTGCCACGGGCATCTCGCACTGGACCCCGCTAGCGGAGATGTACCAGGATGTGCGTCACCTGCGCTTCGCCGACGGTCCGGACGAGGTGCACTGGATGGTGGTCGGCCGGCACGAGCTGAGCATGGCTTGATCTCAACGCGTGATGCGCGGGCTTGACCCGCGCATCCATCGAATGGAACATTGCTTCAGGATTGATGGATTGCCGGGCCCAAACCCGGCAATGACGGCTTGCCCCGGAGCTAGCATGGAATACGCCGCCAGCGACCTGACGCCACGCGAGCGTTACAAGGTGCTGACCTCCTTCATTCTGCCGCGTCCGATCGCGTGGGTGACCACACTCGGACCGACCGGCGTCGTCAACGCTGCACCATTCAGCTTCTTCAACGCCTTCTGCGAAGATCCGCCGCTCTGCATGTTCGCGGCCAACCGCAAGCCGAACGGCGAGGACAAGGATACGTTTCTCAACATCCAGCGAACCGGCCAATTCGTGGTCAACATTGCCGACGAGCCGCTGGCGCGGGCGATGCACGAGTCCAGCGGCGACTTTCCGCCTGAGATCGGCGAGCCGGACTATCTCGGCCTGAAGCTCGCGCCCTCGACGAAAATTGCCGTGCCCCGGCTGGCCGACACACCCTGGGCCATGGAGTGCAAGCTCTGGAAGCTGATCGACGTGAACGACGATCGTCGCCTGATCATGGGTGAAGGCATCCACTTTCACATCCGCGACGAACTCTGGGATCCCGAGGCGATGCGGGTGCATATGGACCGCTATCATCCGATCGGCCGCATGTTCGCCGACCGCTACTGCCGCACGGACGACCGCGTGGCGTTTCCGGCGGCGGAGGGCGTGAAGAGCAAATAGCCGCAGAAAAGGAGCGAGACGATGCCGGAAGCCTTTCGAGACAACGAAGAACGCAACCGGTTCGAGCTCGACGTCGACGGGCCTGTCGCCTTCGTGACTTACCGGAAGAGCGACGGTGCGATCACCCTCGTGCACACCGAAGTGCCGCCGGAGCTCGGCGGCCGCGGCATCGGCTCAAAGCTCGGCCGCGCCACACTGGACGCGGTGCGAGCGCAAGGGCGTAAGCTTTCGGTCGAATGCGATTTCATCCGCAATTTCATGCGCAAGGATCCCGGCTATAACGACCTCCTGGCGGATGACGGCGATGCGCAGGCCGAACCGCAGGCGAGCTATCGCGCCGGCTGCTTCTGTGGAGCCGTCGAGGTCGAGGCCACCGGCAAACCGATATTTGCAGGCTATTGCCATTGCGCCGACTGCCAAGCGTGGTCGGCCGCTCCAATCAATGCTTTCAGCCTGTGGAAGTCGGACGATGTGCGCATCACCAAGGGCGAGGCAGAGCTCGGAACGTTCAACAAGACCGAGCATTCCTATCGAAAGTTCTGCAAACGCTGCGGCGGCCATGTCATGACCGAGCATCCGCGGATGCGGCTGATCGACGTCTACGCCAACCTGCTCAAGGGATACCAGCACCGGCCGACCCTGCACGCGAACTACGCGAGCAAGATGGTGTCGGTCAGGGACGGCTTGCCGAAATATGCCGACCTGCCGGCGGACTTCGGCGGGTCCGGAGAGATGCTGCCGGATTGAGGCGCGAGGCCATGCTTCGGGCTCAGCGTCGCCTGACAAGGATCGTCATGCCCGGGGTTGTCGGGGCCGTCCACGCTCTTCGTAGCGGCCACAAAGGACATGGATGGCCGGCACAAGTGTTCAGCCCGGCCATGACGTCGAAAGTCTCCTAGGTCGCCGGCGCGATCTTATCCTGCGTCTTCGTCTCGAAATCGCTGGCATCATGACGTTCGTGGAGCTGGCTGGCGGGATCGCCGGAGACGCGGTTGACCATGCGGCCGCGCTTCACGGCTGGGCGCTTGGCGATCTCGTCGGTCCAGCGCTGCACGTTCTTGTAGTCCTGGACCGACAGGAATTCCCCGGCGCCATAGACCAGTCCCTTGGCGAGTGCGCCATACCACGGCCACACCGCCATGTCCGCGATTGTGTACTCCTTGCCCGCGAGATACTCGTTATCGGCGAGGCGCCGGTCGAGCACGTCGAGCTGGCGCTTGACCTCCATCGCGAAGCGATCGATGGCGTATTCTATCTTGAACGGTGCGTAGGCGTAGAAGTGGCCGAAGCCGCCGCCGAGATAGGGAGCGCTGCCCATCTGCCAGAACAGCCAGGACATGGTCTCGGTGCGGGCGTTGATGTCTTTCGGCAGGAAGGCGCCGAACTTCTCGGCGAGGTAGAGCAGGATCGAGCCGGACTCGAACACCCGGATCGGCTCCCGACCGGACCGATCCATCAGTGCCGGGATTTTCGAGTTCGGATTGATGTCGACGAAGCCGCTGCCGAACTGGTCACCATTGCCGATCTTGATCAGCCAGGCATCGTATTCGGCTCCCTCGTGACCAAGCGCCAGGAGCTCCTCCAACATCACCGTGACCTTCACCCCGTTCGGGGTCGCCAGCGAATAGAGCTGAAGCGGATGCCTGCCGACCGGCAGCTCCCTCTCGTGGGTTGGGCCGGCGATCGGGCGGTTGATGCTGGCGAACTGCCCGCCGTTCTCCTTGTTCCAGGTCCAGACTTTGGGCGGCACGTAGGCAGGGGCGTCGGTCATGCGGGGGCTCCGGCGGAAAGATGCGCCTGCATTAATTAGACCGCGATTGGCCGATGGCAAGCCCTCCGAGACGCATTGCCGGCCGTGGCATCTCACCGTTTCGTCATGGCAAGCTCGCTCCCCGTCATTCCGGGGCCCCCGCAGGGCGAGCCCGGAATCCATCGCGCCGCCAGAATGCTCTGCAAAATCGATTCCGGGTTCTCGCTGACGCGAGCCCCGGAGTGGCGGGTCGCAGCGGCCCTGCGGGAAGAGCGCGACGCCTACACACAAGATGCCTTGCCCAATTCGGCATGTCATCGTGAGTGACGATCGGCTAGCGTCGCTTTGCTTCGCGAGCGAGAGTACGAGACGCGAAGGCGCCGGGAGAGAGTCATGAAATCGCCGATCTGCGACATGCTGGGCATTGAATTCCCGCTGCTCGCCTTCAGCCATTGCCGCGATGTCGTCGCGGCCGTCAGTCGCGCCGGCGGCTTCGGCGTGCTCGGCGCGACCGTGCACACGCCTGACACGCTCGAACGCGAGTTGAAGTGGATCGACGATCACGTCGATGGCAAGCCCTATGGCATCGATGTCCTGATTCCCGAGAACATCTCGACTGCGGGCGAGAAGGACGTCACCTGGAAGAGCCTGGAAACGCGCGTGCCGCAGGAGCATCGCAACTACACGCGCGATCTCCTGAAGAAATACGACATCGAGCTCACCACCACGGAGGTCGCAGCCGACCAGCCGCAGCCGTTTGATGCGAAAACTGCGCTTCGGCTGCTCGAGGTCTCCTTCAATCACCCGATCCGCCTGATTGCCAATGCGCTGGGCGTGCCGCCGAAGGCGATGATCGAGATGGGCAAGAAGCACGGCGTCCCCGTTGCGGCGCTGGTCGGTGCCAAGGAGCACGCACTGCGTCAGGTTGCGGCCGGTGTCGATATTCTCGTGGTGCAGGGCACCGAGGCCGGCGGCCATTGCGGCGAAGTCTCGACCATGGTGCTGGTGCCCGAGGTGATCAAAGCGATCAAGCCCATCCGCGACGTGCCGGTGCTCGCCGCCGGCGGCATCATGACGGGGCGGCAGATGGCGGCCTGCATGGCGATGGGCGCGGCCGGCGCCTGGACCGGCTCGGTTTGGCTTGCGACCGTCGAGGCCGAGACCACGGAAATCTTTCGCGAAAAGATGATCACCGCGTCGTCGCGCGATGCGGTGCGCTCGAAGGGCCGCACCGGCAAGCCGGCTCGGCAGCTCCGCTCGGTCTGGACCGATGCCTGGGACCGCGCTCCCGACAGCCCCGGGGCGCTGCCGATGCCGTTGCAAAGCATCATCAGCCGCGACGCTTTCAGTTCGATCGACCGAGCTGCCGCCAGTGGCAACGCCAAAGCGCGCGATCTCGTCAGCTATTTCGTCGGCCAGGGCGTCGGTCTGATCGACAGCGTGAAATCGGCGGGCGCGGTGGTGCAGGAGTTCAAGGAAGAGTTCGCCGAAGCCGTCGAGCACATGAATGCGCTGGTGGCGGAGTAATGGTGTAGACCCTCATGATGACGAGGCGCGCAGGCGCTGTCTCGAACCATGAGAACCCGCGGCCGATCCTTCGAGGCGCCTGCTTCGCAGGCTCCTCAGGATGAGGTCGGAGATGTCTGAGAGAGTGAAGAAGCAAAAACAATGACGACTGTTTCCCCTGACCGTATACCCGTCATCGTCGGCGTCGGCGAGATCGTCGACCGTCCCAAGGAGATCGCCGACGGCCTCGAGCCACTCGATCTGCTCGAGCAGGCCCTGCGGCGCGCCGAGCAGGACGCCGGCGCAAGCCTGCTCGGCGACGTCCAGTCGCTCGACGTGGTGAACTTCCTGAGCTGGCGCTATCGCGATCCGGAAAAACTTCTGGCGCAGCGGCTCGGCATCTCGCCCGCGCATTGCTATTACGGCCCCGTCGGCGGAGAGAGCCCGATCCGCTACATCCACGAGGCGGCAAAGCGCATCGCGCGCGGGGAGTGCACAGTGGCGGCGGTCTGCGGCGCGGAAGCGCAGTCAACTGCCACCAAGGCGGAGCGCGCGGGCGTCAAACTGCCATGGACCCCGTTTGCGCACGACGTCGAGGAGCCCAAGCGCGGCGCGGCGTTCCAGAAACCGCTCGCGGTGGAACTCGGCGTGTTCCGGCCCGTGACGGTCTATCCGTTCTATGAGGCGGCCTCCTCTGCACATTGGGGCCAGACGCCGCGCGAGGCGATGACGGAGTCGGGGACGCTGTGGTCGCGCTATTCCGAAGCGGCCGCACAGAATCCGAATGCCTGGCTCAAACGGCGTTATGCACCTGAAGAGATCACGACGCCGACCGCCGAAAACCGCCTGATCGCCTGGCCCTACAACAAGCTCATGGTGGCAAACCCCAGCGTCAACATGGGCGGCGCGCTGCTGCTCACGAGCCTTGCCAGGGCGCGGGCAGCCGGGATTGCCGAGGACAAGCTGGTCTACCCGCTCGGCGGCGCCTCGGCTGAGGAGCCGCGCGACTATCTCCTGCGCGACCAGTTTTACGAGAGCCACCCGCAGAACGCGGTGCTGAAGGCCGTGATGGACCTCGTAGGCGGAAACGGCAGGAAGTTCGATGCGATCGAGCTCTACAGCTGTTTCCCCTGCGTGCCCAAGATGGCGCGGCGGACGCTGGGCTTAGGCGCCGACGTGCAGCCGACCGTGACCGGCGGCCTCACCTTCTTCGGCGCGCCGCTCAACACCTACATGACGCACGCGGCCTGCGCGATGGTGCGGCGTGTCCGCGACGGCGCAAAGCTCGGCCTGCTCTACGGCCAGGGCGGCTTCGTCACCAAGCACCACGCGCTGGTGGTATCGAAAACCCCGCCGCGCGAGGCGCTGGCTCAGGAGACGAGCGTGCAAGCGGAGGCGGACCGCAACAAGCACGCCGTGCCCGAGTTTGTGACGGAGGCCACGGGAAAAGGCAAGGTCGAGAGCTTCACCGTGCTCTACGGCCGCGGCGGCGATGTCGAGCACGGCGTGGTGATGCTGCGCACGACCGACGACCGGCGCACGCTGGCGCGGATTCCGGCGAGCGATAGTGCGACGCTGGAGCATCTGCTCGACATGGAGCGCACGCCGGTGGGGTCGCTCGGGGATATCGCGATGGCCGCCGACGGCGTACCGGAGTGGCGGGTAGCGTAGCCAGCTCTCGCGTCCCGGACGCGATGCGCGCGCGACATGGCCTGGCCCGAGTTGACGACGGCGGCTAACCGGCATTCACTTCCCTGCTATCGCGCTGCGGATCGACATCGCAGCCATGCGGCAGGCATGTCAGGCGGCGCGGACTGTCTCCAGGAACTTGCCGACTTCGAGCTTGAGGCGGTTGGAGTCGCGTGACAGCGTCTGCGCCGCCGACAGCACCTGCGACGACGCCGAACCGGTCTCCGTGGCGCCGCGCTGGACGTCGCCGACATTGGCGGTCACCTGCTGCGTTCCCTGCGCCGCCAGTTGCACGTTGCGCGCGATCTCCTGGGTTGCGGCGCCCTGCTCTTCGACGGCTGCGGCGATCGCCGAGGCAATCTCCGACAGGCCGGCAATGGAGCCGCCGATTTCCCGGATGGCACTGACCGAGTCCTGAGTGGCCGCTTGAATGCCGGTGATGTGCTGGGAGATCTCGCCGGTGGCTTTGGCCGTCTGCTCGGCCAGCGCCTTGACCTCGGAAGCGACCACCGCGAAGCCGCGGCCCGCCTCGCCCGCCCGCGCGGCCTCGATGGTGGCGTTCAGAGCCAGGAGGTTGGTCTGCCCTGCAATCTGATCGATCAGTTCGATGACATCGCCAATTCTGGCGGCGGCCTTCGACAACTCGCCGATCCTGTCGTTGGTCTGGCCGGCCTGTCCGACGGCTTCGTTGGCCATCCGGGCCTGATCCTGCACTCGCCGGCTGATCTCGTTGACGGAGGACGAAAGCTGCTCGGTCGCCGATGCGACGGATTGCACGTTGGAGGACGCTTCGTCCGATGCCGATGCAACCACGACCGCCAGCTCCTGGGCGCGCTCGGCAGTGGTGTTCAGCGTGCCGGCCGAAGCTTCGAGCTCCGTCGAGGCCGATGACACCGTGTCGACGATCTCGCCGATGGCGGCCTCGAACGCGCCGGCGAGCCTGTGCATGTCAGCTTTGCGCTGCTCAGCGGCAATCTGGTCCTGCCTGACCTTTTCGTCGACCTCCAGGCGCGCCTTCTCTTCAGCCTTGACCTTGAACGCCTCGACGGCATGCGCCATGTCGCCGATCTCGTCCTTGCGACCAAGGCCGGGTAGAACGATGGAGAAATTGCCCGCGGCAAGCTCGCCCATCGCAGTGGTCAATGCGGACAGCGGCCGCAAGATCCGCGAGAACGCGACCCAGAAGCTGAGCAGTGCAAGAGCAATGCTCGCAAGGAGAACCCCGCCGCTGACCACCAGATGAGAGGTGCTTCTTGAGGCAAGCCCGGCGGCTTCCCGATCAGCGTCCGCGGCGATAGCCTCACCAAGCTGCAGAATCGCGTTGATGCCGCTGGTCGCTCCCGCGAAGTAATCGTTGCTCGAGATCTTGTATTCGCCCGCGTTGCCGTCCCGGATCACGTCCGTGCGCAGCGAACCGTAGCTGTCAAAGTATTTCTGTTCGACGTCCTTGATGGCCCGGCCGAGGCCGACCGAAACATCGGCGCGTTGGGCGACAGGCGAGATGGTCGTCCAGGCTAGATCGACATGACCGCGGAGGCCGGATATCTGGCCGATGCCATCTGCGGTGAGCTTCGTACGGCCGCTGATCAAGCCCGCGAGAAAGGCCCGCTCCCGGCCGGCATTTTCGGCCATCTCAGCGGTGAGGTGGCGAAGCCCTACGAGCCGGGTCATCGCCGCCGATGGCGAATCGGTCAATGTCTCCAGAGTGAGGCGCAGCCGATTGGCGGCGATCTCGATCAGCTCGGTCATGGCCGGAACGATCGCGCCGAGGACGGCAGGATCACGCTCGGCCTTTTGCCTGGTCAGATCCGCATCGACCTTGCGACGCAGGCTGTCGATGCCCTGAAGTACGCGTTCTGCCTCCGCAACGCGGGACTCGGCGGATTTCATCACAGGCAGGCTGCGCAGGCGCTGAGCGGCATCGCGGAACGCGCGATCGGAATCTGCGCGGATCCTGTCAATCTCGGCGCGGCGGTCTGCGGTGATGGTCTCCGGCGCGTTCAGCGCCGCGTTGGTCATCCCCCGTTCCAGGGCCCATTGTCCGGCACTGTGCAGCAGTTGTTGCGAGATGGCATTGAGCTCGACAAAAGCGTGCGCCTCCTGTCGGTCGCGATAGGCGCCAAGCGCCGCAAAACCGGTGGCGGCCACGCCCATCAGGGCGAGCGCCGAGACAATCAGAGGCAGGATCGTTCCAATTCGCGCGTGCACGGCTCGCTTCCCTCTTGTGAGCACTGTCCCGAAACAAGGACGATTCCGCGCAACCAATAACCGCTTCCGACAACGCTGGATTGTCTCACATCAAAGTTCGTCACAAACTTCATCGGGACACGCGCTGTATCGGACCGTATGATTATCGAATGGTTGCCCACCCTGTGCCGAGCAACCCGCAACGGGCGAAACGATCGGAGCAACTCCGACCGCCGTCGCGCGATGCGAATGAGGTGCCGCTAGGCGGCACGGACCGAGTTGAGGAACTTGCCGACCTCGAGCTTGAGGCGGTTGGAGTCGCGAGACAGCATCTGCGCCGCGGAAAGTACCTGCGAGGACGCCGATCCGGTTTCGGAGGCGCCGCGCTGTACGTCGCCGACGTTGGACGAGACCTGCTGGGTGCCGTTGGCCGCCTGCTGCACGTTGCGGGCGATCTCTTGCGTAGCCGCGCCCTGCTGCTCCACGGCCGCGGCGATTGCCGAAGCGATCTCGGACAAGCGGGCGATGGTGCCGCTGATCTCGCCGATGGCATTGACGGAATCCTGCGTCGCCGCCTGAATGCCGCCGATCTGCTGCCCGATCTCGCCGGTGGCTTTGGCCGTTTGCTCGGCAAGCGCCTTGACCTCGGACGCCACCACCGCGAATCCGCGACCGGCCTCACCCGCCCGCGCCGCCTCGATGGTGGCATTGAGCGCCAGCAGGTTGGTCTGGCCCGCAATCGCATTGATAAGCTCGACGACGTCGCCGATCCGCGAAGCGGCCCGAGATAATTCGCTGACACGGTCCGTGGTGGCTTGTGCCTGGCTGACGGCCTCGCTGGCGATGCGGGAGGAATCCTGCACCTGCCGGCCGATCTCGCGCACCGAGGAGGACATCTCCTCGGCGGCCGAAGCCACCGAATGGACATTGGTCGACGCTTCCTCCGAGCCGGCTGCGACCGCCGTCGCCAATTGCTGCGCCCGGCCCGCAGTCGAGGACAGCGTCGAGGCCGAGGCCTCGAGCTCGGTTGCGGCTGAGGACACGGTCTCGACGATTTCGCCGATCGCGGCCTCGAAGCCGTCAGCAAGCTTCGTCATGTCGGCTTTGCGCTGTCTTTCGGCTCGGCGCTGCACTGCCTGCACCTCGTCGCGGCTGAAGCGGATAATGGTTTGCACGGTCTGGAGGTTGCGCAGCGCCTCCCCGATCTCGTCGTCGCGCTCGATCACGATGCGATTGTCGAGCTTGTCCTGCACGAGGTTGAGCAAAGTGTCGTTGAGCTGCTGCATCGGGCCGCGGATCGCATGCATCGTTGCAAGGCCGGCAAAGCCGACGATGGCGGCACCGAAGACAGCCAGAGACGCCAGCATCAGGCTGACCGAACCGCCGGTGGAGAGCGCGCCGCCGATGCCGAGCGCCAGCATGAACAGCGCCTGGAGCGCCATCGTCGTGACCAACCGCGCCTTCAGCGTCCCGGTGAAGATGCTGAACCGATCAAGCCACGAGCGTCGGCGGATGATGCCGGCGTCGATACGATAGCCATGCGGCTTCTTCTCGCGGATCGCGGCGTAGACCTCTTCCGCGAGCCTGCGCTGGTCGGCCGGCAGCTTGGTGCGGATCGAGGTGTAGCCCTTGACCTGCCCGTTCTCACGGATCGGAGAGGCCGTCGCCAGCACCCAGTAGAAGTCGCCGTTCTTGCGACGGTTCTTTACGGCGCCAAGCCAGGGCTTGCCCGCCTTCAGCGTGTCCCAGAGATTGTCGAACGCCTCCGGCGGCATGTCGGGGTGGCGGACGATGTTGTGCGGCTGGCCCATGAGTTCCGCCGACGTGAAGCCGGCGGCGGCAACGAAATCCTCGTTGAAGTAGGTGAGCTTGCCCTTGAGGTCGGTCCGCGAGACGATCAACGTCTCGTCGCTGACCGGATATTCGATCTCGGTGATAGGAAAATTCTTGCGCATCGTTCTACCCCGGAAACTGGATCAAAATGAAAAACTCCAACGAGATCGTCTCCCGCACGAATCCGCCCTCACTCACATTGTCATAAATGCGATTTAACCATCGGTGAAACCGGCCGCCCGTAACAACACGGTGGGCACTCGGTATTCTACCGCTCCGGGAGTTTCTACCTCCGCCAAACGCAACGAGCGGCGCATTGTGCGCCGCTCGCCATTTAATTCATTTCTCGAGCGGTCTACGCCGCGCGGACGTTGGTCAGGAACCTGCTAACTTCGTTCTTCAAGCGGCTCGAATCGTTCGACAGCATCTGGGCCGCCGACAGCACCTGCGAGGAGGCCGTGCCGGTCTCGGTCGCGCCGCGCTGCACGTCGGTGATGTTGGAGGACACCTGCTGGGTGCCTTGCGCGGCCTGCTGCACGTTGCGGGCGATCTCCTGGGTCGCGGCGCCCTGCTCTTCCACCGCAGCGGCAATGGCCGACGAGATCTCCGACAGGCGCTCGATGGTCGAGGACTGGATGCCGGAGATCTGCTGGCCGATCTCACCGGTAGCCTTTGCGGTCTGCTCGGCCAGCGCCTTCACCTCGGACGCCACCACTGCAAAGCCACGACCGGCTTCACCGGCACGTGCGGCTTCGATGGTCGCATTCAGCGCCAGCAAGTTGGTCTGGCCGGCGATGGTGTTGATCAGCTCGACGACGTCGCCGATGCGAGCGGCGGCCTTGGAGAGCTCGCTGACACGCTCGGTGGTGGCGCGGGCCTGGCCGACGGCATCGCCGGCCATCCGCGCGGACTCTTGGACCTGGCGGCTGATCTCGCCGACCGAGGACGCCATCTCTTCCGTCGCCGAGGCTACCGATTGCACGTTGGTCGAGGCTTCCTCCGAAGCTCCGGCAACCGTGGTCGCCAGTTTCTGGGAGCGCTCGGCTGTTCCCGTGAGGGTGGTGGCGGACGCCTCCAGCTGTGTCGAAGCAGAGGACACCGTTCCGATGATCTCGCCGACCGCGCTCTCAAAGTCATCCGCAAGCCTGATCATGTCACGTTTGCGCTGCTCGACATTGCGACGCTCGGTTTCAGCCTGTTCCGCCTTCAGCCGCTCGACCTCGATCGCATTGGTCTTGAAGACCTGAACGGCCTGGGCCATTGCGCCGATCTCGTCCTTGCGTTCTGTGCCCGACACCACCACGGACGTGTCGCCCCTCGCAAGAATCTCCATCTCGGTCGTGATGTGCTGGATGGGGCGAGTGACCGCGAAGGCCACGCCGAAGGCGCCCGCAAGCGACAGCAGCAGCGTGACGAGGCCTCCGATCAACATGGACAGTGTTGCGTTGCCGGAAGCAGCGTTGGCAGCCTCGGCCCGCACCGACAACAGCGATCGTTCTTCCTTGTCCATCTCCTGCACCACCGCGCGCAAGCCATCCATCGCTTTCTTGCCGGCGCCGGATGCTTCGAGTTCGCGGGCCTTCGCCTGAGTTGCCGGATCCTTCATCAGTGCGATTTCGCGCTGCGCGATGCTGGTCGCCCAGTCGCTGGCGAATGCCTTGACTTGCTCAAGCCGCTTCTGTTGCGCCGCGTTGTCCGAGGTCAGGCTGCCGACCTTGGCCGCCGCCGCCTGAAACTGCTTCTGCCCGGCCTCATAGGGGGCCAGAAAGCCGGCATCGCCCGAGACGAGATAGCCGCGAACACCGGTTTCCTGGTTGACCATAGCGGCGACAAGGCCGGAAAGCTGCTCGAGCACCTCGTAGGTATGAACTGTCATTCTCGACGTCGAATTCATTACGCTCAGGGAATGGTAGATCGCCCCGGTGCTGCCGGCGACGATCAGGCAGATCGCGACGAACACCGCAGAAACCTTGATGGAAATGCGCAAATTATTGATCCAGGACATCAGATACCCCCAAGCTTGCCGGCGCACCTATTGCTCATCGAGCGCACAATTCCCCGAGTTGCGCACGAAGTTCGGCCCTGTTTTTATGCGCACGATGTATGATGAAAACATTAGCCATACTCCGCAGTCCTACGGAGGTGATGCGGACCAGCGCGCCGCATTCTTGCCGGCCTATCGGAAAATGGAAGATGAGCCGCTCGGACGCGGCCTCGGGCCGATATGCAGCCCGTGCCAAGCCGTGAGCGGCGCCGAACAGGCGGCGCCGCTCTTGTAGCCGCAGAGTTCTGACCGATTAGGCCGCGCGGACGTTGGCGAGGAACTTGCTGACCTCGTTCTTCAACCGTCCGGAATCRTTCGACAGCATCTGCGCCGCCGACAGCACCTGCGAGGAGGCSGTGCCGGTCTCGGTCGCGCCGCGCTGCACGTCGGTGATGTTGGAAGACACCTGCTGGGTRCCTTGCGCGGCCTGTTGCACGTTGCGGGCGATCTCCTGGGTCGCGGCGCCCTGCTCTTCCACCGCAGCGGCAATGGCCGACGAGATCTCCGACAGGCGCTCGATGTTGCACGTTGCGGGCGATCTCCTGGGTCGCGGCGCCCTGCTCTTCCACCGCAGCGGCAATGGCCGACGAGATCTCCGACAGGCGCTCGATGGTCGAGGAGATCTCCTTGATCGCGCCGACGGAATCGTTGGTCGCGGCCTGGATGCCGGAGATCTGYTGGCCGATCTCGCCGGTAGCCTTCGCGGTCTGCTCGGCGAGCGCTTTCACTTCGGACGCCACGACGGCAAAGCCACGACCGGCTTCACCGGCACGTGCGGCTTCGATGGTCGCATTCAGCGCCAGCAAGTTGGTCTGGCCGGCGATGGTGTTGATCAACTCGACGACGTCGCCGATGCGAGCGGCGGCCTTGGACAGCTCGCTGACACCGGCGATGGTGTTGATCAACTCGACGACGTCGCCGATGCGAGCGGCGGCCTTGGACAGCTCGCTGACGCGGTCGGTGGTGGCGCGGGCCTGGCCGACGGCGTCGCCCGCCATCCGTGCGGACTCTTGCACCTGACGGCTGATCTCGCCGACCGAGGACGCCATCTCTTCCGTCGCCGAAGCCACCGATTGCACGTTGGTCGAGGCTTCCTCCGAAGCGGCGGCGACCGTGGTCGCCAGTTGTTGCGAGCGTTCGGCCGTGCCGGTAAGGGTGGTGGCCGACGCCTCGAGCTGCGTCGAGGCGGACGAGACCGTTCCGATGATCTGGCCGACAGCACCTTCGAAATCGTCTGCAAGCCTGGTCATGTCCTGCTTGCGTTGCTCCGCATTCCGTCGCTCAGCCTCGACCTGCTCCGCCTTGAGCCGCTCGACCTCGATCGCATTGGTCTTGAACACCTGGACCGCCTGGGCCATCTCGCCAATCTCGTCCCTGCGCTCCGTTCCGGACACGACTACCGACGTATCGCCATTTGCCAGAATGCCCATCTCGCTGGTGATACGCTGAATGGGACGGGTGACGGCCATGGCGACGCCGAAGGCACCCACCAGTGAGAGCAACAGCGTCAGGAAGCCGCCGATCATCATGGAGATGGTCGCGTTGGCGGATGCGGCCTCGGCAGATGCAGCGCGCACCGACAGGAGCGATCGTTCTTCTGCATCCATCTCCTGCACGACGGCGCGCAATCCATCCATAGACTTCTTGCCGGCGCCGGAGGCCTCTAATTCCCGCGCCTTGGACTGAGTTGCAGGGTCCTTCATCATCGCTATCTCGCGCTGCGCGACGTTGGTCATCCAGTCGCTGGCGAACGCCTTCACGCGCTCAAGGCGCTTCTGCTGAGCCGGGTTGTCAGAGGTCAGACTGCCTACCTTGGCCGCAGCGGCCTGAAACTGCTTCTGGCCGGATTCGTAAGGTCCGAGAAACGCCGGGTCCGCCGAAACGAGATAGCCGCGGACGCCTGTTTCCGCATTGACCATGGCCCCGACGAGCTCGGAGAGCTGCTCCAACACCTCATAGGTATGCACGGTCATTTTCGCCGTCGAGTTCATCACGTTCAGCGAATTGTGGATCGCTGCGGTGCTGCCGGCGACGACGAGACAGATCGCCGCAAACACTGCGGAAACCTTGATGGAGATGCGAACGTTGTTTATCCAAGACATAAAGAGCTTCCCAGTGCTGACGATCAGGAGTTTCTCGTCGGATGACCGGCTCCAACCGTGCTATGACTTCCGACACGATCTTACCGTCGCTGGAGATCATTCACCTTAACGGCACTCCGTAGTCATACTGATGCATCAGCATGAAATAGCCCGGGCTTTTGCGGGACTATCCAAGAGGATGCGACTCAACGGATGAGCGTTCCGCAGCTTGCAGCTGCTGATTGCCGGCCTCTCATATCGTGGCCGGCATGGCTCGGAACGAAGCCTTTCCTTCCTTCAGCGGAAGCTTGAAAAAAGTGAGCGGCGCAAGGCGCCGCTCACTTCCCACGAAAGACGCGCGCTCGCCTCTACGCCGCGCGGACGTTGGCGAGGAACTTGCTGACCTCGTTCTTCAACCGTCCGGAATCATTCGACAGCATCTGCGCCGCCGACAGCACCTGCGAGGAGGCNTAGCGTGTTGGGCAGGACCCGACAGCGCCGCCCTTGGAAATCAAGCGAGCGCGAACTACGCCGCGCGGACGTTGGCGAGGAACTTGCTGACCTCGTTCTTCAACCGTCCGGAATCATTCGACAGCATCTGCGCCGCCGACAGCACCTGCGAGGAGGCCGTGCCGGTCTCGGTCGCGCCGCGCTGCACGTCGGTGATGTTGGAAGACACCTGCTGGGTGCCTTGCGCGGCCTGTTGCACGTTGCGGGCGATCTCCTGGGTCGCGGCGCCCTGCTCTTCCACCGCAGCGGCAATGGCCGACGAGATCTCCGACAGGCGCTCGATG